>NZ_JBVICA010000006.1:309507-371934 GCF_055573115.1 Streptomyces sp. NPDC030222
GTCCGGACGGCGTTCCCTGGGCTGGGGCAGGACAGGCTGGAGGACCAGCATCCGCTCCACGATGCGCAGGAACATCGCGACGTCCCTCAACAGGTCCTCCGCGTCCCTGGCGCTCGCCGCACCCTGTATGCCGGCCTCCGCGCGCGCCCTGCGCGGCGCCCCGGCGGCGAAGTGGGCACTCCAGTCGGCCAGTTCGGGGGCTATCTCGGACAGCACCTCCCAGGCACTGCGAATCCGCTGCCTGCGCCGGGGGTTGGTCTCCGGGCGGCCCAGCGCGGCGAGGACGGCCGCGGCGGTGCGCAGCGCGGCGAGGTGGGCCGTGGCGTAGCGCTCGTTGGGGGTGTCGAGGGTCGCGGCCTCGTCCAGCCCCGTTCGGGCCTGGGCGAGCAGGTCCAGGGCGGCAGGCGGCGCGGTGGCCCGGCGCAGGACGGGGTGGACGTCGCTCGCGGGACCGTTCGATGAGGGGGCAGGGGCGGTGGCGCGGCGCCGCTGTGCCGCGGCGTTGGTGCTGGCCATGACGAGCCTCCTGTCGTCGTGTGACGGCGCTGTGGCCGTGTGTGCCCATCGTGCAGCCCCCCACTGACAATCGGCTCCGACCTGCCGTTTTGCTTCGGCCGCGAGTTCGGGTTACTTTTGAACTGACCGGTCAGTTCAAAATTGGGGGAGGGTTCGTGGACAGCCCGCACGGGGCAACCGTCAGCGCCGAGAATTTCGGACTCAAGGGTCCGCGCGGATGGGCGTTCCGCGGTGTGACGGTGAAGGCGGAGCCCGGCGCACTCCTCGCGATCGAGGGCCCCTCCGGCACCGGCCGCACATGTCTGCTGCTGGCACTCACCGGCCGGATGCGCCCCAGCGAGGGACACGCCGAGGTGGCGGGGCTGCGGCTGCCGCGCAAGATGTCGGCGGTCCGCCGGGTCAGCGGACTCGGCCACGTTCCCGGCATCAGCGATCTCGACCCGGCCCTCACCGTCGGGGAGCACCTCCGCGAACGCGCCCTGCTGCAGCGCAGCCTGGACGCCTCGCTGCGCTCGCTGATCCGTCCGCGTTCCGAGCGGACCGCGGAAACGCGCCGCCGTATCGACGAGTCGCTCGCCACGGCCGGGCTGGACCTCGGAACGCTGCCCAAGGGGCCGCGCACCTCGGTCCGTGACCTGGAGCGCCCGGAGGCGCTGCGGCTCTCGGTCGCCCTCGCGCTGATCGGCCACCCGCGGCTGCTCGCCGTGGACGACACCGACCTGAAGCTCTCCGACCGCGAACGGACCGAGGCCTGGGACATGCTGCGCTCCATCGCGGCGGGCGGGACGACGGTGCTGGCCGTCTGCAGCGAGGCACCCGAGGACGCGGTACGCATCAGCACGGCCCCGACGGGGACCGCGGCCTCGCCGGCATCCGGGCTCACGCCCAAGGCCGGCGCCGGAGCCGCGACCGGAAAGCACGCCGAGCCCGCCAAGGGCCACGGCGCCGGGCAGCGGGCCGCGGCCGAGAGGACCGTCACGCCGGAGCCCACGCCCGCAGCCGTGTTCCGGGCCGTCCCCGCAGCGGCCGCCGGCAAGGGCACCGCCCAGCGGGCCGGCAAGGACACCGGGGCTCCGAAGGACGTCACGCCGACGCCCGGGCCCAAGACCGCGAAGCCGGTGAAGGCGGCCAAGGCCCCGAAGGCTCCGGAAGCCGGGTCTGCGAAGGACGCAACGCCGCTCACCGCACCCGGGCCCGAGGCCACGCCCGGCACCGAGCCGGAAGCCGGGCCAGAGGCGAAGCCCGAGCCCGGGACGAAGACACAGGCAAAGCCGCAGGCGCAGGCGTCCACAAAGGCGACGAAGACCGGCGACACGCCCGTACCCGACGTGCCCGAGCGCGGAGCCGGGGCCCGGAAGGATCCCGCGCCCCGGACCGGGGCCGGCATCGACGAGGACAGCAAGGACAACGAGGAGGGGGCGGCGGATGCGCTCGCCGAAACTGGCCGCGCTTGAGCTGAAGCGCTTCGGCAGGGGGAAGCTTCCGCGCGCGGCACTGGTCGCGCTGCTGCTCCTCCCGCTGCTCTACGGGGCGCTCTACCTGTGGTCGTTCTGGGACCCGTACGGCCGCCTTGACCGCATCCCGGTCGCGCTGGTGAACGCCGACAAGGGCGCCACCGCCGACGGCAAGAAGATAAACGCGGGCGACGACATCACCGAGGGGCTCCTCGACAGCAAGGTCTTCGAGTGGCACGAGGTCACCGACTCCGAGGCCCGCAAGGGCGTGGAGGACGGGACGTACTACCTGTCGCTGACGATGCCGTCGGACTTCAGCGAGCGGGTCGCGTCCAGCTCCGGTGACTCCCCGGAGACCGGCGCCCTCCAGGTGCGGACGAACGACGCCAACAACTACATCGTCGGGCAGATCTCCCGCTCGGTGTTCTCCGAGGTGCGGCACTCGGCCTCCAAGAAGACCTCCCGCAACTTCCTGGACAAGATCTTCATCTCGTTCTCCGACATCCACGAGGCCACCGAGAAGGCCGCCAAGGGCGCCGACGACCTCAAGGGCGGCATCGGGAAGGCCAAGAAGGGCTCCAAGGACCTCGCCAACGGCCTGTCCACCGCCAAGAACGGCAGTGGCAGCCTCGCCGACGGCCTGCGGAAGCTCGACAAGGGCGCCGCAGACCTGGAGACCGCCACCCGGAGGATGGCCGACACCACCAAGGGCATCGCCGACAAGGTGGGCGGCACTGCGAACCGGGTGCGGCCGTACCTGAAGAACAACGCGGAGACCATCCGCACCTCCGCGCAGCTGGTCGCGGACTCCTCCCGGACCGCGCAGCAGACCATCGGCAAGCTGATCGAGAAGGCGCCGGCCGTGGAGTCCAAGGCGAAGGAGGCCTCCGACACGATCAACGAGGTCAACACGGCCCTCTGCGTGACCGCCACGCCGCCCAGCCCCGCCTGCCCCAAGATCGCCGGCGCCAAGAAGGCCGCCGACGAGGCCCTGGCCGGAGCCAAGACGCTCAACACCGCGGTCCGCGACCACAGCAGCGACCTCAAGACCCTGGACACCCGGCTGAAGAGGCTGGAGCAGCAGGCCCAGGCCCTCGCGAACCACGCGCCGAACCTCAGCAAGGACCTGGACGCCGCCGTCGGCAAGATCAACGCCTTCAACTCCGGCGCCCAGAAGATCGCCAACGGCGCGGACGCCCTGCACACCGGTCTGACCAAGGCGAAGCAGGGTGCCATCAACCTCGACGGCGGCGTCGGCCGCCTCAAGAACGGTGCGAACAACCTCGACGGCGGCCTGTTCAAGCTCGTCGACGGTTCCGGCAAGCTCGCCGGCGGTCTGCACGACGGCGCGGAGAAGATCCCGGACTACGACAAGGAGGACCGGGACCGGCGCACCGACGTGATGGCCGACCCCGTCCAGCTCGCCAACCAGTCGCTGTACAAGGCGCCCAACTACGGCACCGGCTTCGCCCCGTACTTCATCCCGCTCTCGCTGTGGGTGGGCGCGATGGTCGCGTACATGCTGATCCAGCCGCTCAACAAGCGGGCCCTCGCCGCGGGTGCCTCCGCGTGGCGGACCGCGCTCGCGGGCTGGCTGCCGGTCGCCGCGCTCGGTGTGCTCCAGATCGCCGCGCTGATGTCCGTACTGCACTGGGGACTCGGCCTGGAGATGGCGAACACCGCGGGGACCATCGGCTTCCTGGCCCTGGTGACCTTCTGCTTCGCCGCCATCGTGCAGTGGCTCAACGCCCGCTTCGGCGCGGCCGGCCGGATCCTGGTGCTGGCGGTGCTGATGCTCCAGCTCACCTCGGCGGGCGGCACCTACCCGGTCCAGACGAGCCCTGCGTTCTTCAACGCGATCCACCCGTACCTGCCGATGACGTACGTCGTGGAGGGGCTGCGCCGGCTGATCTCCGGCGGCGGGCTCACCCCGGTGTGGACCGGCAGCGTGGTGCTGGCCGCGTTCACGGTGGGAGCTCTGGCGCTCACCGCCGTCTCCGCCCGCCGCAAGCAGGTGTGGACCTTCGACCGTCTGCACCCCGAGCTCAGCCTCTGAGCCGGTACGACCGTACGGACCTGTGAGAATCGACGCCATGGACAGCAGCAGCACGCGACGCCGCCAGGCCACCCGGCAGAAGCTCTACGAAGCTGCCGTCACCCTGATCGCGGAAAAGGGGTTCTCCGCCACCACCGTGGACGAGATCGCCGAACGAGCCGGGGTGGCAAAGGGGACGGTCTACTACAACTTCGCCAGTAAGACCGTGCTCTTCGAAGAGCTGCTGCGCCATGGCGTCGGGCTCCTGACCGCCTCGCTGCGCAGCGCCGCCGAGGAGACGGCGGAGCGCGGCGGCACCAAGGTCGAGGCGCTCGACGCGATGATCCGGTCCGGTCTGGTGTTCATCGACCAGTACCCGGCCTTCACCCAGCTGTACGTCGCCGAGCTGTGGCGCACCAACCGGGCGTGGCAGTCCACGCTGATGGTGGTGCGTCAGGAGGCGGTCGCCGTCGTGGAGGCGGTGCTGCGGGAGGGAGTCGAGGCCGGCGAGCTGAGCGAGGAGATCGATGTTCCGCTGACGGCTGCGGCGCTGGTGGGCATGGTGCTGGTGGCCGCCCTGGACTGGCAGGCGTTCCAGCGGGAGCGCAGCCTCGACGACGTGCACGCGGCTCTGTCGCGGCTGCTGCACGGCCGGGTGAGCGGCCGCTAGGGGGTGTCCGGCGAATTGCTCTGCCGGGACGGACAATTGGCCGCCCAGACCACCACGAGCAACGCCACGTCGCTCTCCCTGGACGACGCGGAGGCCCTCCGCGCGGAGCTGCTCGTGCCGGCGGCGCCGTAGCGGCGTCCGCTCCCCCACACCCGGACACGGAAAAGGCGCCGGTCCGGTGTCGCTCGACGTTCCGAGCGCGCCGGGCCGGCGCCTCCCCCCGTATGTCCCCACCCATGGGGTCCCTCAGGAGCCCGGGTCCGCGTTCCCCTTGGTCGCCGGGCCCCTGCGGGGGCGTGGTCCCCGTCGCGGTGGGGAGAACGACGCCGTCCCGCCGCCCCGTGTCGGCGGTGCCGGTGCCGCTTCCCCCCTCCGCGACCCCACTCTTCCGTCCGAGCAGCGCGCGCCCCATCCGCGCGCGTACTCATCTCGTGGACTAGGTACGGATACTCAGGCCCGTGTGCTCAACCCGGTCCGCACATACGTACGTACTGGCTAGGATTCCGATCATGTCCGTACTTCCGCTCGTCTTCACCAGCGGCTGGGCGAGCGGTGTCAACGCCTATGCCGTGATCCTGCTGCTCGGCGTATTCGGCACCACGGGCCTCTCCGACGAGGTGCCGGGAGCGCTGCAGCGCACCGATGTGATGATCGTCGCCGGTGTGCTCTTCCTCTGCGAGGCCGTGGCCGACAAGATCCCTTACGTGGACTCGGTGTGGGACTCGGTGCACACCGTCGTCCGGCCGCTGTCCGGGGCGGTGGTGGCCGCACTGCTGGCCGGCCAGAACGGCTCGCTGCCCGAGCTGGCCGCCGGCGCGATCGGCGGTTCCACCGCGCTGGCCAGTCACCTCGTCAAGGCCGGGACCCGGATGGCGGTCAACACCTCGCCCGAGCCGGTCAGCAACATCGTGATCAGCATCGCCGAGGATCTCGGCGTCGCCGGAATCATCACGTTCGCCATCTTCTATCCCATGGCCGCCGCCGTCATCGCGGGTGCGCTGTTGCTGCTGGGCATCGTGGTGGTGGCGTTCCTCGCCTCGCGCATCCGACGGTTCCTGCGGCGCAGGGCGCAACGCCGCGAGGAGAAAAGGGAGAAGAAAAGAGCGGTGGGCGTCGGAGGGCCGAGCTCTTCCTGGTAGCCCCGCACCCGGGGCCGCGCCACCGGGCGGCGAACCCCCCGGTGGGGGGCGGATACAGTCGCGGCATGGCACGAATTGCAGTGATCGGCGCCGGTACGGGCGCCATGGCGGCGGCCGCCCGGCTCGCCGTGGCGGGCCACCGGCTGGCGGTGTACGAGCGCTCGGCGACGTACGGCGGCTCGGTGGGGCGGTACGAGCGTGACGGATTCGCGTTCGACACGGGGCCCGGTCTGCTGCATCTGCCCGCGGTGTACCGCGACCTGTTCGTGAAGACCGGCAAGGAGCCGCTCGAGAGCCGTGTCGGCCTGACGCCGGTCGATCCGGCGAGCCGGCACCTGTTCGCCGACGGTACGTCGGTGTCGCTGCCCAATGCCTCGCGTTCCGGGGTGCTCTCCGCACTGGACGAGGCGCTGGGGGCCGGCGCGGGCGAAAGCTGGGGGGCGTTCCTGGTCCGGGCTCGCGAGGCGTGGGAGCGGTCGCGCCGACCGCTGCTGGAGGAACCGCTGCCCGCCGACCCGACGCCGTTCGGCCGGGAGCCGTATCCGGCGCCGCCCCGGGGGCTGCTGCGGCGCCGGGCCCGCACCCTGGCCGAGGTCGGCTCCCGCGAGCTGGGCGATCCACGGCTCGCCGCGCTGCTCGACGGGTACGCGCTGGCCTACGGCCTGGACCCGCGGACCGCGCCCGCCTCGGCGACCGTCCTGCCGTACATGGAGCAGACGTTCGGCAGCTGGTACGTCCGGGGCGGCATCCGCGCCCTCGCCGACGCCCTGTACGAGCGCTGCCTGGAACGGAAGGTGGAGTTCACCTTCGGTGCCGAGGTGACGGAGGTCCTGGAGAAGGCCGGCCGCGCCTGCGGTGTCGGGCTGGCGGACGGCACGACGGTGGACGCCGACATGGTGGTCTCCGGGGCGCCTTTGCCCGCGCTGTACGGGGAGCAGGTCGTCGGCCGGCCCCGTCAGGAGGAGTGGCCGCACTGGCAGCGGGAGGCCCGCACCGGCCGGGTGACGGTCCTGCTGGCCCTGCGCGGCGGCCGCCCGGCGGACACGGCGCACCGCACGGTGGTGCACGCCCGGGACCGGGCCGGTGAGCTGGCCGCGCTCGCCGCGGGCGGGCTGTGCGACCGGCCGACCGTCACCGTGCTCCGCCCGGACGACCCGGCGCTGCGGCCCGACGACGCCCACGAGACCGTGACGCTCACCGCGACCGTCGCGGCGGGCGGAGTGCTGCCGTCGGACAACGTCTGGACCTCGGCCCCGTCCGACGTCGTGGCCGGATTCGCGGACCGGATGGTGGACGCGGCGACGGCTGCGGTGCCGGACCTGGCCGGCCGCATCCTGTGGCGCGAGGTGCGCACCCCGGCAGACACCCACCGGGACACCGGGGCGTTCCAGGTCCCCTCCCCCGCCCTTGCGGGCGCGGGCGGTGCCTGGCTCCCGGCGGCGAACCGCTCACCCCTGCCGGGCCTGTACTTCGCGGGCGGGTGGTCCCACCCCGGCGGCGGCCTCGCCCACGCGGGCATGTCGGGCGCCCTGGTCTCCGGTCTGATCGTCGAGGGCGACGACTTCCGCGGCTCCCAGTAGTCCGGCCCTCGCCGGGGCCGCACGGATCCGGGGCGGCCGCTGTGCAGGGCGAGGCGGGCCGGCCTACGCAGGCCCGCGGCAGCGAAGGCCGGGTGGCCGAAATCCGCCCCCGGCACGAGTCGCGAGTCGCCCCGGCAGGAGCCGCCGGCAGGAATCGCCGGCAGGAGTCTCAGTAGCGGTACTGGTCGCCCGGCCCCGGGTAGCCGTACCCGCCGCCGTTCTGGTACCCCGCGGCCGGGTCCTGGCCGGGGTCGTACGACTGGCCGGAGTCGCGCTGCTGGGGCACCCAGACGCCGCCGGGCGGGGTGTCCATGCCGTACTGGGCGGCGTAGGGGTCGGCGTACTGCTGCGCGCCCCCGGCCTGGTACGGATCCGCGTAGGCGGCGTACTGCTGCTGACCGCCGTAGTCGTACGAGGGGTAGCCGGCGTAGCCGTCGTACTGGCCGTACTGCTGCGCGGCGGGCTGCTGCTGTGTGTGCTGGTGGGCCGCCGCGTAGGCCTCGTCGGAGTAGACGCCGTACTGGCCGGTGTCCTCCGGGAGGGGTTCCGGCGCGTACACGGCCGGGCCGGCCGGCAGCTCGTCGGCTTCCATGGCCTCGTACTCGAGCTCGGACACCTCCAGGGCCGGTCCGGCCCCGTCCGGTGCCGCCTGCGCGACCTTGCGGCGGCGGCTGGCGCCGGGCTTGCCGCCGAGCGCCCAGCCGGTGGAGAAACCACGCCGGAAGGACAGCGTCACGTACGTCTGGCCGATCGCGAACGTGACGGCGCCCACGCCGATCACGATCACCGACGGCAGCAGCACTCCCAGGACGACGCCCATGAAGCCGAAGAAGGCCAGCAGGCGCCAGCGCAGCCGCGCCTTGTACTGCAGCAGCACTTCGCCGAGCAGCCACAGCGCAACGATTCCGAACGCGATGTAGAGGACCGTCCAGCCCACGTACGCCCCTCTCCCGTGGCCGCCACCCGGGAGCGCGGCCATCACTCAGGGCTGCTCGTGCAGCCCCAGGTTCTCGTAGATCTCGAGTGTCGCGGTGGAGTTGTTGAGCGTGATGAAGTGCAGCCCCGGTACACCCTCGGACAGCAGCCTCGCGCAGAACTCCGTCGCGAACTCGATGCCAATGGAGCGTACAGCGGCGGGATCGTCCTTGACCGAGAGGATGCGCTCTTTCACATCCGGCGGGAAGTGAGCGTTGCTGAGCTGTGGCAGCCGGTCCAGCTGCTTGACGCTGGTCACGGGCATGACTTCCGGAATGATCGGCGTGTGGCAGCCCGCCGTGGTGACCGCGTCGCGGAACCGCAGGTAGTTCTCGGGGTCGAAGAACATCTGGGTGATCGCGTAGTCGGCGCCCGCCCGGCACTTGTCCACGAAGTGACTCACATCGGAGTCCCAGTCCGTGGACCGCGGGTGCATCTCGGGGAACGCGGCGACGCCGACGCAGAAGTCGCCCGCCTCCTTGATGAGCCGGACCAGCTCGGCCGCGTAGGTGACGCCCTCCGGGTGCTTGATCCACTCGCCCATCGGGTCGCCCGGCGGGTCGCCACGCACGGCGAGGATGTTCCGGATCCCGGCGTCTGCGTACTGGCCGACCATGTTGCGCAGCTGGGCGACCGAGTGGTCGACGGCGGTGAGGTGCGCGACGGGGGTGAGGGTGGTGTCGGCGGCGATCTGCTCGGTGGCCTTGACCGTGCCGGCGCGGGTGGAACCCCCGGCCCCGTAGGTGACGGAGACGAAGTTGGGCGCCACCGCCTCGACCCGGCGCAGCGCGTTCCAGAGGTTCCGCTCGCCCTTCTCGGTCTTGGGCGCCCAGAACTCGAAGGAGTAGGACGTCCTGCCGCTCGCGAGCAGGTCGCGCACGGTCCGTGCGCGATCCGATCTGGTGGAAGCTGTGCCAAGGGCCATACGGGCAGGTTAGCCAGGGGTTCCCCGTCACCCAACAGATCAAGGGATATAAGTCAGGATTGTCCGGTTCTTGTCCACCCCTTGGACACCGGCGACCGGAATGTCCCTAATCGCCGTAGGTCCGTATCCGCTTGCTGAGACCGGCGGCCGCGGCAGCGGGATCGTCCGCCTCGGTGATCGCCCGGACGACGACGACACGGCGGGCACCCGCTTCCAGCACCTGGTCGAGATTGCCCGCGTCGATGCCGCCGATCGCGAACCACGGGCGCTCGGTGCCGAGTCCGGCGGCGTACCGCACCAGGTCGAGTCCGGGTGCGTGACGGCCGGGCTTGGTGGGGGTCGGCCAGCAGGGGCCGGTGCAGAAGTAGTCCACGCCGTGCTCGGCGGCGGCCGCGGCAGCCTCGGACTCGGAGTGGGTGGACCGGCCGATCAGCACCCGGTCGCCGAGGATCGCCCGGGCGGCGGGCACCGGCAGGTCGCCCTGCCCCAGGTGCAGCACGTCCGAGCCGATCGCGTGGGCGACGTCCGCCCGGTCGTTGACGGCCAGCAGCTTGCCGTGCCGTCGGCAGGCGTCGGCGAACACCGCCAGGTGCTCCAGCTCCTCGCCCGCCTCCATGCCCTTGTCGCGCAGCTGCACGATGTCCACGCCGGAGGACAGCACCGCGTCGAGGAACGCGGGCAGGTCCCCTTGGCGCTTCCGGGCGTCCGCGCACAGGTAGAGACGGGCGTCGGCGAGCTGCTCACGGACACGTGACATGGGGACCCCCCGTTGATCGGCAGTGCTCGACGGCGGTGTACGGACGGGGGTGCGGCCCCGCCCGTACACCGTCGTGTGATGGGTTGTGTCAGACGGCGAGCGCCTGGGCGCGGCGCTTCACCTCCGTGCCGCGATTCTCGCTGAGGGCCTGCACGGGGGTGCCGGGCAGGCTCGGGTCGGGGGTGAAGAGCCACTCAAGCATCTCTTCGTCGGTGAAGCCGTCGTCCTTCAGGAGCGTCAGGGTCCCGGAGAGCCCCTTCACGACCTTGTCGCCCTTGATGAAGGCGGCCGGCACCTGAAGCGCCCGGTTCTCACCACGGCGGACAGCGATGAGCTGGCCCTCCTTGACCAGCTGCCGCACGCGCGTCACCTCGACGTCGAGCATTTCCGCGATGTCGGGGAGGTAGAGCCAGGCGGGGACGAGAGCATCGATTTTTGCGTCAATCTCGGTCACGGCACAAGCCTGCCATCCCGGACCGACAGCTGGTAGCCGGAGCGGGCGTACGGGGGGCGGCGGCCCCTCCGACGGCGGTGCACCGCAGGTCAGAGCGCTGCCGACTTGAGCGGCACGGACGGGTCGGCGGCGCGTTCCCGGTCGATCCCCGCGGCGGCCTCGATGAGTCTCCTGCCCTGGGCCAGGTCCCGCGGGCGGCCCACGGCGAGCACTCCCGCCAGTACCCCGTCGCGCAGCCACAGCACCGACCAGGACGGCCCGGCCGGGTCGCCCCGCCACAGGACCTCGTCGGTGTCCGTATGGTGGCCGGCGTACTGGACGAAGCGCCCGAACTGCTCGGACCAGAAGTACGGCACGGGGTCGTAGACCTGGTGGGCGCCGGCCGCGATGTTGGCCGCGACGGTCCTGGGGCCCTGGAGCGCGTTGTCCCAGTGGTGGACGAGCAGCCGTTCGCCGTAGCGCCGGGACGGGAAGGAGGCGCAGTCGCCGACCGCGTACACATCCGGCAGCGAGGTGCGCAGCTCCTCGTCGGCGGTGATCGACCCGTCCGGACCGAGGACCATGCCGGAACCGGCGAGCCATTCCGTCGCGGGCCGGGCACCGATGCCGACCACGACGGCGTCCGCGGGGAGCCGCCGCCCCTTCCCGGAGGCGTCGTCCGCGAGGGCGACCTCGCCGCCCTCGATGCCCGCGACCGGGGTACCGGTGATCAGCTCGGCGCCGCTCTCCGCGTACCAGTCGGCCATGGGGGCGGCGACCTCGGCGGGCAGTGCGCCGGCCAGCGGCCGGGCGGCCGCCTCGACGACGGTGACCTCGCAGCCCGCCTCCCGGGCGGCGGTGGCGAACTCGGCGCCGATCCAGCCGGCCCCCACGACGACGACCCGGTGCCGGCGGGCGAGCACGGGCCGCAGCCGCTCGGCGTCGTCGAGGGTGCGCAGCAGATGCACGCCGGGCACGCCCTCGGTGCCGGGAAGAGTGACGGGCCGGGCGCCGGTGGCGACGACCAGGACGTCGTAGGGGACGGGTCCGGCCTCGGTGTCCACGGTCCGTTCGGCCGGCCGCAGCCCGGTGACCTCGACGCCCAGCCGCAGGCCGACGTCCAGCGCCTCGAAGTCGATGTCGAAGGCCGATCCCTCGGCCGTGCCGAGCAGGATCGCCTTGGACAACGGCGGCCGGTCGTACGGCTGGTGGGGCTCGGCCCCGATGACGGTGACCGGTCCCTTGAAGCCCTGTTCGCGCAGGGCCACCGCCGTCTGCACGCCGGCCATCCCGGCACCCACCACGACGATCCGGCGCTGCTGCCCTGTCCGCTGCTCCCGCTCGCTCACGCCGTCACCCTACGCGCCTGACGATCCATCAGGAAGGCAGCTCCTCGACGACGCTCGTGCCGCTGCCCTCCCGCGACTCCCACTGCCAGGCCTCCTCCAGCCGCACCCGTCCGTCGGGCAGCTCCACCACGGTGGAGACGCAGTGCCCCGACGACGTCCCGCCGTCCGTCCCGAGCTGGACGTACCGGAAGTCGAGCCGGTCGCCGCGCCGGGTGCCCACCAGATGCCCGCGCACCACGTCGCCGCCCGCGTAGTCGGCCCAGACGCGCCCGTCCTGCTCGTGGTACGTGAACCGGGTCCGGGTGCCGACCTGGCCGGGGGCCTGGTCCGCGACCGGGGAGAAAACGAGTCCGTCGAGCGATCCGGCCACGTCTGCGGCTCCCTTACTGCGTATCGGGGCGTGGGGTTAGGGTGGCCAAGGTAAAGCACTCGCGGGAGCCCGGACGCACCGGGCTGAGAGGGAGGCTGGGCGGCCTCCGACCGTACGAACCTGATCCGGGTCATGCCGGCGAAGGGAGGGGCTGGACGCCCATGCATCCGCACAACCACGGGTCCGACGTCCTCGTCGTGGGGGGCGGCATCATCGGTCTGGTCACGGCCTGGCGGGCGGCGCAGCGCGGACTGCGCACCGTGGTCGTCGACCCCGAGCCGGGCGGCGGCGCGGCCCGGGTGGCGGCCGGCATGATGGCCGCCGTCACGGAGCTGCACTACGGCGAGCAGACGCTGCTCGGGCTCAACCTCGAATCGGCCGCGCGGTACCCCGCGTTCGCCGCGGAGCTCGCGGAGGCGGCCGGCCAGGACATCGGCCACCGCGTCTGCGGCACCCTCGCGGTGGCGCTCGACGCCGACGACCGTGCCCATCTGCGGGAACTGCACGCCCTGCACCTCCGGTCCGGACTGGAGTCGGAATGGCTGTCCGGGCGCGAGTGCCGTCGGCTGGAACCGATGCTGGCGCCGGGGGTGCGCGGCGGACTCAGGGCCGACGGCGACCACCAGGTCGACCCGCGCCGGCTCGCCGCCGCCCTCGTCACCGCCTGCGAGCGGGCCGGTGTGGTCTTCCACCGCGCCTGGGCGCAACGGCTGAGCGTGGTGCGCGACCGGGCCGTCGGCATCGTGCTCGACGACGGCACGTCCCTCGCCGCGGACCAGGTCGTGCTGGCCGCGGGCAGTTTGAGCGGCAGGCTGGACGGCGTGCCGGCCGAGGTACTGCCTCCCGTACGGCCGGTGAAGGGCCAGGTGGTGCGGCTGACCGTGCCGCCCGCGTACGCGCCCTTCCTGAGCCGGATCGTGCGGGCGATGGTGCGGGGCAGCCATGTCTACCTCGTGCCGCGCGCGAACGGCGAAGTGGTCGTCGGGGCCACCAGCGAGGAGCTGGGCTGGGACACCACGGTCACCGCGGGCGGCGTCTACCAGCTGCTCCGCGACGCCCACGAACTGGTGCCGGGCATCACCGAACTCCCGCTCACCGAGACGGGCGCCGGGCTGCGCCCCGGCTCCCCCGACAACGCGCCGCTGCTCGGCCCCACTTCCCTGCCGGGGCTGCTGCTGGCCACCGGCCACTACCGCAACGGCGTGCTGCTGACGCCGGTCACCGGGGACGCGATGGCCGCCGTGCTCACCACCGGCGAACTGCCCGCCGAGGCCCGTCCCTTCAGTCCCCTCCGCTTCTCCCCCGCTTCCGGCGCCGCCCGGCCCGCCCTCCAGGAGCAGTCCGCATGACCGTGCCGATGTCCACGCCGGTGACCGTGTCCGTCAACGGGAAACGCCGTGCCGTCTCCGCCGGGACCACCCTCGACGCCCTCGTCGGGACGCTGACCTCCGCCCCCTCGGGAGTCGCCGCGGCAGTCAACGAGACCGTCGTCCCGCGCAGCCAGTGGCCCGCCACCGCGCTCGGCGACGGCGACCGTGTCGAGGTCCTCACCGCAGTCCAGGGAGGCTGAGCAGCATGGCGGACGACCACCTCACCATCGGCGGCACGACGTTCACCTCCCGCCTGATCATGGGCACGGGCGGGGCGTCCAGCCTCGATGTGCTGGAGCGCTCGCTGATCGCCTCCGGCACAGAGCTGACGACCGTGGCGATGCGCCGGCTGGACCCGAGCGTCCAGGGCTCGGTGCTGTCCGTGCTCGACCGGCTCGGCATCCGCGTCCTGCCCAACACGGCGGGCTGCTTCACCGCGGGCGAGGCCGTGCTCACCGCCCGCCTCGCCCGCGAGGCGCTGGGCACCGACTGGATCAAGCTGGAGGTGGTCGCGGACGAACGGACCCTCCTGCCCGATCCGGTCGAGCTGCTGGACGCTGCGGAGACCCTGGTCGACGACGGGTTCACGGTCCTTCCGTACACCAATGACGACCCGGTGCTGGCCCGGCGGCTGGAAGAGGCGGGCTGTGCGGCGATCATGCCGCTCGGCTCCCCTATCGGTTCCGGTCTCGGCATCCGCAATCCGCACAACTTCCAGCTGATCACGGAGGCGGCGGGGGTTCCGGTGATCATGGACGCGGGCGCGGGCACGGCGTCGGACGCGGCGCTCGCCATGGAACTGGGCTGTGCGGCGGTGCTGCTCGCCTCGGCCGTTACCCGGGCCCAGGAGCCGGTGCTGATGGCGGAGGCGATGCGGCACGGCGTCGAGGCCGGCCGGCTCGCGTACCGGGCGGGCCGGATCCCCCGCCGCCACTTCGCGGAGGCCTCGTCCCCGGCGCAGGGCATGGCCCGGCTCGATCCGGAGCGGCCCGCGTTCTGAGGCGCCCGGGGCAGATCGGGGCCTGATCCGTACCTGTCACAGATCGGCTGCAGTGCGGTGGCCGGCGGACCACGACGGTCCGGCCGGCCGGCCGCGGCTCGTAGACTCACCTGCGTGGACACGACCCTTCAGGACCCTCTCGTCGGGCAGGTGCTCGACGGCCGCTACCGCATCGACGCCCGGATCGCGGTCGGCGGGATGGCCACGGTCTACCGGGCCCTGGACACCCGTCTCGACCGGGTGCTCGCCCTCAAGGTGATGCACCCGACCCTCGCGGCCGACTCCGCTTTCGTGGAGCGGTTCATCCGCGAGGCCAAGTCGGTGGCCCGGCTGGCGCACCCCAATGTGGTGGGCGTGTACGACCAGGGCGCCGACGGGTCGTACGTCTACCTGGCCATGGAGTACATCGCCGGCTGCACCCTGCGCGATGTGCTGCGTGAGCGCGGGGCGCTCCAGCCGCGCGCGGCCCTCGACATCCTGGAACCGGTGCTGGCCGCGCTCGGCGCCGCCCACCGGGCCGGCTTCGTGCACCGCGACATGAAGCCGGAGAACGTCCTGATCGGGGACGACGGCCGGGTCAAGGTCGCCGACTTCGGTCTGGTGCGGGCCGTCGACGCGGTCACCAGCACCACCGGCTCGGTGCTGGGCACGGTCTCGTACCTCGCGCCGGAGCAGATCGAGCACGGCACCTCGGACACCCGTACCGACGTCTACGCGTGCGGTGTGGTGCTCTACGAAATGCTGACCGGGAGCAAGCCCCACGTGGGCGAGACCCCCGCCCAGATCCTCTACCAGCACCTGAACGCCCCGGTGCCGACGCCCTCGGCGGCCGTGCCCGGTCTGGCCCGGGAACTGGACGGGCTGGTGGCGGCTGCCACGGACCGCACCCCGGACTCCCGCCCGGACGACGCGGTTGCCCTGCTCGCCCGGGCCCGGGAGGCCCGCGGAGCCCTGACCGACGAGCAGCTCGACGCCGTACCGCCGCAGGCCCGGGTGAGCGACCACGGGGGGTCGGAGGACCGGACGAGCGTGATCCCGCGCGCGGTCCCCACCCCGCTCCCCGACGCGGGCCCGGACGGCGTTCTGCGCACCAGCCGGCTGGAACGTCCCGTCGAGCCCGCCTCCCCGCCGCCCGCGGGCCGTGCGGGGCTCCGCCGCGGGCCGCTGCTGGTGATCACGGCGGTGCTGCTGGCCCTCGGCCTGGGGGTCGGCGTCTGGTACATCAACTCCGGCCAGTTCACCCGTGTCCCGGCGGTGATCGGGCAGAGCGAGCAGGACGCGCGCAAGCGCCTGGACACCGCCGGACTCGAGGTGAAGTCCGTGCGCCGGCAGTTCAGCGACACAGTGGACCGGGGCAAGGTGCTCGGCAGCGACCCGGCCACCGGGGCACGGATCCGCGGCAACGGCGAGATCACCCTCGTCGTGTCCCGCGGACCGGAGATCGTCCCCGTGCCCGACGTCGAGGGCCTGCCGCTCGCCGAGGCCAAGCGGGAGCTGACCCGGGCCGGGCTCGCGCCGGGCGCGGTGAGCAAGGCGTTCAGCCAGGCGATCTCCCAGGGCTCGGTGATCCGTACGGACCCGTCGGCCGGATCGCGCCGCCGTGCGGACTCCGCCGTCGCCCTGGTCGTCAGCCGGGGCAGACCGGTCCAGGTCCCGGACGTCACCGGTATGTCGGTCGAGGACGCCACGGCCCGGCTGGAGGAGCGCGGGCTCGCCGTGAAGGTGGCCCCCGAGCAGGTCCACTCCCCCGAGGAGGCGGGCAAGGTGGCCGAGCAGTCGGCCGGCGAGGGCACCGAGCTCGGCAACGGCGAGACGGTGACGCTGACGGTCTCCAAGGGCCCGCGGATGATCGACGTCCCCGATGTGACGGGCCAGAACGTCGACGACGCCAAGAGCGAGCTGGAGCAGGCCGGCTTCAAGGTCGAGGTGGACCGGCCGTTCCTGTCGTTCAGCAACACCGTCGAGAGCCAGTCGGTCAAGGGCGGCGAGCAAGCCCCGGAGGGCGGCACGATCACCATCAAGACCAAGAGGCTCTGACGCGGGCCACGGGCCTCCCTGGTGGGCAGGGCCGAGGGGCTCCGACGGGGCCAATGCCTCTGACGAAGGCGGGAGCCGGGCGGATGCCGGGCGGAAGCCGGGTGCATGCCGGGCCGGAGCCGGTCGGATGCCGGTCGGATGCCGGGCGAACCCCAGGCGGAAGCCGGGCAGACCCCGGGCGGATGCCAGGCGGATGCCAGGCGGACCCCGGGCGCACGCCGGGCGGACGCCAGGCGGACCCCGGGCGGATGCCGGCCAGACCCCGGCGGAAGCCAGGCAGACCCCAGGCGGATGCCGGGCGGAAACCAGGCCGGAGCCGGGCGGACCCCGGGCGACCCCGGGCAGACCCCGGGCCGATGCCGGGCAGACCCCAGGCCGATGCCGGGCGGACGCGGAGCGCCTGGCATCCTGGAACCGTCATGAGCAGCCTCGCCCTCCCCTCCCACGCTCCCGCGGGTCGTTCCCGCAATCCCGTCGGCGGTCATGTCCCGGTGGCGGGAGGACTCGCCAGGACCGGTCTGGCGTACGCCCGTGAGATGGGTGCCGAGACCGTCCAGGTCTTCGTCGCCAATCCGCGCGGCTGGGCCACGCCCGCGGGGAACCCCGTCCAGGACGAACGGTTCCGCGCGGAGTGCGAGGCGGAGTCGATCCCCGTGTACGTGCACGCGCCCTACCTGATCAACTTCGGTTCGCACACGGAGGTGACCGTCGAGAGGTCCGTGGAGTCGATGCGGCACTCGCTGCGCCGTGGACGGGAGATCGGCGCGCTCGGCGTGGTCGTGCACACCGGCTCGGCGACCGGCGGCCGCCCGCGCGAGGAGGCCCTGGCGCAGGTGCGGGAGCGGATGCTGCCCCTGTTGGACGAGCTGACGCACGACGACGACCCGTTCCTGCTGCTGGAGTCGACGGCCGGCCAGGGGGCGTCACTGTGTTCCAGGACCTGGGACTTCGGACCGTACTTCGAGGCCCTGGACGCACACCCCAAGCTGGGCGTCTGCCTGGACACCTGCCACATCTTCGCCGCGGGGCACGACCTGGCGGAGCCGGGCGGGACCAAGGAGACCCTGGACCTGCTGGTCGGGACGGTGGGCGAGGGCCGTCTGAAGCTGATCCACGCCAATGACTCCGAGGAGGCGGCCGGAGCCCACCGGGACCGGCACGCCAACATCGGCGCCGGTCACATCGGAGAGGCGGCCTTCGCCGAACTGTTCTCGCACCCGGCGACCGAGGGCGTGCCGCTGATCATCGAGACGCCGGGCGGCAAGGACGGGCACACGGCGGACGTGGCCCGGCTGAAGCGGCTCCGCGACGCCCCCGACTCGCACGGCTGACCGCCCGCGGCGCCGGTCCCCCGGTCTCGACGACCGACCGGCTCCGGACTCAGAGTTCGGGGCCGTCCCCCGGCTCCTCCTGGTAGGAGTAGCGCTGCTCGCGCCAGGGGTCACCGATGTTGTGGTAGCCCCGCTCCTCCCAGAAGCCGCGCCGGTCGGCGGTCATGTACTCGATGCCGCGGACCCACTTGGGCCCCTTCCAGGCGTAGAGGTGCGGGACGACCAGCCGCACCGGGAAACCGTGCTCGGCGGTGAGCAGCTCCCCGTCCTTGTGCGTGGCGAAGATCGTGCGGTCGGAGGTGAAGTCGGAGAGCCGCAGATTGGCGCTGAAGCCGTACTCGGCCCAGACCATCACATGCGTGCAATTGGGGGCGGGCGGGGCGAGCTCCAGTACCGTACGGGCGAGAACCCCTCCCCATTCGGCCCCGAGCATGCTGAATTTCGTGACGCAGTGCAGATCGGCCACGACCGTCGAGAACGGGAGCGCCGAGAACTCCTCGTGGTTCCAGCAGTGCTTGTCGCCGTCCGCGGTCGCCCCGAAGACCCGGAATTCCCAGCGGTCCGGCTTGAACTTGGGGACAGGACCGTAGTGCGTGACGGGCCAGCCGCGCTGCATGCGCTGCCCCGGGGGTAGACCGGTCCGCGCTGCCTCTTCGTGCTCGCGGCTCTCCGGCTGACCCATGACTCCATGGTGACAGACCGCGAGGGGTGGTCATGACCAGGCCCGATTCGAATTCGGGCAACTCGCACTAAGCTTGCACTTACTGGACGGCCCTGATCGTCGGTGCGAGGATGCGCGCATCTTGCCAGTCACCGCTTGGAAGGAGCCTCTGCGATGCAGGGCGACCCCGAGGTCATCGAATTCCTCAACGAGCAGCTGACCGCCGAGCTGACCGCCATCAACCAGTACTTCCTGCACTCGAAGATGCAGGAGAACATGGGGTGGACGAAGCTCGCCACGTACACCCGAGCCGAGTCCTTCGACGAGATGAAGCACGCCGAGGTGCTCACCGACCGGATCCTGTTCCTCGAAGGTCTGCCGAACTACCAGCGGCTGTTCCACGTGCGGGTCGGTCAGACCGTGACCGAGATGTTCCAGGCCGACCGGCAGGTCGAGGTGGAGGCCATCGACCGGCTGCGGCGCGGTATCGAGGTGATGCGCGCCAAGGGCGACATCACGTCGGCCAACATCTTCGAGAGCATCCTCGCCGACGAGGAACACCACATCGACTACCTCGACACCCAGCTGGAGCTCGTCGAGAAGCTCGGTGAGGCCCTCTACATCGCGCAGCTGATCGAGCAGCCGTCGAGCTAGGCAGCCTCGGTCCGTGCTAGGCGGCCTCGGTCAGTTCGTCCAGTTCGGGAAAGGCAGGCTCTTCCTGCTCCACCAGCTCACGGCGGGGGCACGCGCCGCGGCCGAGGATGGCCTGGATCCGGCGTACACACGATCCGCAGTCGGTGCCGGCCCTGCAGGCCGAGGCGATCTGGCGAGGGGTGCAGGCGCCCGCGTCGGCGTGCTCCTTGACCTGCTTCTCCGTGATGCCGAAGCAAGAGCAGACGTACACGCGGGGTCACCTCCCGATGGGATCCATGGCCGGCGCCCGACCGATGACTGTGTCCCGATGATGGGTCCCGATGATCGGTGAGGCTAACCTAACCTTACCTCGGGTCGCGGCTCATCAAAAGCCCCGGTGACGACCGTGGGGCGCGGATCACAGATCCACGCCCCACGGTCCGGAGGAACCTACGACGGTCGTCCCTACTGGTCGCGGTACATCTCGGCGACGAGGAAGGCCAGGTCCAGCGACTGGCTGCGGTTGAGCCGCGGGTCGCAGGCCGTCTCGTACCGCTGGTGCAGGTCGTCGACGAAGATCTCGTCGCCGCCGCCGACGCATTCGGTGACGTCGTCACCGGTCAGTTCGACGTGGATGCCGCCCGGGTGGGTGCCCAGTGCCTTGTGGACCTCGAAGAAGCCCTTGACCTCGTCGAGTACGTCGTCGAAGCGGCGCGTCTTGTGGCCGGAGGCCGCCTCGAAGGTGTTGCCGTGCATCGGGTCGGTCACCCACGCCACCGTGGCTCCGGAGGCCGTGACCTTCTCGACCAGCTCCGGGAGCCTGTCCCGGACCTTGTCGGCGCCCATGCGGACGATGAAGGTCAGCCGGCCGGGCTCGCGCTCGGGGTCCAGCCGGTCGATGTACGTCAGTGCCTCGTCGACGGTGGTCGTCGGGCCGAGCTTGATCCCGATCGGGTTCGCGATCCGGGAGGCGAACTCGATGTGCGCGTGGTCCAGCTGCCGGGTCCGCTCACCGATCCACACCATGTGGCCGGAGGTGTCGTACAGCTTGCCGGTGCGCGAGTCGACCCGGGTCAGGGCGCCCTCGTAGGCCAGCAGCAGCGCCTCGTGCGACGCGTAGAACTCGACCGCCTTGAACTCGGCGGGGTCGGTGCCGCACGCCTTCATGAAGTTCAGCGCGTTGTCGATCTCGCGGGCGAGCTGCTCGTAGCGCTGACCCGACGGGGACGACTTCACGAAGTCCTGGTTCCAGGCGTGGACCTGGCGCAGATCGGCGTAGCCACCGGTGGTGAAGGCGCGCACGAGGTTGAGCGTCGAGGCGGACGCGTTGTACATCCGCTTCAGGCGCTCGGGGTCGGGGACACGGGCATCCGCGGTGAAGGCGAAACCGTTGACGGAGTCGCCGCGGTAGGTCGGCAGGGTCACCCCGTCGCGGGTCTCCGTGTCCTTGGAACGGGGCTTGGAGTACTGGCCGGCGATACGGCCCACCTTGACGACGGGCACGGACGCCGCGTACGTCAGCACGGCCGACATCTGCAGCAGCGTCTTCAGCTTCGCGCGGATGTGGTCGGCGGACACCCCGTCGAATGCCTCGGCGCAGTCGCCGCCCTGCAGCAGGAACGCCTCGCCCCTGGCGACGGCTCCCATGCGGGCGCGCAGCTGGTCGCACTCGCCGGCGAAGACGAGCGGAGGATACGACTCGAGGTCGGCGATCACATCGCGCAGAGCCTCGGCATCGGGGTACTCGGGCTGCTGCGCCGCGGGAAGGTGCCGCCAGGTCGCCTTGGCGACGGCTTGGGTTTCAGCGTTCACGGTCACGGCTCAACAGTACGTGGTCGGGGACCGGGTCCACCCGGGTGACCGGTGGATGAGACAGATCCGGACGATCCGTCTCACCGCGTAACCGCGATCCGCTAGGCTGCCGGGCGTGTACACGCTCACGAACCAGAACTGGTGGTGGACCGCTCGTCCGGCGGCCCACTGATCGCGCGTACACCGAGATCCACCGCGAAGGCCGCCCGAGGGGCGGCCTTCGGTGCGTCCGGCGGCCGTTCCCTCCCACCCGGAAGGAACACCGCACCGATGCCCATCACCAGACTGCTGGACGAGGCCTGCCCTCCCTTCGCCCTGCTGCGCCGCCGCTCCCCCGGGCACGACCACGACACCGTCGAGGTGCTCATCGGGCCCGTCCACCACATGGAACGGCTGTCCGACATCCCGGTGGAACCGGACCGCCCCACCCTTGCCCTGGTGCCGTTCCGGCAGATCAGGGAGCGGGGGTTCGACGTCCGCGACGACGGCACACCGCTCGCCGTCCTGGTCGCCGAGGAGTCCTTCGCGCTGCCGCTCGACGAGGTGCTGGACGCCCTGCCGACGCACCCCGTCCGGGTCGAGGGCGGAGCGTTCGACGTCGGCGACGAGGAGTACGCCGGCATCGTCCGGCGGGTGATCGAGGACGAGATCGGCCGGGGCGAGGGCGCGAACTTCGTGGTCCGGCGCACCTACACCGGGCAGATCCCAGGGTTCGGTCGGGCCGACGCGCTGGCCCTGTTCCGGCGGCTGCTCGCCGGGGAGCGGGGCGCCTACTGGACGTTCGTGGTGCACACCGGAGAGCGCACGCTGGTCGGCGCGAGTCCGGAGGTGCACGTGCGCATGTCGGGCGGGACGGTCGTGATGAACCCGATCAGCGGCACGTACCGCTACCCGGCGGACGGTCCCACACCGGAGTCCCTGCTCGCGTTCCTCGCCGACCGCAAGGAGACCGAGGAGCTCTCCATGGTGGTCGACGAGGAACTCAAGATGATGTGCACGGTCGGCGACATGGGCGGGGTGGTGGTCGGGCCGCGCCTGAGGGAGATGGCGCACCTGGCGCACACCGAGTACGAACTGCGCGGGCGGTCCTCGCTGGACGTGCGGGACGTGCTGAAGGAGACGATGTTCGCGGCGACGGTGACCGGGTCGCCGGTGCAGAACGCCTGCCGGGTCATCGAGCGCCACGAGTCCGGGGGCCGCGGCTACTACGCCGGTGCGCTGGCCCTGCTCGGCCCGGACGCCGGAGGCGGGCAGACCCTGGATTCGCCCATTCTGATCCGGACCGCCGGCATCTCCGCGGACGGACTGCTGGAGGTGCCGGTCGGCGCCACCCTGGTGCGGCACTCCGACCCGGCCGGCGAGGTCGCCGAGACGCATGCCAAGGCCGCGGCGGTGCTCGCCGCGCTGGGGGTCCGGCCGGCGCCGCCGCGGCAGGAGCGGACGCGGCCGGCCCTCGCGGACGATCCGCGGGTGCACGCCGCGCTGGACGCCCGCCGGGCGGACCTGGCGCCGTTCTGGCTGCGGATGCAGGACCGTCCCGCCGGCACGGCCGGGCACGCGCTGGTGGTGGACGGCGAGGACACGTTCACGGCGATGCTGGCGCATCTGCTGCGCGCCTCCGGCCTGGAGGTGACGGTCCGCCGGTACGACGAGCCGGGGCTGCAAGAGACGGCACTCGGCCACCCGGGGCCGGTGGTGCTGGGGCCCGGCCCGGGGAACCCGGCGGACACCGCCGATCCGAAGATGCGGCTGCTGCGCGGGCTCACGGCCGAGCTGCTGCGCGGACACCCGCACGCCCCCGGGGGGCCCGAGGCCGCTCCCCGGGGTGGCGCGACGGGGCCGGCGGTTCTCGGGGTGTGCCTGGGACATGAGCTGATCGCGGCGGAGCTGGGCCTGGAGATCGTGCGGAAGGCCCGGCCGTACCAGGGGGCGCAGGTGCGGATCGATCTGTTCGGCCGGCCCGAGACGGTCGGCTTCTACAACAGCTTCACGGCCCGCTGCGGCGACGCGGAGGCGGCCGCGCTGGCGGCACGGGGCATCGAGGTGAGCCGCGACACGGAGTCCGGGGAGGTGCACGCCCTCCGGGGCGACGGCTTCGCGTCGCTCCAGTTCCACCCGGAGTCGGTCCTGACGCTGGACGGTCCCGGCGTCCTGCGGGAGCTGCTGCGGCCGGTGACGCGGGTGCCGTCGGCGTAGGGCGCCGGACGCCCGGTGGGCCGTGCCTCACGGCGCACGGCCCACCGGGCGGGGTCGGTCGAAAGGGACGGCCGGCCCGAGAAAGGCGCCGGCCGGGGGATCGCGTCGGCCGAAGAGTCACATCGGCCGGAGAAGGAGCCGGCCGAAGGGGACGGCTCAACCGAAGAACACGCCCACTTCGGCGTAGAGCACCGGGTCGACCGTCTTCAGCCGGGTGGTCGCGTCGGCGATCGGCACGCGCACGATGTCGGTGCCGCGCAGGGCGACCATCTTGCCGAAGTCCCCGTCCCGGACGGCCTCGATGGCATGCAGCCCGAAGCGGGTGGCCAGCCAGCGGTCGAAGGCGCTCGGGGTGCCGCCGCGCTGGACGTGGCCGAGGACCGTGGTGCGGGCCTCCTTCCCGGTGCGCTTCTCGATCTCCTTGGCGAGCCATTCGCCGACGCCGGAGAGCCGGACGTGCCCGAACGCGTCGAGGGTGCCGTCCTTGAGGATCATCTCGCCGTCCTTGGGCATGGCTCCCTCGGCGACCACCACGATCGGGGCGTAGCTGGCCTTGAAGCGGGAGGTGACCCACGCGCAGACCTGGTCGACGTCGAAGCGCTGCTCCGGGATCAGGATGACGTTCGCACCGCCGGCCAGGCCCGAGTGCAGGGCGATCCAGCCGGCGTGCCGGCCCATCACCTCCACGACGAGCACGCGCATGTGCGATTCGGCGGTGGTGTGCAGGCGGTCGATGGCCTCGGTGGCGATGCCGACCGCGGTGTCGAAGCCGAAGGTGTAGTCGGTGGCGGAGAGGTCGTTGTCGATGGTCTTGGGGACGCCGACGCACTTCACGCCGTACTCGTCGCTGAGTTTCGCGGCGACGCCGAGGGTGTCCTCGCCGCCGATCGCGACGAGTGCGTCGATCTCGTACTTGGTGAGGTTCTCCTTGATGCGGCGGACGCCGTTCTCGACCTTGAGGGGGTTGGTCCGGGAGGAGCCGAGGATGGTGCCGCCGCGGGGCAGGATGCCGCGGACCGCGGGGATGCCGAGCGGGACGGTCCTGCCCTCCAGGGGGCCGCGCCAGCCGTCCTTGAACCCGGTGAAGTCGTAGCCGTACTCCTGCACGCCCTTGCGGACGACGGCGCGGATGACCGCGTTGAGCCCGGGGCAGTCGCCGCCCCCGGTCAGCACTCCGACCCGCATGGAAACACTTCCCTTCGCCTCGGTTTGACGTACCGACGGTCACGCTAATGGTGACCCATGTCACTCCGAGGTGGGGCGCACTATCAATTCCGGTCCGGTGCGGCCGTGTTGAGTTCCGGCATTCACTCGTACGAGATCAGGCGTCGTCGAGCCCGCGCTCGATCGCGTACCGCACCAGCTCGACGCGGTTGTGCAACTGGAGCTTGCCCAGGGTGTTCTGGACGTGGTTCTGGACCGTGCGGTGCGAGATGACGAGCCGTTCGGCGATCTGCTTGTACGACAGGCCCTTGGCGACGAGCCGCAGCACCTCGGTCTCGCGCTCGGTCAGCTGCGGTGCCTTCGGCACGTCCGGGGCCGCCGGGGCCGGCTCGGAGGCGAGCCGGCGGTACTCGCCGAGGACCAGCCCGGCCAGGCCCGGGGTGAACACCGGGTCGCCGGCGGCGGTCCTGCGGACCGCGTCGATGAGTTCGGCCGTGCTCGCCGACTTCAGCAGATAGCCGGTGGCCCCGGACTTCACGGCCTCCAGGACGTCGGCGTGCTCGCCGCTGGCCGACAGCACCAGCACCCGCGGCGAGGCGTCCGCGCCGACGAGTTCCTTGCAGACCTGGACGCCGGGCATGCCCGGCAGATTGAGGTCGAGGACCAGCACGTCGGGCGAGACGGCCTGGGCCCGGCGCACGGCCTGCGGGCCGTCGCCTGCGGTAGCGACCACGTCGAACCCGGCCTCGCCCAGATCGCGGGCGACGGCGTCGCGCCACATCGGGTGGTCGTCGACGACCATCACTCTGATCCGCTGCTCGCTCATCCTCGTCCTGCCTTCCCCCGTGGAACCTTCAGTTCGACCTCTGTGCCCTGGCCCGGCACCGAGATCAGCTCGGCGGTGCCGCCCAGGTCCCGCAGCCTGCCGCGGATCGACAGGGCGACACCGAGCCGCCCCTCCCCCTCGGCCTGCGCGAGCCTGCCCTGCGGGATGCCGGGACCGTCGTCCCGTACGGTGACGATCACCTCGTCCGGCTCGTCCTCGATGACGATCCAGGCCCGGGCGTCCTCACCGGCGTGCCTGTCGACATTGTCGAGGGCGGCACCGACGGCCGCCGCCAGCTCCTTCGCCGCGGCCGCGGGCAGCTGCACCGGGGCGCCGGGCTCGACGAACGTGATCCGCGATCCGGCGTGCGGGGCGAGCAGGGTCCGCAGGTCGCACCCGGCAGGTCCGTCCTCGTCGTCCTCCTCGTCGACCTCGACCGTCCGGACGACCGCGCCCAGGGCGGCGTCCTGCGACGTCCGGGCCGGCGTGACCAGGCCGCTGGAGACCAGGGCGCGCAGGGCGATCTCCTGCTCCCCGGCCATCCTGCCCAGTTCGGCGGCCTCGCCGCCGAGGGCGGTGCCACGGCGCTGCACCATGGCGAGGACCTGGAGGACGCTGTCGTGGATGTCCCGGGCGAGCCGCTCCCGTTCCCGGGTGGCCGCCTCGATCTCCAGGGCGCGGGCGAGCGTGGCCTCACTGGCACGGGCGATCTCCACGACGTACCCGATGGCGATCGAGGCGATCCACACCAGCAGCACGTTGTGCAGAGTGTCCTGGCTGGGCCGGCCGCGTTCGACGAGATTGGCGACGGCGACCAGGGAGGACGCGAATCCCGCCCAGCGCCAGCCGCCCTTCACGGCATAGGCGAGGACCGCGCCCGCCGTCCAGATGGACGGCAGGGTCGGGCCGTCGACGACGCGTGCCTGTTCCTCTGCGAGCGGGGTGAGCAGGATGCCGGTGAGGGCGATGGCGAGGTCGGCGATCAGGAACCGCTTGGTGCAGGCCGTCGCGTTCGCCACCCTGGGGAGCGTGGCGAGGGTCCAGACCGCCATCACCGACAGGAAGCCCGCGGCGACCCAGGCGCGCTCGTACTCCTCGTAGGAGAAGACGAAGATCAGCACCGCGTAGAGCATCGTCAGCAGGCGGTACGCCGACAGGGCGCGCCAGAGCGGCAGCTCCACCGACATACGGACGACCCGCTCGCGCTTGGCCATGACACCACCCCCGGGCGGCGGCACGTCCGGCGTGCCCGTCGCCCTGTTCTCCTAGGCCCGGTTCTCCTCGGCCTTCTTCTGCTCGGCGGCCTTCTTCTGCTCGGCCTTCTGCTCCTCGGCCCGCTTCTTCGCCTCCTCGGCGATCTGCCGCTTGGCCGCGGTCGCGTAGATGTCGACGTACTCCTGGCCGGAGAGCTTCATGATCTCGTACATGACCTCGTCGGTCACCGAGCGCAGGATGAACCGGTCGTTGTCCATGCCGTGGTAGCGGCTGAAGTCCAGCGGCTTGCCGATCCTGATCCCCGGCCGCATCAGCTTGGGGACGACCTTGCCGGGCGGCTGGATCTTCTCGGTGTCGATCATGGCGACCGGGATGACCGGGGCGCCGGTGGCCAGCGCGACGCGCGCGAGACCGCCGGGCTTGCCGCGGTAGAGGCGGCCGTCGGGCGAGCGGGTGCCCTCGGGGTAGATACCGAACAGCTCACCGCGCTCGATGACCTCTATACCGCTCTTGATGGCGGCCTCACCGGCGCCACGCGCTCCGGAGCGGTCGACCGGCAGCTGTCCGACACCCTTGAAGAACGCGGCCGTCAGCTTCCCCTTCAGACCGGGCGTGGTGAAGTACTCGGCCTTCGCGATGAAGGTGACCTTGCGGTCCAGAACCGCCGGCAGGAAGAACGAGTCGGAGAACGAGAGGTGGTTGCTCGCGAGGATCGCGGGCCCCTCGGCGGGAATGTTCTCCAGGCCCTCCACCCACGGCCTGAAGGCGAGCTTCAGCGACCCTCCGATGGAGAACTTCATAGCGCCGTAGATCAACTCGTATGCCTTCCTGTGTCTGTCGATCAGACCATAACCCCTGCGGCAGCTGCGCTCTCCCTCACAGTGGGGCGACGGATCTGGTCGGTATCAGCGCGGTCGCGTACGGTGAGCTACACACTCAGACCTCATGAACAGGAGACCCCGGTGCCGGTCCTTCCTGGAGCCGAGCCGTTCCGCCACGAGGGCGGAGAGGTCGGCGTCCTCCTCTGTCACGGTTTCACCGGCTCCCCGCAGTCTCTGCGCCCCTGGGCCGAGTATCTGGCCGGGCGCGGACTGACCGTGTCGCTGCCGCTGCTGCCCGGACACGGCACGCGCTGGCAGGACATGGCACTGACCGGCTGGCAGGACTGGTACGCGGAGGTGGACCGCGAGCTGCGGTCGCTGCTGGAGCGCTGCAGCCAGGTCTTCGTGTTCGGACTGTCGATGGGCGGGGCGCTGACCCTGCGGCTCGCGGCGAAGCACGGGGACGCGGTGACCGGCCTCGTCGTGGTGAACCCGGCGAACAAGGTGCACGGCCTGTCGGCGTACGCGCTGCCGGTCGCCCGGCACCTGGTGCGGACCACCAAGGGCGTGGCGAACGACATCGCCAAGGAAGGGGTCAACGAGGTCGGGTACGACCGGGTGCCGCTGCACGCCGCCCACTCGGTGCGGCAGTTCTTCCAGCTCGTCGACGGCGAGCTGCCCCAGGTCACGCAGCCGATGCTGCTGCTGCACAGCCCCCAGGACCACGTGGTGCCGCCGGCCGACTCGGCGCGCATCCTCAGTCGTGTGTCGTCCACGGACGTCACGGAGATCCTGCTGGAACAGAGCTACCACGTGGCGACGTTGGACCACGATGCGGGGCGGATCTTCGAGGAGAGTTACGCATTCATCGGCCGGCTCGCTCCCAGTGTCGGAAAGGAAGGGAGCATCAGCGGTGGCTGAGCACGACGCGGACCGCGACGACAACCGCGACCCGCAGCCGATCGACGAGGAGGCCGCGTGGGCGGCCATCGTCGCGGGGTACGGACAGGAACCCCCGGACCCGCCGGGTGCCAGGCCGTTCCGGTCCGTGGAGGACCTCGCGCTGCCCGGGGACGAGCCGGGCGGCGACGCCGACTCCGACGGCGGATCCCGGGACAAGCCGGCGAAGCCTGCGTCCCCGCCGCTGGGCGGTTCGATCGTCTTCGCTCCGGGCGTCGGACCCCGTGACTACTCACCCGCCGAACCGTCCGGCGACGATGCCGACGACGACGGGCATGACGAGGGGCATTTCGTGCCTCCCGAGCCCCCGCCGCTGCCGGAGGCCGACACCACCGCGAAGTTCGCATGGCTCGCCGTCGTCGGCGGCCCGGTGCTGCTGCTGCTCGCGGTACTGCTCGACTGGGACATGACGTGGTGGCTGACCACGCTGGGCATCGGCGGTTTCGTGGGCGGTTTCGTCACCCTGGTGGCGCGGATGAAACACGACGACGACGAGGACGACGACCCGGGGCGGGGCGCGGTCGTCTAGGACGTCCGGCGGCGGGCCGACGTTCGGCCTGCTGAGGCCGGTGTTCGCCCTGGCCGAAACGGCCGTCCGGCGGCGTGCGTGCGGCCCCGGTCCGGGCAGAGCCGGACGGGCGGGAAAGCTGCCGGGCCACAGAGATGCCGGTTCGTAGGGATGCCGGTCCGGAGGGGCCGCCCGGCACGGACGTCAGGCAGCGGGTACGCGTAGGGCCGCCAGGACCGGGAGGTGGTCGGTGGCCGCCCTGATGTCCGTGTCACTGACACCCGGGAGGTCGGTGGGCACCCCGCAGCCCAGCACTTCGATGCCCGGCGTGGCGAAGATCGCGTCGATCCGCTGGTGCGGGTCGACGGGCGTGGAGGTGTATTCGGCGCCCCACGGCCGGACCGTCCAGCAGTCCTGGAGTTCGGCGGCCAGCCTGCGGAAGCTCCGGCCGGTGGGCTGTTCGTTGATGTCGCCGCCGACGATCGCGTGGTCCACGCCCAGCCGCTCCAGCCGGTCGAGCAGCATGCCCGTCTGCTCGTGCCGTTCCCGGCCCTGGAGGCTGAGGTGGCAGCTGACCAGTCCGAGCCTGGCCCCGCCGATCCGTACCACCGCGGTGGCGAAGCCCCTGCGGTGCAGGCCGGGGGTGAGGGGCAGCAGCACGTCCTCGGTGTGCTCGACGGTGACCCGCAGACTGCACAGCAGCATCGGCCCGGACGCGGTGGCGCCGCCGCCGAGTACCACCAGGTCGCTGTTCTTGGCGAGCCAGGCGGCGTGCTTGCGCCAGCGGAAGAAGCGCGGCGCCTCCTGGACCATGACGACATCGGGGGCGCAGGCCCGGATCACCCGGGCCAGCGCCTCACGGTCGTCGCGCATCGAGCGGATGTTGTAGCTCAGCACCCGGACCACGGCGGCGCCGTGCTCCGTCCGGGACGCGGGCAGCGTACTGATCGCCATGGTCCTCAACCTAGGGCAATCCCCGCCGCGCTCCCAGGGGGCACACGGCGACACGGACCCGGTACGGCCCGGGGCCCGCCCCTCCGACGGGCCCCAGGGGAGGACGTCGCTCAGCCCTGACGGGCGAGGTCGGCGGCGCCGACGAGTCCGGCCTTGCCGCCGAGCCGTGCGGCGAGCACCTGTGCGTGCGGACGCCACTGTCCGCCGATCAGCCAGCGCCGGAACGACTTGCGGATCGGGTCCAGGACGAGGTCGCCCTCGTCCGAGACGCCGCCTCCGACGATGAAGGCGGACGGGTCGAAGAGCGAGGCGAGGTCGGCGAGGCCGGCTCCGGCCCAGCGGGCCAGCTCCCGGAACGAGTCGATCGCGACCGGGTCGCCCTGCCGGGCGGCGGCACTAATGTGCTTGCCCTCGATGCCCTCGACGGTGCCGTCGCCCAGGCCGAGGAGGATCTTCGCGTTCTCGGGCGTGGCGTTGGCGCGCTGCTTGGCGTACCGGACGAGGGCACGGCCGGACGCGTACTGCTCCCAGCAGCCCTGGCTGCCGCAGCCGCACAGCAGGCCGTCGGGGACCACCCGGATGTGGCCGAACTCCGCGGCGACGCCGAAGCGGCCGCGGCGCAGCTTGTTGCCGATGATGATGCCGCCGCCGAGGCCGGTGCCGAGGGTGATGCAGATGACGTCCTCGTGGCCCTGGCCCGCACCGAAGCGGTATTCGCCCCAGGCCGCTGCGTTGGCGTCGTTCTCCACGACGACCGGGAGGCCGACGCGCTGTTCGACCTTGTCCTTCAGCGGCTCGTGGCGCCAGTTGATGTTCGGCGCGAAGAGGACGGTGGCGCGCTTGTCGTCGACGTAGCCGGCGGCTCCTATGCCGACCGCTTCGACCTCGAAGCCCTCGCCTACCTCGGAGACGGCGGTGGCGATCGCGTCGACCACGCCCTCAGGAGTGGGCGGAGTGGGCACCGTACGCGTTGCGAGGATCTGGCCTTCCTCGTCGACCACGCCCGCCGCGATCTTCGTGCCGCCGATGTCGACGCCGATGGTGAGTCCCATTAGTCCCTCAGTTTTCGGTCGTGCCCCGCTAAGGCCAACCGTACCCGAGGGCGGGCAGGGGTCCGGTCAGTCCAGGTCGATGCGCTGGTTGGCGCCCGGGCCGTCGGGGCCGTCGTCCTCGGGGCCGCGGGTCCAGCGGCGCTCCTGGGCCTGGACGGCGGAGCGGTACGCGGCGAGGAGCTCGCCGCCGGCCGCCGCGAGGTGGTCGAAGACCTCGGGGTTGCGTTCGATCACCGGTTCCACGGCGGCCCTGGCCTGGCCGATCAGCTGCTTCACGGTGTTCTGTGCGGCCGTGCCGATCAGCGGGGTGGGGAAGGCGGACAGCTTGTCGGTCACCGCGTCGACGAGCTTGCGGAGCTCCTCGGCGGCGGATCCGGGCTGCGGGCCGTCCGTCGTGCGGCGACGGGCCCGTTCCGCGGCGAGGTCCTCCGCGCAGGCGTCGGCCCAGGCGTCCGGGTCCGTCTGTGCGTCCTTGGGCGTACCCGTGGCGGGCGGGGGCTCGGTCGCTTCGCTCATACCTCGACGTTACCCGAACGGGGGCGGCGGGTTCACCGGCTCTGCGGCCACAGACCGGGGTCGGGGGTGAACCGGATGCGCAGCTCGCCGTCGTCGAGCGAGGCACCGGAGACGGTGCAGCGGCGCAGCGCGGACGGAAGCGTGACGATGCGGCGGAACGGGCCTGCGGTGAGCAGGAGTTCGTCACCGCGCCGGACCAGGCCGAGGGTGTCCTTGGTGGCGCCGGGGAGCGGGACGCGCCAGAGCAGCACGCCGTCGTCCCGGAGCCTGTCCTCGACGGCCCATGCGTCGGGCGCCCCGCCGCCGGCTCCGGGCCCGTCCTCCGCGCCGCCGGGGGTACCGGCCGGTTCCGTGTGCCGGAAGGTTTCGGCGTCGAGCAGGAGGAGGTCCTCTGGGCCTCGCGGTTCACGGCCCAGGTGGGCCAGCTCCCGTACGGTGCCGAACTCGGCGGCCAGTTCGCCGAGGTATTTCTGCTGCTGGGCGACGAGGCCGGCGAGCCACGGGTCCGGGGTCTCGGACGGCAGCAGCCGGTTCGCGACGACCGCGCCGGGGCGCAGGCCGTGCAGGGCGAGACCGAGGCGGGCGGTCCGCAGCGTGTCCACCGCGGCAGGTCCCGGTTCGGCGACCAGCAGGACGGTGGTCGCCGGATCGCGGACCACCGCGTCGACTGCGGCGAGTTCCCCGTCCCACCGGGCGGCCGTCTCGTACAGCCAGGGCGCGGGCATGGTGACGCCCGCGAGCTGGGCGAGCATCGGGCGCAGGGCACGGGCGGCCTGGCGTTCGGGGGGCAGCAGGCGGCGCAGGTGTCTGCGCAGCTGCTCGGGCAGGGCGAGGACGGCGAGGGCACGGTCCACCGGAGGCAGGTCGACCACGGTGAGGTCGTGGTCGCCCGTGGCGCAGTCGCGCAGGGCACGCAGCAGGGCCAGCGGCTCGGCGCCGGGAGGCTCGGTCAGTTCCTCCGCGTCCAGGGGTGCCGCGCCGAGGAGGTCGAGGAGTGCGGCGCCGCGTTCCTGGAGGGCGAGCAGTTCGCCGCGGAAGGCGTCGGCCGGGTCCACGCGCACGATGTCGAGTCCGCGAACGGCGCCCTCCAGCAGGGAGCCGGCCGTGTCGTACCGGTCTGCGGCCACGAGCCTGACCCGGGCTCCTCGGCGGGCGGCGCCGACCGCGGCAGCGGTGGCCACGGTGGTGCGGCCGGCCCCGCCGGGGCCGGTGACGAGCAGGGTGTGCATGAGGTCTGTCTCCGGTCTGGGTAGCTGGTGCGTGCACGGTCGCCGTGCCGAACACGGTGGCGGACGAGGTCCGCCACCGGAGCCACGCCTCTCGACGCCCGCGCCGCCGCCCGCCGGGCGGGCAGACCCGCGGACCCGCCGGATCCACGCCCCTCGCCACGGGCCGACCGGCTGCCGCGACCGCCGGGGTTCACGCCCCCGAGGTCGACTCCACCCGCTTCTTGAGGCCGGCCAGCGCGCGGTCGATGATGACCTTCTCCGCCTTGCGCTTGATCATGCCGAGCATGGGGATCTTGACGTCGACGGTCAGCTGGTAGGTGACCTCGGTGCGGCCGCCGCCCTCGATCGGCTCCAGCGTGTACGAGCCGTCGAGCGCGCGCAGCATCTGGGACTTGACAAGGGTCCAGCTGACCTTGTCGTCGCCGGTCCAGGTGTACGCCAGCGTGTGGTCGTCCTTGATCGCGCCCGCGTCCAGCAGCAGCCGGACCTGCTCCGCGCGGCCGTCGGCGTCGGTGGCCAGGACCTCGGCCTCCTTCACCTCACCGGTCCACTCGGGGTAGCGGGCGAAGTCGGAGATCACTCCCATGACGTCGGCCGGCGCCGCGTCGATCGTGATGCTGGAGCTGGTGTGTTCCGCCATCGCCGTGGGCTCCTCAGGTGCGGTCCGTGCAGGGGTGTTGTGTGCGCCTGAAGGCTACCGCGACCGGCCGGGTCACCATTCGAGGGCCCAGGGGCGGCTGCTGGAGGCGAAGTGCCCGACGTTCACGCACTCGGTGGCGCCGATCCGGGCCCGCCGGACGAGCGGCTGGTGGACGTGGCCGAAGAGGGCGTACCGGGGCCGGGTGCGGCGTATCGCGGCGAGCAGGGCGCCGCTGCCGCGTTCGAAGCGGCGGGCGACGGTGTCGTAGACCAGCTCGGGGACGTCCGGCGGGATGTGGGAGCAGAGCACGTCGACTTCGCCGAGGGCCTCGACCTTTGCCGCGTACTCCTCGTCGGAGATCTCGTACGGGGTCCGCATGGGGGTGCGGAGGCCGCCGCCGACGAAGCCGAAGACGCGTCCGCCGATCTCGATGCGCTCCCCGTCGAGGACGGTGGTGCCGGGGCGGGTGTACTCGGGCCAGAGTGCGGGGATGTCGACGTTGCCGTACGTGGCGTACGTCGGGGTCGGGAACGCGGCGAACATCTCGGCGTACTGCCGGCGTACCGCGGCTTCGATGGCGGCGTCGCGGTCCAGGCCCGCCCAGAGTCTTCGGCCCAGTTCCCGGGCCTCGTCGAAGCGGCGCGCGGTGCGCAGTTCGACGAGCAGATCGGCGTTCTCGACGCCGAAGAGGTCGGGGAAGATGCCGCGGGAGTGATCGGCGTAGTCGAGGAAGAGGACCAGGTCACCCAGGCAGACGAGCGCGTCGGCCCCCTCTCCGGCCCGCGCCAGCCCCTCGGCGTTCCCGTGTACGTCACTGACCACATGGACTCGCATGATCCCCACCCTAGGGTGTCCCACTTGCCGTTTATTTCAGGTCCCGAAAGAAGTGGAATAGGGTGCGCGATGCGACGTCCGTCGGTGTGTGACGGATAAAACATCTGCCCGGGACCCCCTATCCGGAACCATGTACTGATGGGTAACGTCCGGGCCATTCCCGGTGCGTTCACACAGAGCCGTGGCGCCGGCGCCCGATGAGGAGCAGCAGTCTTGCGCGAGTTCAGCCTTCCGGCCCTTTACGAGGTCCCGACGGACGGCAACCTGACGGATCTCATCCGCCGCAACGCCACGCAGCATCCCGACGTGGCCGTCATGGGCAGAAAGATCGCCGGCATCTGGACCGACGTCACCGCGGCCCGTTTCCTGGAGGAGGTGCGCGCCGCGGCGAAGGGGCTGATCGCCGCCGGCGTGCGGCCCGGCGACCGGGTGGCTCTGATGTCCCGCACCCGCTACGAGTGGATCCAGCTCGACTACGCGATCTGGAGCGTCGGCGGTGTGACCGTGCCGGTCTACGAGACGAGCTCGCCCGAGCAGGTGCAGTGGATCCTGGGCGACTCCGGTGCGGTGGCCGCGATCGTGGAGAGCGACGCGCACGCCGCCGCGGTCGAGTCGGTGCGGGCCGCCCTGCCGTCCCTGCAGCAGGTGTGGCAGATCGACAAGGGTGCGGTCGAGGAGCTGACCGCCGCCGGCGTGGACGTCACGGACGAGACCGTCGACGAGCGCAGCTCCATCGCCAAGGCCGACGACATCGCGACCATCGTCTACACCTCGGGCACCACCGGCCGCCCGAAGGGCTGCGTGCTCACGCACCGCGCCTTCTTCGCCGAGTGCGGCAACCTCGTGGAGCGCCTCAAGCCGCTCTTCCGTACGGGCGAGAGCTCCGTCCTGCTCTTCCTCCCGGCCGCGCACGTCTTCGGCCGGATGGTCGCGCTGGCGCCGGCGATGGCGCCGATCAAGCTGGGCTGCGTGCCGGACATCAAGAACCTCACCGAAGAGCTCGCCACCTTCCAGCCGACCATGGTCCTCGGTGTGCCGCGCGTCTTCGAGAAGGTCTACAACTCCGCCCGCGCCAAGGCGCAGGCGGACGGCAAGGGCAAGATCTTCGACAAGGCCGCCGCGACCGCGATCGCGTACAGCCGGGCGCTCGACACCCCTCGGGGCGCGTCGCTGGGGCTGAAGCTCAAGCACAAGGTCTTCGACAAGCTCGTCTACGGCAAACTGCGCGCGGTGCTCGGCGGGCGCGGCGAGGCCGCGATCTCCGGCGGTGCTCCGCTGGGCGAGCGGCTCGGCCACTTCTACCGCGGCATCGGCTTCACCGTACTGGAGGGCTACGGCCTGACGGAGACCTGCGCGGCCACGGCGTTCAACCCGTGGGACCGGCAGAAGATCGGTACGGTCGGCCAGCCGCTGCCGGGTTCGGTGCTGCGGATCGCGGACGACGGCGAGATCCTCGCCCACGGCGAGCACGTGTTCTCGGGCTACTGGAACAACGAGGCGGCGACCGCCGAGGCGCTGGCCGACGGCTGGTTCCACACCGGTGACATCGGCACCCTCGACGAGGACGGCTATCTCTCCATCACGGGCCGCAAGAAGGAGATCCTGGTCACCGCGGGCGGCAAGAACGTCGCTCCCGCGGTGATCGAGGACCGGATCAGGGCGCACGCCCTGGTCGCCGAGTGCATGGTGGTGGGCGACGGCCGTCCCTTCGTCGGCGCGCTGATCACGCTGGACGAGGAGTTCCTCGGCCGCTGGGCCGCGGAGAACGGCAAGCCCGCCGGGTCCACGGCGGCCGACCTGCGCGAGGACCCGGATCTGCAGGCCGCGGTCCAGCGGGCGATCGACGACGGCAACGCCGCTGTCTCCAAGGCGGAATCGGTGCGGAAATTCCGCATTCTGTCCTCCCAGTTCACGCAGGAGGCCGGACACATCACGCCGTCGCTGAAGCTGAAGCGCAATGTGGTGGCGAAGGACTACGCGGACGAGATCGAGGCCATCTACCGCTCGTAGTCCTCGGCGAGGACCCTCTCCATCGCGCGCTCGGCGAGCGCGGTGATGGTGACGAACGGATTGACGCCGACGGAGCCCGGTATCAGGGCTCCGTCGGTGACGTACAGGCCCGGGTAGCCGCGGACCCGGCCGTGGTCGTCGGTGGCCTCGCCGAGGACGCAGCCGCCCAGCGGGTGGTACGTGAAGTCGTCGGCGAAGATCCTGTTCCCGCCGAACAGGTCGTAGCGGTAGATCGTCACGTTGGCCCGGTTGATGCGGTCGAAGAGGCACTTGGCCGAGGTGACCGACGGCGTGTTCTGGTCGCGCGTCCAGTCGAGGCGTGCGCTGTCGGTCGCCGCGTCGTAGCGGAAGGTGCCCCGTTCCCGGTTCCTGGTGATCGCCAGGTAGAGGCTCACCCAGTGTTCCAGCCCGGTGGGCAGCGGGGCGATCTCGGCGAACACCGGGTTGGCCGCGTTGGACCAGTCGTCGATGCCCATGACGGGCATGGTCGCCTGGTCGGCCCCCACGGTGTCCCAGAGGTGGTTGGCTCGGGCGGTCATCACATTGCCGTTGGTGCCCCAGTTCCGGCCGACGGCCGGGGACAGGTCGGGCAGGGTGCCGGTCTCCCGTGCGCGCAGCAGGAGTTCGGTGGTGCCGAGGCTTCCCGCGCCGAGGAACAGCTGCCGGCAGCCGAACTCCCTGGTCTCGACGGTCTTTCCGGTGACGTCGGTCCGGTCGGCGGTGACGACGTAGGTGCCGTCCGGTTCGCGGCGGATGGCGCGGGCGCGGTGCAGGGTCTCGATGGTGACGTTGCCGGTGCCGAGGGCCGCGGCGAGGTAGGTCTTGTCGAGGCTGCGCTTGCCGTGGTTGTTGCCGTAGATGACCTCTCCGGCGAGGGCCGACCGGATGGCCTGTCCGGCCGCCTCGCGCTGCATGTACCCGAAGTCGTAGACGCTGGGCACGAAGACGGTCCGCAGTCCCGCGTTGTGGGCGTGCTTGCGGGAGATCCGGGAGAAGCGGTACCACTCGGTGGCCTCGAACCAGGCCGGGTCGACGACGTTGACGCCGAGCATCTGCCGGGCGAGCGGGAAGTACGTGCCGTACATGGCGTCGGCGTCGACGCGGGGCAGGATCTCGGTGAAGTACGGGCGGGGCGGGGTGACGGCCATGCCGCCGTTGACGAGTGAGCCGCCGCCGACCCCGCGTCCCACGTACACGGACATGTCGGGGAAGCGGACGCGGTCGAGGACTCCGGGGTAGGAGCTGATGTTCTTGTTCACGACGTCCAGCCAGAGGAAGGTCGCGAGCGGGGCTTCGGTGCGGGTGCGGAACCACATGGACCGGTGGTCGGGCGTGGTGGTGGAGCAGAACACCTTGCCGTCCGGGCCGGGGCCGTCCCACAGCCGGCCCATTTCGAGGACGAGGGTGCGGATGCCGGCCTCGCCGAGCCGGAGTGCGGCGACGGCTGCGCCGTAGCCGGAGCCGATGACGAGGGCGGGTACGAAGTCGCGGGCGGACGCGGCCCGTGCGGTCGCAGGGGCGGCGTGGGCCTCGGAGAGCTGGATGCGCGTCAGTCCGAGCGCCGCGGCGGCCTGCATCGCCGCGAGCCCCAGGATATGACGACGCGTCAGGTTTCTGGTCATGTGCGCAGCATGGGCGGAATCCCCGGCTCCGCCAATGCTTCACGCGTGAACGACTTCGCCCGTCGGCCACTTCACGCGTGGAAGGTTCCGTACGGGGAGGATTTCGCAGGAGGTTCTCGCGAAGACACGTCCGGGGACGGGAGAACGTCCCGCCCCGGTCCGGCGGGCGGTCCCCTCAGAGCAGTGTGCGCAGCTTCTCCGCCAGGAGGTCCCAGCGCCATTTCTCCTCGACCCACACACGGCCGCGCTCCCCCATCCGGGCCCGCAGCCCCGGGTCCTCCAGGAGCGCGACGATCCGCTCCGCCGACTCCTGCGGTTCACCGCCGCGGACCACCCAGCCGGTCTCACCGTCCAGGACCGCGTCCGGCGCGCCGCCCGAGTCGCCCGCCACCACGGGGAGTCCGGTCGCCGAGGCCTCCAGGTAGACGATGCCCAGCCCCTCGACGTCGAGTCCGCCCCTGCGCGTACGGCACGGCATGGCGAAGACGTCTCCCGCGCCGTAGTGCGCGGGCAGTTCCTCCCACGGCACCGGCCCGGTGAACCGTACCGAGGCCGCGACGCCCGTCGCCTCGGCCAGCTTGCGCAGGTCCCTGGCATAGGGTCCGCCGCCGACGATCAGCAGCACCGCGTCCGGTACCTTCCGCAGGATCTCCGGCATGGCGAGGATCAGCGTGTCCTGTCCCTTGCGCGGTACCAGCCGGGAGACGCAGACGACGACGGGCCGGCCGGCGAGGCCGAGACGTTCGCGGACCTCGTCGCCGCCGGAGTCGGGATGGAAGGTCTTCTCGTCCACGCCCGGCGGGAGTTGCACCATCCGCCCGGCCGCCTCCGGCGTCAGCGCCGCGGCGATACGGGAGCGGGTGTACTCGCCGAGATACGTGATCGTGTCGGTGCCCTCACCGATCCGGCGCAGCAGCTGCCGGGACGCGGGCAGTTGCGCCCAGCCCGCCTCGTGCCCGTGCGTCGTGGCGACCAGCCGCTCGGCGCCGGCGCGGCGCAGTGCGGGCGCCATCAGGCCGAGGGGCGCCGCCGCGCCGAACCACACCGAGGTGCATGCGTGCTCGCGCAGCAGCTCCACGGCACGCCGGGTGACCCGCGGGGTCGGCAGCAGCATCGTCGTCCGGTCCCGGACCACGGTGAACGGCTGGTCCTCGTCGAACGCCGCCGTCGCCTCCACGCCCTCACGGCTGCGCTTCCAGGTGGAGGCGTAGACGACGAGCCGTTCGGGTTCCAGCCGCAGCGCCATGTTGTGCAGGAACGCCTGGATGCCGCCCGGCCTGGGCGGGAAGTCATTCGTCACGATCAGCGTCTTGTGCATCGTCGCCGACAGTACCAACCGCCGGTTTCCGGCATCATGACTCCCCGGTGTCAGACGAATCGGGCGAGGCGGTCAGCGTGGGCGCAAACAGCACAAGGCACCTCGACATCGCGTGGTCGGCTTCCCGCGTGGTGCTGCTGCTGTGCGTGTTCCGCGTCCTGCCGGTGCCGGGGCCCGATGTGACGGCGGACGTCTCGGTGATCTACCAGGGGTGGTCGGAGGTGCTGCGCGGCGGCACGTACCCCCTGGGCGACGTCACCTGGCAGTACCCGCCCGCCGCCGCGCTCGCGATCCTCTCCCCCGCGCTCGTCCCGTTCCTCGACTACCCGTCGGCGTTCTTCCTCCTGGCACTCCTGTGCGACGCCCTGGTCGTCGGGCTGCTGCGGTACGCGGGGCGGCGGCCGGGGAGACGGCTCACCGGCGCATGGGTGTGGGTGGCGGGACTGCCGCTGCTCGGCCCGACCGCGTACGCACGGTACGACGTGATGGTCACCGCGGTGGCGGTCGCCGCGCTCCTCGCCGCGCCCCGCCGGCCGGGGCTGCTGGGGGCGCTCGTCGCGTTCGGTGCGCTGCTGAAGGTGTGGCCGGCCCTGCTCCTGGCCGGAACCCGCCGCGGGGCGTCCACCCGGCGGGCCTGGACGTCGGCCGCGGCGACCGGGGCGGCGCTGTCGCTCGGCTGCGCGGCGGCGATGCCCGGCGCGTTCGCGTTCCTCGCCTTCCAGCGGGACCGCGGCGTCGAGGTCGAATCCCTGGGCGGGTTGCTCTTCCACCTCGCCCGGTACGTCGGCTGGGACGGGCAGGTACTGCTGCACTACGGCTCGATCGAGTTCCTGGGTCCCTACGTGTCGCTGGTGGCCGCCCTCTCGCTGCTCCTCGCCGTTGCGGCGGCTGGCTGGCTGGTGTGGTGGCGGCTCCGGGCCCGCGTGATCACGGCGAGCACGACCTGCGACGCGGCGTTCGTCGCGGTGCTGCTCTTCACCGTCACCAGCCGTGTGCTCAGCCCGCAGTACATGGTGTGGCTGGTCGGGCTGTCCGCGACGTGCCTGGCCTTCCGCGGCAGCCGGATGGACCTCCCGGTGCGCCTGGTGCTCGCCGCGACCGCGGTCACGGTGCTGGAGTTCCCGGTCTGGTTCGGGCACGTCGTGGACAGCACCCCGCTCGGCGTCTCGCTGATCTCCGTCCGCAACACCCTGCTGATCGCCGCGACCGTCTCCGCCTGCCGCCGACTCTGGCACCACACGGTCCCGCCCCGCCCGGGCGGCACGGACACACAGCCGCCCGGCCGGAGCACGGCGCCCGGCGTCCAGGCCGGCGCGCTGTCCGCCACGCGCTAGGAGGGTCCGGTGGGTCAGGGCGGGACTGCCCGGGTCGTCCGGTGCCGTGGACGGCACGGCGGAGGATGGGGTTCCGACGAAGGCAAGTGGAGGCAGGGCAAGGCAGACGGAGCGTCCATGCGGGGCATCGGGGACCGACGACAACGCCGCAAGCCGCGGTGCCGGGCGGACCGGGCGGGCCGGGCCCGGCCGTGATCCACCGGATACCCCTGGCACCGGGTCGGGCACGACCGCGGTCCGCGCGGCGGCGGTCGTGCGACCACGGGCCCGCACGGCGCCGGTCCATCCTCGGGTCACCCACGCGGACCGCTGCGGATGCGGCGGGCGGGCGGCCGGACGACGATCGGGACGGACGGCGCCGGACGGGATAGCGCCGCCATGGATCCCGTGTCCGCCGCGGTGTACGTCCTCGGCCGGACCGGCATGACGTCCCGTGCCCCGCGGGCCTGTCGGCGCATCGGGCAGAGGAGGGCTCGTGTCCCGTATGGCTCGGATTCCGCTGGACGACGGGACCTACGTCCTGGTCGAGGCTCCGGCGGCCGGAGAGGGACCGGTGAAGGCCGGACGGCTCGGCGACGCCATCAACGAGCTGCCGCTGAGCCTGCGAGGGGCGCTGCAGCCGGTGGCCGAAGCGGCCCGCGCCGCACTGGACCAGTTGCGCAGGGCGAACCCCGACGCGATCACGGTCGAGTTCGGCGTCGACCTCGCCGTCGAGGCCGGAGCGGTCATCACCAGGACAGCGGCCGACTGCCATCTGAAGGTCACGGTGACGTGGAAGCAGGACGGTTCCGCACCGGCCGGATCGGGCCCGGACTCGGGCTGATCCGATGGACGCCGACGGAACTCCCCCGGACAGTGACCGCGCAGGAGGACTGCTCTCGGCCGTGGCCCAGGTCCTCGGGCCGGCCGGCGAGGCGGCCGGCGCGGGATTCCTGGTCGCCGACGGCGTCCTGGTCACATGCGCGCACGTCGTGCAGGCTGCCGGGGGTGGTCCGGGCGTAACGGTGCGGCTGGTCTTCCCCCATGCGGCAGGTGCTCCCCGGACCGAGGGAACGGTCCTGGAGGAGTCGTGGCGCGCCCCCGAGGACGAGGACGTGGCCGTCGTCCGGCTGAGCAGCACTCCGGAGGGCACGACGGTGCTGCCGCTGGGCTCCGCGGAAGGCTGCCGGGGCCACCAGGTGCGCTCGTTCGGGTTCCCGGCCCAGGCCCCACCGGGCGGGCACTTCGGCTTCGGCGTGGCCGGCGACCTGCTGCCGGCCACCGAGGAGCGGGGCACCCACCTGCAGCTGACCGCCGCCAACGACCTGACCACCGGGTTCAGCGGCGGGCCGGTCCTCGACGAGGCGACCGGGCTGGTCATCGGCATGCTCACCGAGATCACCGCTCCCGACGCACACGAGAGGGGACAGGGCATCGCCTATGTCACCCCGACGCAGGTGCTGCGGAGCATCCTGCCCGAACTGGCCGAGCGGGACGTGTGCCCGTACAGGGGACTGGAGCCGTTCACCGCGGAACACACCCGGTGGTTCGAAGGCCGGAAGGACGCGGTACGGCAAGTGGTGGCCAACCTGGCGCAGCAACGGCGGCTGACGCTGCTGCTCGGGCCCTCCGGCTCGGGGAAGTCCTCCGTCATCCAGGCCGGAGTCCTGCCGGCGCTGGCCGCGGGCGAGCTCCCCGGAAGCGACACCTGGCTGACCGTACTCGCCCGGCCGCGGCAGGACCTGCTGGCCGAACTCGAACGCGCGGGGCTGCCCGGAGCCGCCGGCGACGGGATCGCGGCGGCCGTCACCCGCAGACTCGCGGCAGGACCCGCCCGCCGGCGCCTCCTGCTGATCATCGACCAGTTCGAGGAACTCCTCGCCCAGACCGACGCCGTCCGGCCGCCGGACCGTCGACCGACCCTCACGGACCAGCTCACCACGGCGCTCGACACGTGCTCCCGGCTCGGCGTGGTCCTGATCATGCGCGACGACTTCTACCCCCAGCTGGCCGCCCTGGCGCCGAAACTGCTGGAGGCGGCGATGCCGGGACTCCTCAATGTGCCGGCGAGCCTGAGCGAGGACGACCTGCACGACATCATCATGCTGCCCGCCCAGGACGTGGGGGCCCGCTTCCAGCCCGGGCTGCCGGAGCAGATCGTCGCCGACCTCCTGGCCACCACCCCCGAAGGAGGCAGGACCCGCCAGGCACCCGTCACCGTGCTGCCCCTTCTGGAGCTGACGCTCAGCCAGCTGTGGCAGAGACGCTCCGGCGGCTACCTCACCCACGAGGCGTACCGGCGCATCGGCGGAGTCACCGGCAGTCTCACCAACTGGTGCGACACCGCCCTCGACGAGCTGTCCCCCGAGCAGCGGCCGATCGCGCAGCGGATCCTGACCTCCCTGGTCCGGCCCACCGACCCGGGCCACCGCATCCCGGCCATCCGCGAACAGGTTCCGCTACAGGAACTGCGCGACCTGGCGGCCGGCCCCGCGGAGGGCGGCGACCGGGCCGTCGGCGACGTCCTCGCCACCCTCACCCGCCACCGCATCATCACCACCCACACCCCCCGCGACCCGGAACACCCGGGCGGCCCACCCCGGCAGCCGGTGGCCGAACTGATCCACGAGGCGCTCATCCGCGACTGGGGAACGCTGTACGAGTGGGTCGGCCAGGACCACCGCTTCCAGGAATGGCTCGACCACGCACGCGAACGACGCGCCCGCTGGGCCGAGGGCGGCGACCCCGGCGACCTGCTCGGGGGAACCGCCCTCGCGGAAGGCCTCGAGTGGTCACGGCAGCGTTCCCTGCCGGGTGACATCGCCGCCTTCCTCAAGGCCAGCAAGGACCACCAGCAGAGGACCGTCCGGCACAGCAGACGCCTGAACGCGGTCCTGGCAGCCGTTCTCGTCCTCGTCCTCGTGGCCGCGGCAGGGGCGGTGTGGCAGTGGAAGGGGGCCGAGGCCCAGCGGGACGCGACCCTGTCCCAGCAGCTCGCCTCCCGCTCCGGCTCGCTCCTCGGCACGGACCCCGACCTGGCCTCGTTGCTGGCCGTCCAGTCCTACCGTGTGAGCCCCACGTCGGACGCCGTCGCGAGCCTGCAGAACGCCGCGGCCCTGCCGCTGCGCCGACGGCTGCCCGGCCACACCGGGTGGGTGAACGCGGTGGCGTTCAGCCCCGACGGACGGACCATCGCCACCGGCAGCGCCGACAAGACCGTACGGCTGTCGGATGCGGCCACCGGCACGGTCCGCGGCACACTGACCGGCCACACCGGCTACGTGTACTCGGTGGCCATCAGCCCCGACGGGCGGACCCTCGCCAGCAGCGGTGAGGACAGGACCGTACGCCTGTGGGACATGGCCGGCCGGAAGCCCCTGGCCACCCTCACCGGCCACACCGGTGAGGTGGGCGCGGTGGCGTTCAGCCCCGACGGACGCACCCTCGCCTCCGGCTCCGGCAGGACCGTACGGCTGTGGGACGTGACCACCCGCAAGGCCCTGGCGGCACTCACCGGCCACACTGCGCCGGTGTGGTCGGTGTCGTTCAGCCCCGACGGGCGCACCCTCGCCAGCAGCGGTGAGGACAGGACCGTACGGCTGTGGGACGTGACCGACCGCAAGGGCCTGGCCACGCTCACCGGCCACACCGGTGAGGTGGACGCGGTGGCGTTCAGCCCCGACGGACGGACGCTCGCCACCGGCAGTGACGACAAGACCGTCCGACTGTGGAGCGTGACCACCCGCAAGGCCCTGGCCACGCTCACCGGCCACGGCGAGCGTGTCGCCTCGGTGGCGTTCAGTCCCGACGGACGGACGCTCGCCAGCGGCAGCGATGACGAAACCGTGGACCTGTGGGACGTGACCACCCGCAGGTCCCGGGCCGTACTGCCCGGCCACACCGCATTCGTGCTGTCCGTGGCGTTCAGCCCCGACGGACGCACCCTCGCCTCCGGCAGCGCCGACCGGACCGTACGGCTGTGGGACATGGCCTCCGCCACGGCCCGTGCCACCCTGGCCGGACACTCCGGATACGTGTGGTCGGTGGCGTTCAGCCCCGACGGGCGCACCCTCGCCACCGGCGGCGGCGACAGAACCGTACGGATCTGGGACGCGGCCACCCACAAGGCCCTGTTCGAACGGTCCCGCCAGGACAAGTGGGTGAGCCAGGTGGTCTTCAGCCCGGACGGACGCACGCTCGCCAGTGCAAGCGCCGACACCACGGTGAAGCTGTGGGACGTGGCCGCCGTGGAAGCCCCGGGCACACCGACCGGCCACACCGACGAGGTGGTCGAAGCCCGGGCCACACTGGTCGGCCACACGGACGAGGTGTACGCGGTGGCGTTCAGCCCCGACGGACGGACCATCGCCACCGGCGGCGCCGACAGGACCGTCCGACTGTGGGATGCGGCCACCGGCAAGGCCCGGGACACGCTCACCGGCCACACCGGTGGGGTGTACATGGTGGCCTTCAGCCCCGACGGACGGACCATCGCCACCGGCAGCGCCGACAGGACCGTCCGGCTGTGGGACGTGTCCACTGGCGAGGCCCGGGACACGCTCACCGGCCACACCGACGAGGTGTACGCGGTGGCCTTCAGCCCCGACGGACGCATCCTCGCCACCGGCGGCGCGGACTACACGGTGCGCCTCTGGGACGTGGCCACCGCCGACAGCCGGGCCACGCTGTCCCAGCACACGGGTGAAGTGAACGCGGTCGCGTTCAGCCCTGACGGACACACCCTCGCCAGCGCCGGCAGGGACACCACCGTGCGGCTGTGGGACGTGGCCGCGCGCAAGCCGATCTCGACGTTGAGCGGTCACGACGACACCGTGCTCGCCGTGGCGTTCAGCCCTGACGGGCGCACCCTCGCCAGCTCAGGCACCGACACCACCGTGCGGTTGTGGGACGCCGTCCTCCCCCGGCCCGCCGCGGCCATCGAGAAGATCTGCCGGGCCGTCGCCCGCGATCTGACCCGGGACGAATGGACGGTGTACCTCCCGGGGCGTTCAGCCGACCGGGTGTGCCCGTCGCACTGATGCCCTCACCCGCCGCCGCGGCCCAGGCGCTCGCGGACGAAGTCCCGCCAGGCCGCGGTGAAGACGTCCGGGTCGGTGCCCAGGACCTTGCGCTGGGCCTTCTCGACGGCGCCGGGGCGGCGCCGCGCCGCGCCCACGGCGCGGTAGAAGGCGACGAGCCGGTCCTCGCCCCACCGCTCGGCGATGAGGACGCAGGCCAGCCAGCCGCCCTCGTAGGCGCGGGCCAGGGCGTCGGCGTCGCCCGAGAAGCGGAACTCCGCGTCGGTGGGGAGGGCCGCGGGGAGTTCACCGCGCCGGACGGCCTGCCGCAGTTCGGGGGCGATGCGGCCGGCGGTCCGGCCGCTGCCCCGGTACGCGGCCCAGTCGGCGAAGCCCTCCGACAGCCACATCGGGGTGGCCGCCGAGGTGTGGGCGCGGGTGGCGACATGGGTGGCCTCGTGGGTGAGGACGGTGCTCCGGCCGAAGTCGGAGAGCACACCGTAGGCCTCGGGGTTGACGATGATCCGGTCCGCGGGCGCGGTGTCGCGGCCCCCGGTCTCGCCGGTGGTCACGGCCGCGATCCCGCGGTAGCCCGCCGACGGTGATCCGAGCAGCGCGCCCATCGCGTCGAGCGAGCCGGGCACCAGCACGACGACGTTCCCCGCCCACCTGTCCGGCCAGGCTGCCGTCACGGCCGGGACCGCGCGGTCGGCGTCCGCCGCGATCGCCCGCAGCCGCGCCCGGTCCTGCCCGACGCCCAGGACCAGGCTGCGGCGGCCTCGCACGGAGGTGACGGGTCCCTGCTCCCACAGCGGCTGCGGGGTGCCGGGCGCGGTCCGGTCGGCGGTGACGTACCAGCGTCCTCCGCGCTCCGCCAGCTCCAGCATCCGGGGGACGGCGACGGGCGCGCGGTCGTGTCCGGCGAGCCGGTAGCGGAGCTCGGCCCGCACGGCGGCCCGGTCACGAGCCTGCCGCTCCACCCCGGTGACGTGGTACTCCCAGGAGCGCAGCGGCACCTGCGCTAGGTCCGCGAACCGGGTGCGCTCGGCGTCCCGAAGCGGGCCCGCACCCGGTTCGATCGTCGCCAGACAGCCCCTGAGGTCCCGCGAGAGCACGGCGTCGGCCCGCCGGTCCAGGGTCCGCCGGATGCCGCGCTCCATGTCTCCGTCGCCTGCGCCGCCGCCCCCGCAGCCGGCGAGCACGACCCCGGCGAGCCCGAGCACCACGGCCCGTCGCCCCGGTTCCCGTGCCTGCTCAGCCATCCTGCGAGTGTAAGGCGGCACCCGTTCCGGGCCACCGGCCCCGACCGCCGTCTCCGGGGCAGGCCGGTCCGCCACGGTCGGCGCCGCGCAACGCCCGGCCCGCCCGCAACCTCACGCCGCACCGGCCCCCGGCTCCGCGCGGGGCGCAACGGACAGGACAGAGGTCAGACGCGGGTGACCGCCGAGACCGGCATCATGCGGACCGGGTCGTAGCGGACAGGGGCGCCGGGATAGGGGGCGTGGATGACCTGGCCGTTGCCGACGTACATGGCGACGTGGCTCGCGTCGTCGCGGTAGGTGACCAGGTCGCCGGGGCGGGCGTCGGAGAGTGGGACGTGGCGGCCGGCGCCGCGCTGGGCCTGGGAGGTGCGGGGCAGGCCGACGCCGGCCTGGCGGTACGCCCACTGGGTGAGGCCGGAGCAGTCGAAGGAGTCGGGGCCGCTGGCGCCCCAGACGTACGGCCTGCCGAGGGCCCGCTGGGCGGCGGCCACCGCCGCGGCGGCCCGGGACGAGGAGGCTCCGTACCCGCCCGTCGGGAGCAGCGGCTCGTCGCTGCCCGCGCGGGCAGCCCGGTCGTAGGCCGCTCGCTCGGCGTCGGGGAGGGCGTTGAGCAGCCGGCGGGCCTCGGCGAGTCTGGCCTCGACGCTCCGCTTGTGCCGGGCGACGTCCGCGCGGCTGCGTTCCAGTTCGGCGAGCATCCGCACGGCTTCGGCGCGCTGCTGGTCCAGTCTGCGCCGGGCGTGCCGGAGTTCGTCGAGTTCGCCGGTGTGCCGGTCGGTGATCCGGTCGAGGGCGGAGGCTTTGTCGAGATAGCTGTCCGGGTTCTCGGAGAGCAGCAGCGCGAGGGCCGGGGTGACACCGCCGGCGCGGTACTGGGCGCCGGCGTAGAGGCCGAGACCGGCCCGCATCGTGTTGATGCGGTCCTGTCCGCGGGCCACGGCGTCCTGCGCGTCACGGACCCGGGCGCGCAGCCGGTCGGCGCGCTCGTCGGCCTTGTTGAACCGTTCTGTGGCCTTCTCGGCCTGCTCGAAGAGGCCGTCGAGCCTGGTCCGCGCGGCGGTTCCGGCGTGGACCGGATCGTGCGGTTCGGCGGCCGCCGGGGTGGTCCCGAGGGCCGTAGCGGCGGCGGCCGCCGCCGTGGTCAGAACCGTGGCGCGGGTGCCTTGGGCGAGGCCGCGATGTACGTGTCGGCGATGGGACGCCACAGGAAGCCGCACTCCTTCCGCTGCTGCCGAAGGTCTCCGGCAGCCCTGCCGGGAAACTGCACGCCGGACAGTAGCCGTGCGGCGGGCGGCGTCCAACGACCGTTGGCTCCGAACAGACTGACGCCCCGCAGGAGACCACAGGTCACCGGCGGGGCGTACGGTCGGCGCGGTGTTCCGCAATTCGCCCGATCGGGCGGCACCGACTGGGTGTCGGATGCGGATGGGGGCGCGGGCGTCGGTCGGCGGGGCGGCCGCAGTCGTCAGATGCGGACGCCGAACATGAACGGCATGTTGTCCAGCGACTCGTAGCGGACGTTGGCGCCCGGCTTGGGGGCGTGCAGCGTCTGGTTGTTGCCGGCGTAGAGGCCGACGTGGTGCAGGTCGCCGTAGAAGAAGACCAGGTCGCCGGGCTTGAGCTGGTCGCGGCTGATGCGGGTGCCGTTGTTGGCCTGCGCCTGCGAGGTGCGGCTGATGCTCACACCGGCCTGTGCGTACGCCCAGGAGGTGAGACCGGAGCAGTCGAAGGAGTTGGGGCCGGTGGCGCCCCAGACGTACGGCGAGCCGATCTTGGTCTTGGCGGCGGAGAGCGCGGCCGAGGCGCGCTGGGAGGCCGGGACGCCGTTGCCGAGGTCGGGCCGGGACTCGGTGCGGTCGGCACGTGTCTCGGCGGCGGCGAGGGAGGCGCGCTCCTTGGCGGTCAGGGAGTTGAGGAGGCGCTGTGCCTCGTCGAGCTTGCCCTGGACCTCCTTCTTCTTCGCCGCGAGCGACTTGCGGGTGTCGGCGAGGTTGGCCAGCTTGCCCTGGGCTTCCTTGCGCTGCTGCGCGAGGGTCCGCTGCTTGGACTGGATCTTCCGCAGCGACTCGGTCTGCTTGCCGGTGATCTGATCGAGCGCGGACGCCTTGTCGAGGTAGTCGTCCGGGTCGGCCGAGAGGAAGAGCTGCACGGAGGGGTCGATGCCTCCGGAGCGGTACTGCGCACTCGCCATAGAACCGAGGCTGTCGCGCAGGGTGTTGAGGTCGTCCTGGCCGCGGGCGACCTTGTCCTGGAGCGTACTGATCTCGGTCTCGAGCTTCTCCTGCTGCTCTTTGACCCCGTTGTACTGCTCGGTGGCCTTTTCCGCCTCTTCGTAGAGTTTGTCGACCTTCTCCTTGACCTCGGTCTTGGAAGGCTTCGGCTCCGCCTGGGCGGCCTGGGAGGTCAGCGCGACGGCCGCGGCGGCGGTCGCTGTGAGCACGGTCACACGGGCGCGGCTCGGCTGCTTGGGTCGACGGTGGGACGCCACGAAGGCGAGCTCCTTCTTCCTGAGCCGCCGAACTACGCAGACTCGGCGGTTTCTTCACGGTCACCCCGGCTGAGTGAACGACCGCGTGAAGGTACGAGGCCAGACCCTAGTGACCCTCTCGTGATCAGTTCAAATCCTGATGAGAAAAAACTCGTTCCGGATAGCCATTTTTTACGGTGATCCCACTGGCGGTAATGGCGACTTGACGCACCGCAGATCACACTTGAGGTCAAATACGGGCATTGCGCCCAGGAGTTACCGGACCGGTCGCTAGGCGCGTGAAAGCCGCTTCAGCAGCAGGACGGACGCCACCGGCCGGGCGCCGGCCCTCGCCACTCCGTCGGCGACCTCACGGTCGGCCGAGACCACGACCACCGGCCGGCCGGGCGGTTCGGCCCGCACCAGCTGGCGGATCAGTTCGTCCGCGGTGACCCCCGGCTTGCTGAACAGCACCCGGACGCCCCGCGGCGGGGCGAGCAGTACCGGGGCGGCCAGCTCCGCGCCGTCGAACACACAGGTGATCTCGGCACCCGACTGGGCCGCGAGCATCGCGAGCCCGCCCAGCAGCCGCAACCGCTGCTTCTCCAGCGGCATCGTCGGATAGCCCGTCTTGGTGACGTTGTAGCCGTCCACCACCAGATGCACCTGCGGCAGCGCGAGGAGCTGGTCGAGCAGCGCCGGATCGGTCTCGGAGAGCGCCCTGGCCGCGATGTCCTTCGGGGTCATGCTGCCCGGCGCCACCGCGTCGACGGTATCCGCCGGATGCACCGACGCGGGCGGCAGGGCGAGCTCCCTGCGCAGCCCCTGCGCCGCGTCCAGCACGGTGTCCAGCAGCAGCCGCAAGCGCATGTCCTCGACGGACCGGCCTTCGCGCACCGCCCGGCGGCCCGCCTCCAGCGCCGCCTCGGCCTCACCGAGCCGGGTCCGCAGCCGGCGCGCCTCGCTCTCGGCAGCGGCGACCTGCGCGGCGGCCTCAGCCCTGACCCCGTCGATGTCGGCCTGCGACTTGCGCAGGGCGGCGTCGCCGCGCTTGACGTCGCTGAGCGCGCTGCGCAGCTTCCGCTGGAGCACCTCGGCCTCCTTGCGGGCCGCCTCCAGATCGGTGCGCAACCGTTCCGTCTCGGCCTTGGCGCGCTCCCCGACCTCGGCCAGTTCCTCGCGGAGCCGCTCCAGTTCACGCCGACCGGCCTCGTCGGCACGTTCGGCGTCCGCGCGCTGGGCCTCCTCGCCGGCCGCCTCGACCAGCTTCACCCAGCCCTCCGGACGCAGCACGTACGCGACGGCGGCGACGTCCAGCGGGTCGGCGGCGGCGGGCGGCGTGCCCGCCTCCACGGCACCGGCCAGCTCGGACTGGCCCTCCCGCATCCGCTCACCGATGCGCTGCCGGAAGAGCGCATCGGTCTCCAGCGCCGCGGCCATGGCGTTGCCGGCGAACTTGGCACGCCGGGAAGGGGTGAACCGGACGTACTGCCGCAGCTGGGCGGGCAGCTCGGTGACGGTGAGTCCGCCGAACGCGTCCGCCACCAGCGCGACGACCCGGCGCCTCACTCCCTCCGGGAGAGGGCGGTCGAGAGCCTCGGCGGCGTCGTCGGCCGAACCGGCCGGTTCAGCGCCGCTTGACTGCTCCACAATCCGTCACCCCACTTGCTCCGGCCGCCGCTCCCCGTCAGGAGTCGGCATCTGGCCTCTTCACTAGTTCGATCCGGTCCACCGCGTCGCACCAACGGCAGCGCACCGACTCGATGGTCTCACTGAGCACCTCGCGTTCCTCGACGGCCGGCTCCCCGGCCAGGTCGAGATGGACGTACTCGACGACCTTCGACGTGCGGGTCACATCGAACCGGGTGAGGTTGCCGCAGAGCGTGCAGCGCCACCGGGTCTCGGCCGTGGGCCGGGGAACGGTCGTCATGGGTGCGTCCTCTTCCTCGTCGTGCTCCGTCGTTCTCCGCCGTCACCCTATGGCCTGGCGGGCAGACGATGTCACGGCGAGGCGGTCTGTCCGGTTCGGACCGTTTGGGTCATCCTCTGAGCATGATCGGTTGGCGGGGAGTGAGTGCGCTGCTGCGCGGCGGGCCGTTGATCACCTACGGCGTGATCGGAATCTGCTGTCTGGTCTTCGTCCTGGGTCCGGTATCAGGACTGAATCCGGTCTACGGACGGGGCGACGCGCTGCTGTCCGCGCAGAGCGAGCACTTCGCCCGGTGGGGCGTGATCCCGGCCGACCTGGTGCAGGGCTCCGCGCGGGCCGTGCTCACCCCGCTGACCGCCCTGTTCGTGCACGGGAGCTGGCTGCATCTGCTCGGCAACCTGTTGTTCCTCTATGTATTCGGGGCGATGGCCGAGGAACGGATGGGCCGGGCGCAGTTCTCGCTGTGCTATCTCTGCTCCGGCTATCTGGCGCTCGTCGGGTACGCCTTCGTGTACGCCGAGTCGGACCGGACCCTCGTGGGGGCCTCCGGGGCGATCTCCGGAGTGCTCGGCGCGTTCCTCTATCTCTTTCCCCGGGCCCGCGTCACCAGTCTCTATCCGTTCCTGTTCTTCCTGCCGCTGCGCTTCCCCGCGTGGATGGTTCTGGTGTTCTGGCTCGTCCTGCAGTGGCTGGCGGCCCGGCAGGCGAGCGGCGGACCCGGCGTGGCCTATCTGGCGCACCTGGTGGGATTCTGCGCGGGCTTTCTCTACGCCTGGGGCCGCTTCCGCGGTAGGGCTAGAGTGAAGCCCCAAGCCACGGGCACAGAGGGAGAAAGCCAGCCGTGATCACCGCGATCGTGCTCATCAAGACCAGCGTGGACCGGATTCCCGAGATCGCCGAGACGATCGCGGCCCTGGACAACGTCAGCGAGGTCTACTCCGTCACCGGCACCTACGACCTCATCGCCATGGTGCGGGTGGCCAAGCACGACGACCTGGCCGACATCATCCCCGGCAAGATCAGCAAGATCCCCGGCGTGGAGGTCACCGACACGCACGTGGCGTTCCGTACGTACTCCCAGCACGACCTGGAGGCGGCGTTCGCCATCGGCCTGGAGGGCTGAGCGAGGCCCGTAGCGCCGAGGGCCCGGGACCGCCGGGCATCGCAGCACCGGGCCTCGGACCTCGTCAGACCGCCGGGACGCAGCGGCCGTCCTCGGTGCGGTAGTTCCACTTGGCGCCGTCGCGGACCAGCTCCGCGACGGCGGCCACGAAGCGCTCCACGTGCTCGTCCGGCGTTCCGGCGCCGAAGCTGACCCGGACCGCACTCAGCGGCCTCTCGTCCGGCCCGGACTCCGGCGCACCGCACTCGCCCGGCTCCTGCGGGTCGCCGCCGAGTAGTGAACGGACCAGCGGATGCGCGCAGAACAATCCGTCGCGCACACCGATGCCGTACTCGGCGGACAGTGCGGCGGCGAAGTGCGAGCTGTTCCAGCCGTCCACCACGAACGAGATCACCCCGACCCGCGGGGCATCGTCACCGAACAGGGACAGCACCCTGACCTGCGGCACCTCGGCCAGGCCCGCGCGGACCCTCGCGAGCAGGTGCTGTTCCCGGGCTACGAGGGACTCCCAGCCGGCCTCGGTCAGGGCCCGGCAGGCGGAGGCGATGGCGTGCACCCCGATGACGTTCGGGGAGCCGGCCTCATGACGGGCCGCGGTGGTGTGCCAGGCGACCTCCATGTCACCACCGGCGCCGCGGGCCACCGTGCGCGAGGCGCCGCCGCCCGCGAGGTACGGCTCGGCCTCCTGGAGCCAGTCGGCACGGCCGGCGAGCACCCCGGAGCCGAACGGCGCGTACAGCTTGTGGCCGGAGAACGCGACCCAGTCCACGTCGAGCTCGCGCACCGAGACGGGGTGGTGGGGGGCGAGCTGGGCGGCGTCCAGCACGACGCGGACGCCGTGCGCGTGCGCGACCGCGGTCAGCTCCCGCACCGGCCACAGCTCCCCGGTGACGTTGGAGGCTCCGGTGACGCACACCAGCGCGGGGCCGCGCGACGCACGGTCGGCGAGGGCCTGCTCCAGCGTCTCCACGGCCTGCCGGGGACTGCGCGGCGCGTCGAGGACGGTGAGCCGGTCCCGGCGCCAGGGCAGCAGCGACGCGTGGTGCTCGGTCTCGAAGACGAAGACCCGGCAGTCCCGCGGCAGCGCGGCGGCGAGCAGGTTCAGCGAGTCGGTGGTGGAGCGGGTGAAGACGACCTGGTCCGCGGGGCGGCAGTCGAGGAACTCGGCGACGGCCGTGCGGCCGTTCTCGAAGAGGTCGGTGGACAGCTGCGAGAGGTATCCGGCGCCGCGGTGGACGCTGCCGTAGTACGGGGCGTAGGCGGCGACGTCGTCCCACACCCGCTGGAGGGCGGGGGCGCTGGCGGCGTAGTCGAGCGCGGCGTAGCCGACCTCGCCCCCGGTGACGAGCGGGACCCGGACGTCCCTCCCCAGGACCGGCAGGGGCGGACAGACGGTCGGAGCGGCGGCGGCACTGGTGACAGACATGGTGAACTCCCGTACGAGGCAGGCGAGTACACCGCGGCGACGGGCGTCCGGAGGCACGACGGCACGGAAGGGCCCGGAGAACGGCGCGGTGGAAAAGGAAAGGGGTACGCGGAGAGGGGCGTGACGCCCTATTGCATTCGCTTGCTCACGAGGCTGCTCCCTCGGGACCAGGACCCCAGGGGCACAAGGGGTCCGCGCTTGCCGCGGGCCTTGCTGCCGACGGCCTGGTCTTCACCCGGGGCACCCCGCCACGGACGGAGGGTTGCCGGACAGCGGGCCGGGGCCGAAGTCGCTGTCACTCATGACCTGGTGAGCATCTTGACACACATCGCACCCGGGTGAGCACGGGAGGTCCACATCCCGAGACGGCCGTGCCCGCAGGAGGACCTCCGGCGGGCACGGTGCGGCACGCGGGGCGGGATACGGGGCGGGATACGGCCGGCGCGGAATCCAGCCAGGACGGGAATCCGCCGGACGGGACGCGGTCGCCAGTGAATCCAACGGGGACCGGAGTCAGCGGAACGGGTTCTGTCTGACCGGATTCCAACGGAACGGGATCGACCCCGACCGGATCCCGGCAGAAACGGAATCCACCCCGACCGGATCCCAGCAGGAACGGAATCCGGCCGGAACGGAATCCAGGAACGTAGTTCGGAGAACGTGGTTCGGAAAGGGAATCCGGCCGGTACTGGGTCCCTACGGGATTCAGGCGTTGGTCGCCGCCACCCAGCGCTCCAGCGTCGCCTTGGCCGCGCCCGAGTCGATGGAGTGCGCCGCCCTGGCCATGCCCGCGGCGATCTGCTCGGTCATCGGGGCGTCGGCGGGTTCCAGCGCCATCAGTGCCGCGGCCGAGTTGAGCAGCACCGCGTCCCTGACCGGACCCTGCTCACCGTCCAGCAGCCGACGGGCCACGTCGGCGTTGTAGGAGGCGTCCGCACCCCTGAGCGCCTCGATCGGCACCAGGCCGAGGCCGACGTCGCGCGGGTCGAAGGAGGTCTTCCGTACCCCGCCGTCCCGGACGATCCACACCGTGGAGGTACCGGTCAGGGTGAGCTCGTCGAGTCCGTCGTCACCGCGGAAGACCAGTGCGGAGGAGCCCCGTTCGGCGAGCACCCCGGCGAGGATCGGAGCCATCCGGGCGTCCGCGACACCGGTGGCCTGGGCGCGCACCCTGGCCGGATTGGTCAGCGGGCCGAGGAAGTTGAAGGTGGTGGCGATCCCCAGCTCCCTGCGTGCCGCGGCCACGTGCCGCAGCGCGGGGTGGAAGTTGGCCGCGAAGCAGAAGGTGATCCCTGCCTCGGCGGCCACCTCCTCGACGCGCCGGGGGCTGATGCCCAGGTTGACGCCCAGCTTCTCCAGCACGTCCGAGGAACCGGAGGCGCTGGAGGAGGCACGGTTGCCGTGCTTGACGACCTTCGCGCCGGTGCCGGCGACCACTATCGCCGACATGGTGGAGACGTTGACCGTCTTGGCCCGGTCGCCGCCGGTGCCGACGATGTCGACGGTGGGGCCGGGGACCTCGATCAGTCTGGCGTGCGCGTACATGGTGCGGACGAGGCCGGAGATCTCCTCGACCGTCTCGCCCTTGGCACGCAGCGCCACCGCGAAGCCCGCGATCTGCGCGTCGCTGGCCTCTCCGCGCATGATGCGGTCCATCGCCCAGGCCGTGGTGTCCGCGTTCAGGTCCCTTCCGGCCAGCAGCGCGGTCAGCACGTCGGGCCAGTTCTGCGCTGCGCCTCCGGCGGGAGAACCGGCGTTGGGAACGGTGCTCATGTGCTCCACGCTCCTGGGTCTTCAGCGGATCGGTCGCGGGCAGCACAGCGGTGCCGACGCCCGGCGTCGGCCCACCTCATGCCCGGGTCCAGCCTATCGACGTCGTCCGGGCCCCGGGGGCTCGCCCGCATTGTGGGCCGAGGTGACCACGGACGGGGCGGACACGGGAGAGGGCCCCGCAGGAACGTGTCCTGCGGGGCCCTCTCCGTGGTACCGGGCGATGACGGCCGTCAGTGGTGGCCGTGACCGCTGGTGATCTCGCGGTGCTCCTCGGCGGTCGGCTTGGGGATCTGGCTGCCCTCACCGAAATAGCCCTTGCTCAGCTTGGCGCGCAGCTTCTCCTTGCGCGTCGGCTTCCGCTCCACACCGTTCTCGTCGACCGTCGGGCCGAGCTCCAGCGGCTGGTACTGCTCGTGCGCGGTGAGCGTGTGCAGCCGGCCCTGCGGAAGCGGCTCGTGGACCTCGATGAACTCACCGTGCGGCAGGCGCTTGATGATGCCGGTCTCGCGACCGTGCAGCACCGAGTCCTTGTCCCGGCGCTGGAGGCCGAGGCAGATCCGCTTGGTGACGATGAACGCGATGACCGGGCCGACGAAGAAGAAGATCCGGACGAACCAGGTGATGGCGTTGATCGACATGTGGAAGTGGGTGGCGAAGATGTCGTTGCCACCACCGATCAGCATGATCGTGTAGGCGGTGATCCACGCGACGCCGAACGCCGTGCGGGTCGGCGCGTTGCGCGGCCGGTCCGCGATGTGGTGCTCGCGCTTGTCTCCGGTGATCCAGGCCTCGATGAACGGGTAGGCCGCGATCACGCCGAGCATCAGCGGGAAGATCACCAGCGGGATGAACACGCCCAGGACGAGCGTGTGGCCCGCGACGTTGATCTCCCAGCCCGGCATCACTCGGATCAGACCCTCGGCGAAGCCCATGTACCAGTCGGGCTGGGCGCCGGTGGACACCTGGTCCGCGCGGTACGGGCCGAGCGCCCAGATCGGGTTGATCGTGGCGATCGCCGACAGGAAGGCGATGAAGCCGAAGACCAGGAAGAAGAAGCCTCCCGCCTTCGCCATGTACACGGGTAGCAGCGGCATGCCGACGACGTTCTTGTTGGTCCGGCCGGGACCCGCGAACTGCGTGTGCTTGTGGTAGAAGACCAGGATCAGGTGAGCCACCATCAGACCGAGCATGATGCCCGGCAGCAGCAGGATGTGGATCGAGTAGAACCGGGCCACGAAGTCCCCGCCCGGGAACTCCCCGCCGAAGAGGAAGAACGAGATGTACGTGCCGACGACCGGCACGGACAGGATCGCGCCCTCCATGAAGCGGACACCGGTGCCGGAGAGCAGGTCGTCCGGGAGCGAGTAACCGGTGAAACCGGTGAACATGCCCAGGACGAACAGCAGGAAGCCGAACACCCAGTTGACCTCGCGCGGCTTCCGGAACGCACCGGTGAAGAAGACGCGCATCATGTGCACGAACATCGCCGCGAGGAAGATCAGCGCCGCCCAGTGGTGGATCTGCCGGATGAGCAGACCGCCGCGGACGTCGAAGCTGATGTCCAGGGTCGAGGCGAACGCCTCGGACATCAGGATGCCCTGCATCGGCACGTACGAGCCGTGGTACTCCACCTCGTTCATGCTCGGGTGGAAGAACAGGGTCAGGTACACGCCCGTCAGGATGATGATGAGGAACGTGTACATGCAGATCTCGCCCAGCATGAAGGACCAGTGGTCCGGGAAGATCTTGCGCATGTTGGCCTTGGCCAGGCTGTAGATGCCGAGCCGGCCGTCCGCCCAGTCGGCGACCCGCTCACCGCGGGACGCCTTGTGCTTGTCAGTCGTCACGGTGCTCATCCGCGCTCCCAGAAGGCAGGACCGACGGGCTCTTCGAAGTCGCCGAGCGCCTCGAGGTAACCCTCTTCATTCACACCGATCCGCAGCTGCGGAAGGGCGTGACCGGCCGGGCCGAAGATGACACGGGCGCCGTCGGAGAGGTCGAAGGTGGACTGGTGGCACGGGCAGAGCACGTGGTGGGTCTGCTGCTCGTAGAGGCTGATCGGGCAGCCCACGTGGGTGCAGATCTTCGAGTAGGCCACGATGCCCTCGTGCGACCACTCGAGTTCCTGCTTGTCCTTGATGTCCCCCGGCTGCAGACGGACGATCATCAGGGCGGCCTTGGCGATCTGCGTCTGGAAGTCGTGCTGGTGCTCCTCCAGCCCCTCGGGGATGGCGAAGGTCAGCGAACCGACGGCGACGTCCTCGGGACGCAGCGGCTCGTGGGTGTTCTGGTTGACGAGCAGCTTGCCCTTGGCCCACATGGTGTGGCGGAGCTTGGTCTCGGGCAGCGGGCCGAGGTCGCGCAGCAGCATCAGGCCGGAGAGCGGCACCATGGCCATCGCGCCGAACATGGTGTTGCGGATCAGCTTGCGCCGGCCGAAGCCGGACTCCTCGGCACCGGCCGCGAAGTCCGCCATGACCTTGGCCCTGACCTCGGGGCTCGCCTCGATCGGGTGACGCTCGTCCGCGACCTCCACGTCGGACATCAGCGTGCGGGCCCAGTGGACCGCGCCGGCGCCGATGCAGAACAGGGCGACGCCCAGCGTGGTTCCCAGCGCGAAGTTCAGGGCGCTCACATTGCCGAGCGGCCAGATGAACACGATCTTGTCGACCGGGAAGATCACGTAGGAGGCGATGAAGCCGATCGTGGCCAGCATCGACACCGTGAAGAGCAGCGCGACCGTGCGCTCGGAGCGCTTGGCGGCCCGCTCGTCGATGTCCTGGATGCGCGGCTTGTGAGGCGGCAGCCCCGGATCGGCGAACGGGTCTTCGGTCACCGTTGCCACCGCGGTGTGCACGGTTCCCTGCTCGCTCGGCAGGTTCTCTTCTGGAATGTCTTGGCTACTCATGACTTCTTGGCCTTAGCGGTGTGGGCCGCGACCCAGACGGCGACTGCGATGAGGCCTCCGAGACCGAAGATCCAGCCGAACAGACCCTCGCTGACCGGGCCGAGACCGCCGAGCTTCAGGCCGCCGGGGGACGGCGTCTCGTCGCTGTTCACAGCCTTGATGTACGCGATGATGTCCTTCTTCTCCTTCTCCGGCAGGGTCGTGTCGGGGAAGGACGGCATGTTCTGCGGGCCGGTCTGCATGGCCTCGTAGACGTGCTTCGGGCTCACACCGTCGAGGTTCGGCGCGTATTTGCCCTCGGTCAGGGCACCGCCCTCACCGGTGAAGTTGTGGCACTGGGCACAGTTGGTACGGAACAGGTCGCCGCCCTTGGCGATGTCCGCACCCTCGGGGCTGTACTGCTTCTCGGTGGGCGTGATCGGGCCGGCGCCGAGGGAGGCGACGTACGCGGCGAGCAGGTCGATCTCGGGCTGCGTGTAGATGACCTTCTTGCGCGGCACCTGGGCGCCCGGCTGCTGCGCCGGCATGCGGCCGGTGCCGACCTGGAAGTCCACTGCGGCGGAGCCGACGCCGACCAGGGGCGGGCCGTCGGAGGTGCCCTGACCGCCGGTCCCGTGGCAGCTGGCGCAGCCGACGGTGTAGAGCTTCTTGCCCTCCTCGATGGCGAGGGACTGGGCGGTTTCGTCTGCCTGCGCCTTGTCCGCGGGCGCGAACGCGGCGTACAGCCCCCCAGTGGCCGCCAGCGCGAGGAGTAGGACGACGAGCGCCGCCAGCGGATGGCGTCGTCGTGCGGAGAGCTTTTTCACGGATTACCCCGGTGTCAGGATCTTCTGCGTCGATGCTTCTGGAATGGATCGGGCGGTGCCCGATTACTTGATCATGTAGATCGTGGCGAAGAGGCCGATCCAGACGACATCGACGAAGTGCCAGTAGTAGGACACGACGATGGCGGCGGTTGCCTGCTCGTGAGTGAACCTCCGGGCCGCGTACGTCCTGCCGAGGACCAGCAGGAAGGCGATGAGACCGCCCGTCACGTGCAGACCGTGGAAGCCGGTGGTCAGGTAGAAGACCGAGCCGTAGGGGCCGGACGAGAGCGAGAGGCCCTCGTGCTTGACCAGCTCGGTGTACTCGTACACCTGGCCGCCGATGAAGATCGCACCCATGATGAAGGTGATCACGAACCAGAAGCGGAGCTTCTTCACGTCACCGCGCTCCGCGGCGAAGACGCCGAGCTGGCAGGTGAGGGAGGAGAGCACCAGGATCGTGGTGTTGGTCGCCGAGAAGGGGAAGTTCAGGAACGAGGCCTGTTCCGTCCAGTACTCGGGGCCGGTCACCGATCGCAAGGTGAAGTACATCGCGAAGAGGGCCGCGAAGAACATCAGCTCGGAACTCAGCCAGATGATGGTTCCGACGCTGGTGAGGTTCGGCCGATTGACCGACGGGTGCGCGTGCCCGGTATCTACTGTCGTTGCTGTCGCCACGACCGACATTATGTCGGGCGCTTATCCCGCCCTCACTCCGGGGGGTGCCGTTCGGTGTGTCAGTACCGTGTGTCCAGCCCGAACGGCCCAGCGGAGACCTGCGCTTACCGGTGTTGACACGCTGTCGGACGGAGTAGCATCCCGCGCATCGTCACCCGATGAAGTGCGGAGGAACCATGCAGCCGACCGCCACGGTCCTGGTCTACAGCGACGACGCCAACACGCGCGAGCAGGTGCGACTGGCAGGGGGACGGAGGCCCGCCGCGGATCTCCCGCCGGTGGAGTACCTGGAGTGCGCGACGCTGCCCGCCGTACTGAAGGCCCTGGAGGAGGGCGGCGTGGACGCGTGTGTGCTGGACGGCGAGGCGGTCCCGGCGGGCGGTATGGGGGTCTGCCGGCAGATCAAGGACGAGATCTTCCGCTGCCCGCCGGTGCTGGTGCTGATCGCCCGCCCGCAGGACGCCTGGCTGGCCACCTGGAGCCGCGCGGACGCCGCGGTGACGCTGCCGGTGGAGCCGGTGGAGTTCGCCGAGACGCTGGCCGCGCTGCTGCGCAGCCGGCTGAACAACGGCACGCCCACCCCCGCCTAGCGGGTGCTCGGTGGCTCGGGGCCGGACAGCCCGGGTCGTCCGGTGCCGTGGACGGCAAGGCCGGGGATGAAGGTCCTCCCGCCGAAGGCAGGGGGCGAGTCCATGCGGAGCACCGGCGACCGACGACAACGCCGCACGCCGCGGTGCCGGGCGGGCCGGGCCCGGCCGTGATCCACCGGACACCCCCTGGGCCCGCTCCCCGGTGCTCCCCGTCCATGCCGCCCTTCCGGACGCCATGGACGGGGAGTCCGCCGGTCAGACCAGGGGCCGCAGGCGCGCCTGCTCGACCGGGGCGACCTTGCCCCCGGCGGCGCCCGAGGTCAGGGCGCTGCCCTGCTGCCACTTCTCCCAGGACAGGTTCCAGTCGCCGAAGCCGTTGCCGAAGGGCGCCATGTCGGCACCGAGACTGCCGACGACCTTGACTATGTCGCCCTGCCGGAACGTGTTGTAGAACCAGGCGGCGTTGGACGTGCTCATACCGGTGCAGCCATGGCTCACGTTCGCGTATCCGTGGGAGCCGGCCGACCAGGGCGCCGCGTGGACGTACTCACCGCTCCAGGTGACCCGGGTGGCGTAGTACACGTCCATGTCGTAGGACTCCGAGGACCCCGCGGGTATGCCGATGCTGGTGCCCCGCATACGGACGTTGTACTCCTTGCCGAGCACCACTTTGATGCCGTTCCTGGTGGAGAAGCCGGGTTTGCCGGTGGTCACCGGAATGGTGTTGATCACTTCGCCGTTGCGCTTGACGGTCATGTGGTGGGCGGAGGCGTCGGTGATGGCCTCCAGCCGGTCGCCGATGCTCAGCTCAAGGGGGTCGGAGGTGCCTCCGTAGAGGCCCTCGCGCACCTTGATGCCCTCCAGGTTGCTCCGCACCCGGACGGTCGCGTCGGCCGGCCAGTACTCCCGCGGCCGGAAGTGCAGCGTCTTGCTGTCCACCCAGTACCAGGAACCCTCGACGGCCGGTTCGGACTCCACCTTCAGGGCACTCTCGACGACGGCCCGGGAGGCCCGGTCCTTGAGCCGGGTGCTGAGAGTGACCGTGATGGGCTGTCCGACCCCGTATGTGCCCTTCTGCGGGCCGAAGGTGAGCCCGAGGACCCTCCTGACCGACGAGGTCTCGAACGTCAGCGTACGCAGGCCCGGGGCGCCGTCCTCGTCCTCGGTGCCGACGCGGACGGTGTAGTGGGCACCGGCGGCGAGGGGGACGGTGTTGTGCCATCGCCTGCCGTCCGCGGTGAGTTCACCCGCTATGACGCGGCCCGCGGCGTCGGTCACCGTCACGTCGGTGATCCGGCCGTCGTCACTCTTGGCGGTGATTTCCAGGGGCTTGTCCGGGTCGACCTTGCGGTTGCCCCTGGGCCCGTTGAAGGCGACCTGGTCGACCGCGTCGTAGGGCTTCGCGGAGAGCGGGTGGTCCGAGGACCCGGTGCACGCGGCGGCGCCGGCACCGAGCGAAACGGCCACCAGAATGCAGCTCAGAACGATGCGTATGGATGGCGGGTTGCTCATGAGCACACGCTATGGAGCGAAGTCAACGGCGGCGCGCCGGAAGACTGCAAACGAGGGGCCCGGACGCCCCGTAAGGGTGGCGTCCGGGCCCGTGTTCGTTCTGTCCCGCGTGAGCGGTTCAGTCGTTACTGGTTCTGGTTCTCACCGCGGTAGTACTCGAAGACCCAGCCGAAGATCCCGATGAGGATGATCGGCAGGGAGAAGTACAGCAGCCACCAGCCGAGCGCCACCGCGAGGAACGACAGGGCGCCACCGAAGGCCAGCGAGAGCGGCTGCCAGCTGTGCGGGGAGAAGAAGCCCAGCTCGCCGGCGTCGTCGGAGACGTCGCCCTCCTTGTTGTCCTGGGCGCCCACGTCGACACGCCGGGCCGTGAAGGCCAGGTAGTAGCCGATCATGATGCACAGGCCGAAACCGAGGACCAGCGCGGTGGTGCCGGCCGGCTCCTCCGACCACACGCCATAGACGATCGCCATGACGAGGACGAAGACGCTGAGCCAGATGAACATCTTGCCCTGGATCTTCACTTGCCGGCCTCCTTGCCGCCCGAGACCGCCGTGACGTGCGCCGGGGGCACGTTCTCGAGCTGGTCGAGAGCCGCGATCTCCGGGTGGTGCAGATCGAACGCCGGGGATTCGGAACGGATCCGCGGCAGGGTGAGGAAGTTGTGCCGCGGCGGCGGGCAGGACGTCGCCCATTCGAGCGAACGGCCGTA
>NZ_JBVICA010000007.1:0-356610 GCF_055573115.1 Streptomyces sp. NPDC030222
TGCAGGGGGGACCCTGTGGGAGAGTAGGACGCCGCCGAACTAATTGTGAATGGGGAAGCCCCGCACCGTGAGGTGCGGGGCTTCCCTGCGTTGTGGGGTACCCCCCTGCAGGGTCCGGGGTTCGCTGACTGTAGGGTCAGGGGGCATTGTTTCTGCGTTCCCACAGGAGGCCCCCGGGTGGAGGTCCAGGAGACGCGCGTTCAGACGGACCGCGTGTTCACCATCCCCAACATCCTCAGCATGGCCCGCCTCGCCGGTGTGCCGGTGTTCCTGTGGCTCATCCTCAGGCCCGAGTTCGGTGGCCCGAACAGCGACGGCTGGGCTTTGCTGGTGCTGGCCTTCAGCGGGGTGAGTGACTACCTCGACGGCAAGCTCGCCCGTCGATGGAACCAGATCAGCAGTCTCGGCCGGCTGCTCGACCCGGCCGCGGACCGCCTCTACATTCTGTCGACCCTCATCGGTCTGACCTGGCGGGAGATCCTCCCGCTGTGGCTGACCCTGGTGCTGCTGGCCCGCGATGCGATGCTGCTGGTGATGGTCGCCATCCTCCGGCGGCACGGCTATCCCCCGCCACAGGTGAACTTCCTCGGGAAAGCTGCGACTTTCAACTTGATGTACGCCTTCCCCTTGCTCCTCCTCAGCGACGGAAGCGGGTGGCTCGCCACACTCGCTGCGATTTTCGGATGGGCGTTCGCCGGATGGGGTACAACTCTGTATTGGTGGGCAGGGATCCTCTACGTAGTTCAGGTCCGCCGACTCGTGAGGGCGGACAACGTGGCCGATTGAGCTCGTCGAAGCGGCGCCGTGCAGTGTGGCCGGCCCGCGCACGTCATGAGGGCCTGTACCCGGACGGGTGAAGTCGGCTGGACTGTCGTCTCTTCAAGGAGGACGCTTCCGACATGAAGGCCGTCGTAATGGCCGGCGGCGAGGGCACTCGCCTTCGCCCCATGACGTCGAGCATGCCCAAGCCGCTCCTGCCGGTGGTTAACCGGCCCATCATGGAGCACGTGCTTCGGCTGCTCAAGCGGCATGGGCTGAACGAGACCGTCGTCACCGTGCAATTCCTCGCTTCGCTGGTGAAGAACTATTTCGGCGACGGTGAGGAGCTCGGCATGGAGCTGAGCTACGCCAACGAGGAAAAGCCACTCGGTACCGCAGGCAGCGTCAAGAACGCCGAGGAGGCCCTCAAGAACGATGCGTTCCTGGTGATCTCGGGCGACGCACTCACCGATTTCGACCTCACCGATCTCATCAACTTCCACAAGGAGAAGGGCGCACTGGTCACGGTGTGCCTGACCCGTGTGCCCAACCCCCTCGAATTCGGCATCACGATCGTCGACGAGGAGGGAAAGGTCGAGCGCTTCCTGGAAAAGCCGACCTGGGGACAGGTCTTCTCGGACACGGTCAACACCGGTATCTACGTGATGGAACCGGAAGTCTTCGACTACGTCGAACCGGACGTTCCGGTCGACTGGTCCGGTGATGTCTTCCCGCAGCTCATGAAGGAGGGCAAGCCCATCTTCGGCTACATCGCCGAGGGCTACTGGGAGGACGTGGGCACCCACGAGAGCTATGTGAAGGCCCAGGCCGACGTCCTCGAGGGCAAGGTCGACGTGGAGATCGACGGATTCGAGATCTCCCCGGGAGTCTGGGTCGCCGAAGGAGCCGAAGTACATCCGGACGCCGATCTGCGGGGACCGCTCTACATCGGCGACTACGCCAAAGTGGAGGCGGACGCCGAAATCCGCGAGCACACCGTCGTAGGCTCCAACGTCGTCGTGAAAAGCGGGGCATTCCTGCACCGGGCCGTGGTCCACGACAACGTCTACATCGGGCAGCAGGCCAATCTCCGTGGATGTGTGATCGGGAAGAACACCGACATCATGCGCGCGGCCCGTATCGAGGACGGCGCGGTCATCGGTGACGAGTGCCTCGTCGGTGAAGAATCGATTGTCCTGGGCAATGTGCGGGTCTACCCGTTCAAGACCATCGAGGCCGGCGCCTTCGTCAACACCTCGGTGATCTGGGAGTCCCGCGGTCAGGCACATCTCTTCGGCGCCCGCGGAGTGTCCGGCATCCTCAACGTCGAGATCACTCCCGAACTCGCCGTCCGACTCGCCGGTGCGTATGCCACCACGCTCAAGAAGGGCGCCACGGTCACCACCGCCCGTGACCACTCCCGTGGTGCCCGGGCCCTGAAACGTGCCGTGATCTCGGCGCTCCAGACCAGTGCGATCGACGTGCGCGACCTGGAGAACGTGCCGCTGCCGGTGGCCCGTCAGCAGACGGCCCGCGGAAGTGCGGGCGGGATCATGATCCGTACCTCGCCCGGTGTGCCCGACTCCGTGGACATCATGTTCTTCGACGAGAGAGGGGCCGACCTGTCGCAGGCGGGCCAGCGCAAACTGGACCGTGTCTACGCCCGGCAGGAGTACCGGCGGGCCTTCCCCGGCGAGATCGGCGATCTGCACTTCCCCGCCAGTGTCTTCGACTCGTACACCGGCTCCCTGCTCCGCAACGTCGACACCACCGGTATCGCGGAGTCCGGGCTGAAGGTCGTCGTCGACGCGTCCAACGGCAGTGCCGGCCTCGTGCTCCCCAGCCTGCTGGGCCGCCTCAAGGTCGACTCGCTGACGATCAATCCGGGGCTCGACGAGTCACGGCCCACCGAGTCCGAGGAGGCACGGCGGCAGGGCCTCGTCCGGCTCGGCGAGATAGTGGCGTCGGCTCGGGCGGCCTTCGGCGTGCGCTTCGACCCGGTCGGCGAGCGGCTGTCGCTCGTCGACGAACGCGGCAGGATCGTGGAGGACGACCGGGCCCTGCTCGTCATGCTCGACCTCGTCGCCGCCGAACGCCGCAGCGGCCGGGTGGCCCTGCCCGTCACCACGACGAGGATCGCGGAGCAGGTCGCCGCGTACCACGGCACCCAGGTCGAGTGGACGACCACGTCGCCGGACGACCTCACCCGGGTCGGCCGAGAAGAGAACACCATCTTCGGCGGAGACGGCCGAGGCGGCTTCATCGTGCCGGAGTTCAGCAGCGTCTTCGACGGGGCGGCCGCCTTCGTCCGGCTCATCGGACTGGTGGCGCGCACCCAGCTCACGCTGAGCCAGATCGATGCCCGCATACCGCAGGCGCACGTCCTCAAACGTGACCTGGCGACCCCGTGGGCGGTGAAGGGGCTCGTCATGCGCAGGGTCGTGGAGGCGGCGGGCGACCGCTTCGTCGACACGACCGACGGTGTGCGGGTCGTGGAGGCCGACGGCCGGTGGGTGCTGGTCCTGCCCGACGTGGCCGAGGCCGTCACCCACCTGTGGGCCGAGGGTCCCGATGACGCGTCCGCACAGGCGCTGCTCGACGAGTGGTCGCAGATCGTGGAGAGCGCGGGCCGCTGACCCGGTGCCGGGCGTCGCCGAAGGGCGTCGCCCGGCACACCCATGGGGGCATTCGGCGGTTGCAGCTGCGACGTGCGACTATGTGCGGCATGCCGCAGCAGCCCCCCATTCGGAGCACATGGTCTCCGCGCCCCGACGCGTCGATGTCGCTGCTGACCAATGTCATGGATCACAGCCTCGACGAGGGCTACGCCGAGGCCGCCGCACGTCGGGACGCCAAGGGAAAGGCCGGTTTGCCCCGGCCGTTGCGCGCCAAGCTCGCCCTCGCGGCCGGGCTCGTCCTCGCCGGCCTGGTCGTCACCCTGGGGGCGGCCCAGGCGCGCGTCACCGCGCCGGTGGTGGCGAAGGAGCGCGAGGAGCTCATCGACCGCATCGAGACCGGGACGGCAGCGGCGGACCGACTGCAGGCAACCGTCGACGACCTGAGGGGCGAGGTCGGTGAGCGGCAGCGCAAGGCGCTCAAGGAGCACGGCGGAGACCAGGCGGACCTGGTGGCTCTGCTCTCCGGCGCGACGCCGGTGAGCGGCCCCGGGATCCGGCTGGTCGTGGACGACGCCGAGAAAGCGGACAAGGGCGGCGGCGGCCCGCGGGAGAACCGCAGCTTCGCCGACACCGGACGCGTCCGTGACCGGGACATGCAGCGCATCGTGAACGGACTCTGGGAGTCCGGTGCCGAGGCCGTCTCGATCAACGACCAGCGGCTCACCGCGCTCTCGGCCATCCGGGCCGCGGGCGACGCGATACTGGTCGACAACAGGCCGCTGGTGCCGCCGTACACGGTGCTCGCGGTGGGGAGCGGGAAGAAGCTGAGCACCGTCTTCCAGAACAGCGCGGACGGCCAGTACCTGCACGTTCTTCAGGAGAACTACGGGATCAGGGCAGGCATCTCCGTGCTCGAGAAGGCCACACTGCCGGCCGCGCCGAGTCTGATCGTACGTACAGCACAGCCGAAGGAGGCCGGCGCCGGCAGGGGCGCGGCCGACACAGGGAAGGGCACATCGTGATCGCCGTACTGGGCCTCATCGTGGGAGTCGTGGTCGGACTGCTGGTCCGCCCCGAGGTGCCGGACGTGGTCGTGCCCTATCTCCCGATCGCCGTCGTGGCCGCCCTGGACGCGGTCTTCGGAGGCCTTCGGGCCATGCTCGACGGGATCTTCGTCGACAAGGTCTTCGTCGTGTCCTTCCTGTCGAACGTCGTCGTCGCCGCGTTGATCGTGTTCCTGGGGGACGAACTGGGCGTGGGCGCGCAGCTGTCCACCGGTGTCGTCGTGGTGTTCGGTATCCGGATCTTCTCCAACGCCGCGGCAATCCGGCGGCATGTCTTCCGGGCGTGAGGCCGATGAGCAACGAAGAACAGAACCACGGCAACGGCTCCGAGCAGCAGGTGCAGGCGGAGCGTCCGGTGCCTTCGCCGCGTCCGGAACCGTCGGACCGTCCGTCGCCCTCGCCCCGTCCGGAGCCGCGCACGAGGCCGGCGGCTCGGCGTACGAGCGGGCCGGAGGGCGATGCACCCGTGACCGGCGCTGTGCCGCGTGCCCAACAGGTCGACCGGCCTGCGGAGTCGGGGGCGGACGACGCGACCACCGACACGTCGGAGCCGAAGGCCTCGGACGTGCCGAGGGCAGCGTCCGCAGGACCCAAGGCGTCCGACCTGCCGAGGACGTCCGCAGGGCCCGAGACGTCCGATGGGCCGAGGACGTCCGCGGGCCCCAAGGGGTCTGAGGGACCCAGGGTGTCCGACGTGCCCAGGGTGTCCCTGAGGCCCAACCGGTCCGAAGGGCCCAGGACGTCCGCGGAACGCACACCGTCCCCGGCGGCCGCTGCATCCACCGCCCCCGAGGCGGCGACGGACCAGGCCGAGAAGTCCAGGAAGCCCGGGGTTCCCCGCCACCCCGGTGCCACCGGCAACCCCGGCCCGACCCGCGGCCCGGCTGCCGGCAGGCGGCCCGTGGTCTCGGGGACCGCCGTGAACCCCGGCAGCCCTGCGAACCGCGCAAACCCCGCGAACCCTACGAACCCGGACTCTGTGAACTCCGCCTCTGTGAACTGCGCGAACCCGGCCGGCTCCGCGAAGCCGGTGCGCGCTGCGCGGGACCCTGAGCCGCCCCGGAATCCCCGGGCGTCCGTGCCGGTGCAGGCGTCCCAGGAGATCCCGGGCGGGCCCGCAGAAGCCCGGGAGGAGCCGCTCACGGGCCGGCAGCGGCTCGTCGCCTCGCTGTGGCCGCCGAGGGTCACCCGCGCCCAACTCGTCGTCGCGCTGCTGCTGTTCGTCCTGGGCCTCGGTCTCGCCATTCAGGTGCGCTCGAACAGCGACAACAGCGCGCTGAGCGGTGCCCGCCAGGAGGACCTGGTCCGCATCCTCGACGAACTCGACGACCGCACGCAGCGGCTGGAGGACGAGAAGCAGCGCCTGGAGGACCAGCGCACCGAGCTGGAGAGCAGCTCCGACCAGGCCGAGGAGGCCCGGAAGCAGACCCGCGAGAAGGAGCGGCAGCTCGGCGTCCTGGCCGGTACGGTGGCCGCCGAGGGACCGGGCATCGAGCTGTCCATCGAGGACCCGGCCCGCGGGGCCGAGGCCGACATGCTGCTCGATGCGATCCAGGAGCTTCGGGCGGCGGGTGCGGAGGCGATCCAGGTGAACGGGGTGCGGGTGGTGGCGGGCACGTTCTTCTCGGACGTCGCCGGCGGGATCGCGGTGGACGGCGAGAAGGTCACCGCGCCCTACCGGTTCAAGGTCATCGGCAAGCCCCAGGACCTGGAACCTGCGCTCAACATCCCCGGTGGTGTGGTGCAGACTCTGGAGAAGGAGCAGGCCACCGCCACTGTGACCCGGTCGGAGAAGATCGTCGTCGACGCCTTGCGACCGGTGAAGCGGCCTGACTACGCTCGGTCGTCATCGCAGTGATCCGGTCGTGGACGAAGGCCGGCGGACGAGGGCAAGACGTTGCGGGGGGTCGGCGCATCACAAGAGCGACGAGTGGTGGAAACTGTCGAGCGGTTACGGACGTTGTGATGTTGTCCGGGTCGGCAGGTGTGTTCATTGAGGGTTCGTCCTGCCCCACGGGCGGGTCTGTTTCGGTCAAGGGGAATCGCCCGTGAAGTTGTTTGCGAAGTTGTTCGGCAAGAGTGCACGTGAGGACGATGGCGGCTCGGCACGTCATCGCGCTCCGCGGCACGGTCAGACGGAGGAGCAGCCGGCCGAGCGTCCGCTGTTCCGTGACGAGGTCGCTGGTCCGGGTGGTGACATTTCCGGCGCGCAGGGCGCGTCTTCTGTTGACCCTGCCGGTGTCGGCCGCATAGGTTTCGAGGAAGCATCAACCTCAAGTACGGGTGGAGGGTTTGCTGCCGGCCCGTACACGTCCAACGCCCCCGCGGGGCAGCCGCGGCAGGAGGATCCGTCCATGTCTGCCTTGGTCTGTACGAGGTGCGGGCACCAGAACGCAGAGGCGAGCCGTTTCTGCTCCAACTGCGGTGCGCCGTTGCGGCCCGGAGTGGCCGGTGAGCGCGCGTCGGAGACGACCTCGACGATTTCGATCTCCGGACTCGAGGCGTACGACGCGGAGATGACGGGGCAGACGGCCGCGCCGCCGTCGCTGTCCCCGGAGGCCCAGGCGGCGGTCGACGCGCTGCCGCACGGTTCGGCTCTGCTGGTGGTCCGGCGTGGTCCCAATTCGGGCAGCCGGTTCCTCCTGGACGCCGACCTGACGACCGCGGGCCGGCACCCGCAGAGCGACATCTTCCTCGACGACGTGACGGTTTCGCGGAGTCATGTGGAGTTCCGTCGCAGTCCGGACGGCCGGTTCACCGTCGCCGACGTCGGCAGCCTCAACGGCACGTACGTCAACCGGGAGCGGATCGACTCGGTCGAGCTGTCGAACGGTGACGAGGTCCAGATCGGTAAGTACCGGCTGGTCTTCTACGCGAGTCAGCGGAGCGTCTGACCTTTCAGGGAAGGTCCATGCTGCACACACCGACGGGCGGTGCCGGAAGCGGCACCGCCACCGCGGGCGACCGGCTGATGAGTATCGGTACGGTGCTGAACCTGCTGCGCGACGAGTTCCCCGAGGTGACCATCTCCAAGATCCGCTTCCTGGAGGCGGAGGGGCTGGTCGAACCGCAGCGGACGCCGTCCGGATACCGCAAGTTCAGTGCCGGGGACGTCGAGCGGCTGGCCCAGGTGCTGCGCATGCAGCGTGACCACTACCTGCCCCTGAAGGTCATCCGGGAGCACCTGGACGCGCTGGACCGAGGGGAGCAGGTCGCGCTGCCGCCCCCGTCCGGGTCGCGGGACGCGCTCGACGTGCCGTGGGAGCCGGAGGCCGACCGGGTGACGGCCGCCCGTGTAGGCCGCGCCGAGCTGCTGGCGGCCGCCGGGATCGACGAGGGCGCGCTGGCCGAGTGGGAGTCGTACGGGCTGGTCGAGGCGGGCCCGGACGGCGGGTACGACGCGGAGGCGGTCACGGTGGCCCGGCTGGTCGCCGACCTTGGGCGGTACGGCCTGGAGCCGCGGCACCTGCGGGCCATGAAGGCCTCGGCGGACCGTGAGGCCGGACTGGTCGAGCAGGTGGTGGCGCCGCTGCGCCGGCACCGGAATCCGCAGACCAGAGCGCATGCCGAGGCCACGGCGAAGGATCTCGCCGGGCTGTCCGTCCGGCTGCACGCGGCGCTGGTCCGTACGGCTCTGAAGGTGGGCCGGCACTGACCTCGGGGGAGCCCGACTACCCAAACCCGGCAGGCACGTCCTAGGGTTGCTGTGTGAACGAGCTCGACGTCGTGGGTGTCCGGGTGGAAATGCCCTCCAACCAACCGATCGTGCTTCTGCGTGAAGTGGGAGGCGACCGATACCTCCCCATTTGGATCGGTCCTGGGGAGGCGACCGCCATCGCCTTCGCTCAGCAGGGGATGGCTCCGGCCAGGCCGCTGACGCACGACCTGTTCAAGGACGTGCTGGAGGCGGTGGGCCAAGAGCTCACCGAGGTGCGCATCACGGACCTCCGTGAGGGTGTGTTCTACGCGGAGCTCGTGTTCGCCAGCGGTGTCGAGGTCAGTGCCAGGCCTTCCGACGCCATAGCGCTGGCCCTGCGCACCGGTACGCCGATCTACGGCAGTGACGGGGTGCTCGACGACGCGGGTATCGCGATTCCGGACGAGCAGGAGGACGAGGTGGAGAAGTTCCGCGAGTTCCTCGACCAGATCTCGCCCGAGGACTTCGGCACCAGCAATCAGTGACGTCGCCGACGTTCGATCCGACGCCTTGGGCGTGACCGATCGGCACATTCGAGTAGCTTTTCCCGGAATTCGGACACGGGAAACCACTCTCAGGGTGATTATCACTCGGCGTGCCGAGTGTGGCGATCGTTGACGCACCCCGAGTGACTGCCTACCGTCGAGTGGCAGGTCAAGGACGGAGGGTCGGCGTGAGTAGCAGCGGCGACGGTACGGCGGCCGGGGGCGGGCTGTATCCGCTCCACAGTGGCGCGGCCGACCCCACGAACGAGAGCGTCGGTTACCGGGGGCCGACCGCGTGTGCGGCGGCCGGGATCACCTACCGGCAGTTGGACTACTGGGCGCGCACCGGTCTCGTCGAGCCCAGTGTGCGTCCGGCCTACGGCTCGGGTACGCAGCGGCTGTACGGCTTCCGCGACGTGGTCCTCCTCAAGATCGTCAAGCGGTTCCTGGACACCGGCGTCGCCCTGCAGAACATCCGGGCGGCCGTGCAGCACCTGCGGGAGCGCGGCTTCCGCGACCTGGAACGCATGACGCTGATGAGCGACGGCGCGACGGTGTACGAGTGCTCGTCGCCCGACGAGGTCGTCGACCTGCTCAAGGGCGGTCAGGGTGTGTTCGGCATCGCGGTCGGCGTCGTCTGGCGGGACGTCGAGGCGGCGCTGTCCCAGCTGCACGGAGAGCGCGTGGACACCGGCGAGACGCTGATCGGCCACCATCCCGGCGACGAGCTCGCGAGACGCCGCAACCGGGCCGTCTGAGGCACCGCCCGGTGCTCACTCCTCGTTCGCACGGTTGTGCGGTCGCGTTGTCAGTGCTGTGAGGCAGCATCAGTGGTGTGAGAGCCGCCCCGACGATCCTGCATCTCGACATGGATGCGTTCTTCGCCGCCGCCGAGCAGGCGGCGAAGCCGAGTCTGCGCGGCAAACCGGTCGTCGTCGGCGGACTCGGGCCGCGCGGAGTGGTCGCCACGGCCTCGTATGAGGCACGGCGGTTCGGGGTGCATTCCGCCATGCCGATGGCGCAGGCCCGGCGGCTCGCGCCCAACGCCGCGTACCTCACCCCCCGTTTCCAGCTCTACCGGTCGGTGAGCGAGCGCGTCATGGGCCTGCTGGCCGTACTGTCGCCGCTGGTGGAGCCGCTGAGCCTGGACGAGGCGTTCGTCGACCTGGAGGCGGGCGGAGCGGCCCACGACAGCGCCGGCGCGCGGGCGGCCGGTGAGCAGCTGCGCAGGGACATCAGGGCGGCCACCGGCCTCACCGGCTCCGTCGGTCTCGCGGCCTCCAAGATGATCGCCAAGATCGCTTCCGAGCAGGCCAAGCCGGACGGCCTGGTGCTCGTCGAACCGGGCACCGAGCGTGCGTTGCTGGCACCCATGTCCGTGCGGGTCATCCCCGGGATCGGACCGGCCACCGGAGAGCATCTGCGCAGGGCCGGCATCACGACCGTCCACGATGTGGTGGAGGCGGGCGAGGACGAGCTCGTGCGGCTGCTGGGGAAGTCCCACGGCACCTCGCTGTATCTGATGGCCGTCGGACACGACGAACGCCCCGTGGTGGCCGACCGGGACGCCAAGTCGGTGTCCGTCGAGGACACCTTCGACGTCGACCTGCACGATCGGATCCGGATCAGGACCGAGGTGGACCGGCTGGCCGACCGCTGTGTCCAGCGGCTGCGCTCGGCGGGGAGGTCCGGCCGCACCGTCGTCCTCAAGGTGCGCCGCTACGACTTCTCGACCCTTACGAGGTCGGAGACGCTGCGCGGGCCCACCGACGATCCGGCGGTGGTGCGGGAGGCGGCCGGGAGGCTCCTGGAGTCCGTGGACACCACGGGCGGTGTACGGCTGCTGGGCGTCGGCGTGTCGGGTCTGGCCGACTACACGCAGGAGGATCTGTTCGCGCAGGCCGGGGGGGAGCCGGTCGCACAGGAGGGCGGGGCGCACGAACCCGCGGCGCCGGCCGAAGCCCCCGAGGCGCCGGCGCCGGCTGAGCGGCGGTGGGCGCCCGGTCATGACGTCCGGCACGCGGTGTACGGCCCGGGGTGGGTCCAGGGCAGCGGCCTGGGGAGGGTGACCGTGCGCTTCGAAACCCCCGACTCGCCGCCGGGCCGGGTGCGGACCTTCCGTACCGACGATCCCGAGCTGTCGCCCTCGGAGCCGCTTCCGCTGGTCCGCGAGGCCGCGGATGCTCCCGCGGCCCCCGACCAGCCGACCGACTCGGAACCCGGGCAACCGCCCGTCGGCCCGGCAGAGCCAGCCCAGCGGGCCGAGCCCGGCCGTGCCGCCCAGCAGCCCACCGGGCCCGTGTAGTCGCGTGTGGTGGGGTCTGCCGGGCCTGTGTGGTCGCGCGCGCCGGGCGGCCGGGCGTCGGCTGTGGGCACGACGAGGCGGAGCGGGCCGCCCAGTGCCCGGCCTTCCAGGTCCGGCCGGGCGCGGGTGGCCCGCGGGTCGGCGGGGCTGTGCGAACCCGTGCGGCCGGTCGGGCCCGCAGTTGGCGCAGCCCATGGGGGATGTTCGCGGGATTCACCGAGCCTGTGTCTCGGGCGGCCAGTAGGGGCCGGGACGCTCCTCGTGGGCCAGTGGCCGGGGCGAACCGGCCGACGGTGGCGGCTGCGCCGGCGCACGGGCGCCGCGCCCGGACCTCATTCGGGCGGCGGGGCGCCGCCCGACGGTCAGTCCTGGTCGCCCGCCAGCTTTCCGAAGTCCTCGTCCCTGCCGGACGCCGACGGTGGCGCGGGGGACTCGATGTCGAGCCCGTAGTGGTGGTAGAGCTGCAGCTCCTGCTCCGGCGACAGATGGCGGCCCACGCCGAAGTCCGGTGCGTCCTTGATCAGCGCCCGCTCGAACGGGACCCGCAGCGCGTTGTCCACGACCTTGCTCGGCTCCAGGGGCACGAACGCGTCGCGGCTGAACAGACCGGTACGGACGGCCGCCCACTCCGGCACGCCCGTGGCGTCGTCGAGGTACACCTCGTCCACGATGCCTATCTTGTGACCGTCGCGGTCGAAAGCCTTGCGCCCGATCAGGCTGCGCGGATCGATGTCGGTCTGCACGGTCCCTCCAAGTGGTCGCAATCAGCCTGGTACCACTACGAAAGTGCACAACCGTGGTATCGGCCACTCGAGGGGGACAGCGGCAACCTCGCTGGTACCCTGGCAGCGGCTGCTGACCCCGTGCGGGAGAGTCCTCCGGTCCCCGACCGGAGGCGCCGAAGGAGCAAATCCTCCCCGGAATCTCTCAGGCACCCGTACCGCACGGACGAGGTCACTCTGGAAAGCAGGGTGGGCGTCGGACAGGCACGTGCCCGGAAGGGCACAGCCCGGGACGGAACCCAACCTCACCGACGGTGAAAACCGGAACGTCCAAGGACGGCCCGGTGAAGCTCTCAGGTTGAGATGACAGAGGGGGAGGCCGTCCGGGCATCCGCGTCGTGGTGCCCCTCGCAGGTCGTAGAGACCAGGAGGCCTCCGCATGACCGCCAACCGCATCCCGCTCGCCCAGCTGGAACGGGGCATCCCCTTCGAGCAGCGCCACGTCGGCCCCGACGCAGAGGCCCAGGCCAAGATGCTCGCCCAGGTCGGGTACGGCTCGCTCGACGAGCTGACCACCGCCGCGGTCCCCGACGTCATCAAGAACGCCGAAGCCCTCGCCCTCCCGGACGCCCGGACCGAGGCCGAGGTACTGGCCGAGCTGCGCTCGCTGGCCGACCGCAACCAGGTCCTGGCCCCGATGATCGGCCTCGGCTACTACGGCACGTTCACCCCGCCGGTCATCCTCCGCAACGTGATGGAGAACCCGGCGTGGTACACGGCCTACACGCCGTACCAGCCGGAGATCTCCCAGGGCCGGCTCGAGGCCCTCCTGAACTTCCAGACCATGGTCGCCGACCTCACCGGCCTGCCCACCTCCGGCGCCTCCCTGCTCGACGAGGGCACCGCCGCCGCCGAGGCGATGGCCCTGTCGCGCCGCGTGGGCAAGGTCAAGAACGGCGTGTTCCTCATCGACGCCGACGTCATGCCGCAGACCATCGCCGTCATCGAGACCCGCGCCGAACCGACGGGCGTCGAGATCGTCGTCGCCGACCTCGGCCAGGGCATCCCGAACGAGATCGCCGAGCGCGGCGTCTTCGGCGTTCTGCTCCAGTACCCCGGCGCCTCCGGCGCGGTGCGCGACATCAAGCCCCTGATCGACCGGGCGCACGAGCTCGGCGCGATCGTCACCGTCTCCGCCGACCTGCTCGCGCTGACCCTGCTCACCCCGCCGGGCGCGCTCGGCGCCGACATCGCCGTCGGCACCACCCAGCGCTTCGGTGTGCCGATGGGCTTCGGCGGCCCGCACGCCGGCTACATGGCCGTGCGCGACGCCTATGCCCGCAGCCTGCCCGGCCGCCTCGTCGGCGTCTCCGTGGACGCGGACGGGAACAAGGCATACCGCCTGGCCCTCCAGACCCGCGAGCAGCACATCCGCCGGGAGAAGGCCACCAGCAACATCTGCACCGCGCAGGTGCTGCTCGCCGTGATGGCCGGCATGTACGCCGTCTACCACGGCCCGCAGGGCCTGAAGGACATCGCGCTGCGCACCCACCGCTACGCCGTGCTGCTGGCCGCGGGCCTGCGTGCCGCCGGCGTCGAGGTCGTGCACGACACCTACTTCGACACCCTGACCCTGCGCGTCCCCGGCAGGGCCGCCGACGTCGTCGCCGCCGCACGCGAGGGCGGGGTGAACCTCCACCTCGTCGACGCCGACCACGTCTCCGTCGCGTGCGACGAGACCACCACCCGCGGCCGGCTCGCCGCCGTCTGGGCCGCCTTCGGCGTCGAAGCCGACATCGAGGCCCTCGACGCGGAGACCCCGGACGCGCTCCCGCAGAGCGCGCTGCGCACCGACGCGTACCTGACCCACCCGGTCTTCCACCAGCACCGCTCCGAGACCGCGATGCTGCGTTACCTGCGCCGTCTCTCCGACCGCGACTACGCGCTGGACCGAGGCATGATCCCGCTCGGCTCCTGCACGATGAAGCTGAACGCGACCACCGAGATGGAGCCGGTGACCTGGCCCGAGTTCGGCCAGCTGCACCCGTTCGCACCGGTGGAGCAGGCCGCGGGCTACCTCACGCTCATCACCGAGCTGGAGGAGCGGCTCGCCGAGGTCACCGGCTACGACAAGGTCTCCATCCAGCCGAACGCCGGCTCCCAGGGCGAGCTGGCCGGTCTGCTCGCCGTCCGTGCGTACCACCGCGCCAACGGTGACGCCCAGCGCACGGTCTGCCTCATCCCGTCCTCGGCGCACGGCACGAACGCCGCCAGCGCCGTGATGGCCGGGATGAAGGTCGTCGTCGTCAGGACCGCGGACGACGGCGAGATCGACGTTGCCGACCTGCGGGCCAAGATCGGGCAGCACCGCGACGAGCTGGCCGTGCTCATGATCACGTACCCGTCGACGCACGGCGTGTTCGAGGAGCACGTCGCCGACATCTGCGCCGAGGTGCACGACGCCGGCGGTCAGGTCTATGTGGACGGCGCCAACCTCAACGCGCTCGTCGGCCTCGCCAAGCCGGGCCGCTTCGGCGGTGACGTCTCGCACCTCAACCTGCACAAGACGTTCTGCATCCCGCACGGAGGCGGCGGTCCGGGCGTGGGCCCGGTCGCGGTCCGCGCCCACCTGGCGCCGTACCTGCCCAACCACCCGCTCCAGCCCACCGCGGGCCCGGAGACCGGTGTCGGCCCGATCTCGGCCGCCCCGTGGGGTTCGGCCGGCATCCTGCCGATCTCCTGGACTTACGTGCGTCTCATGGGCGGCGAGGGCCTGAAGCGCGCCACCCAGGTCGCCGTGCTGGCCGCCAACTACGTGGCCAAGCGCCTGGAGCCGCACTACCCGGTGCTCTACACCGGCCCGGCCGGCCTGGTGGCGCACGAGTGCATCGTGGACCTGCGGCCGCTGTCCAAGGCGACCGGCGTCAGCGTCGACGACATCGCCAAGCGCCTGATCGACTACGGCTTCCACGCCCCGACGATGTCCTTCCCGGTCGCCGGCACTCTGATGATCGAGCCGACCGAGAGCGAGGACCTCGCCGAGCTGGACCGGTTCTGCGACGCGATGATCGCGATCCGCGGTGAGATCGAGAAGGTCGCCTCCGGTGAGTGGACCGCCGAGGACAACCCGCTGCGCAACGCGCCGCACACCGCGGCGGCGCTGGGCGACGAGTGGAACCACGCGTACAGCCGCGAGGAGGCGGTCTTCCCGGCCGGCGTCTCGGCCGCGGACAAGTACTGGCCGCCGGTGCGCCGCATCGACGGCGCGTTCGGCGACCGCAACCTCGTCTGCTCCTGCCCGCCGCTGGACGAGTACGACGCCTGACGGCGGCAGCGCGCATGCGCCGGGGCCGGTTCCGGGGACTTCCCGGGTCGGCCCCGGGGCCTTTTCCCCGCCGCGTCAGGCGGCCCTCATCACCTGCCGGGTGCCGAGCGGCCGGTGCGGGGCGATGATCTGTCCGTCCGGCAGCAGCTCACCGGTGTCCTCGAAGAACAGGACGCCGTTGCACAGCAGGCTCCAGCCCTGTTCCGGGTGGTGCGCCACGACGTGGGCGGCCTCCCGGTCCGCGGAGTCGGCTGATGGGCAAGGTGGCTGGTGCTGGCACATGGATGCGTTCTTTCGCTGTGGAGAGGTGTCTGTCCTGCTGCTCGATGCGGTCATGGCCGCCCCCCGTGTCGTTCGGTCTGATCCCAGTGTTCCCCCACGGGCGTCGATCCGCAGGGATTTCACAGCAGCTCTTCCTACTGCTCAATGACGCGTCACCCGTGCGGGCGGTTCAGTTCAACCGGCCCGTCAGTTCGGGTGGTTCGACGTGGCCCCAGCGGGCTAGTCCGTATTGGTCCGCCTGGGCCGGACCGGCAGCGATGCGCCCCGTGACCGAGGGGTCACGGGGCGGCAGGGGTCACTCCGGAGGGCGACGGGCCGTTCACGGGGCGGCGCCGCGCGGGCCGTTCGCCGTGCTTCAGAGGGCGAGTTCGGACTCCGGCAGGGGACGCGGGCGGGCCAGCCGGAGGGTGAGGGCCGGCAGCAGATCGGCGACGAGATGCGGCCGGTGGGCCGCGATTCCCGGTGGGGCGGGCGCCAGCGGAACCAGCAGGTCGGTCGGCGCGGGCAGCCCGTCGGCGGCCTCGGCCGTGGCGTTCCCGTGCAGCCACAGGGTCAGCATGTAGAGCTCGGGTACGGACAGCAGACGGGGCTGGAAGCCGGCCCTGAGGGCCTCCGCCTGGCGCAGGGCCCGTTCGGTGGCCTCTATGTAGGGACCTTCGAAGAAATGGGAGAACGTCCATCCGTCCGCGGTCAGCATGCTCTCCCCGGCCGCCACGGGGCGTTCGCCACTGCGGATCAGGAAGCGCCAGCCGGTCAGCCGGGTCCGGGGCGGGGTGCCCGGTTCGGCCTTCTCCAGCACGTGCACGGGGAGCGGGAGATCAGGGGTCAGCGGCCCCTGGGCGGTGCGCAGTGCGGGTGTTCGGGCCTCGTGGACCGCGGTGGGGGAACCGAGAGCCGTGAGGACGCTGCGAAGGGCGGGCGCAGGTGCCGGGAGGGCATGCAGCGGCATGGTGGGTCGCCTCTCACTTGGGAGACTCGGTGGTGCGAGGGCAGGTGCGGACGGCACTGTCAGCACGTGGGGCCTGAGGGGGCAGGCGTCCGGGGCGCCGGTTCTCTGCCTCGTGCGCGGAGTGTATACCTCGCGTGTTCATGCGGTGATTCTTCTAGTCACCGCCGATTCAGGCCGCAAGTCGGCATCAGGCCTGCCCGGTGCGGTAATACCGCGAAGAATCTCCCGGTTCTGCTTTACCCGTGGAGCCGTGACCTGGAAACCGGTTGCCGTAGCGGACGGCCGGAAATGGTCGGCGTATTTCACCAGCTGTGGCCGAGGGGTGCAGCGGAGCTCGACTTGCCGAATGAATGTGCCGGATGCAGGGGGCTGAGAGAATACTCGCCGAAGCGTCACCGGGGCGTTATCGATCACTCTGTCTGGGCAGTATCGACCCACATGTGTGGCCCCTGAGCTGCGGGCTGCCCGCTCGAGGAGGGACGCTTCGATGGGTGAGAAGGTCGTGGCAGGCGTTTTCGACCTGTCCGATCGGCAGCGCTACCGCCGAAAGCTCCAGGAGTGTCTGGAGGGATTGCGGAGGCTGTTGGAGGAGGGGAGGTTCGATCGGCCCAGGAATCTGATGGGGATGGAGATCGAATTGAATCTCGTGGGCGCCGACGGGATGCCCAGGATGATGAATGCGGAGGTGCTGGAGCGGATCGCCAGCCGGGATTTCCAGACCGAACTCGGGATGTTCAATCTAGAGGTGAACATCGCACCTCACCGGCTCGGCGGCCGGGTATTCGACCAGCTGGCGGAGGAGTTGCGCACCGGGCTCGGCTACGCGCACCGGAAGGCCGCGGAACTGGACGCCGGCATCGCGATGATCGGCATCCTGCCCACGATCGGGCGGCACGACCTGGTCTCGGCGAACCTGTCCGACGTCGACCGCTACATGCTGCTCAACGACCAGATCCTGCAGGCCCGGGGGGAGGACTTCACCCTTGACATCGACGGTGTGGAGCACCTGACCTGCACCTCGGCGTCGATCGCCCCCGAATCGGCCTGCACTTCCGTGCAGTTGCACCTCCAGGTCACCCCGGCACGCTTCGCGGACGTGTGGAACGCCGCGCAGGTGATCGCCCCCGTGCAGGTGGCCGTCGGGGCCAACGCGCCCTTCCTCTTCGGCAAGGAGCTGTGGCGGGAGTCCCGGCCCCCACTGTTCCAGCAGGCAACCGACACCAGGCCGCCGGAACTCCAGGCCCAGGGAGTGCGGCCGCGGACCTGGTTCGGCGAGGGCTGGATCGAGTCCGCCTACGAGCTGTTCGAGGAGAACCTGCGCTTCTTCCCGGCATTGCTGCCGATCTGCGACGGGGAGGACCCGCTGAGGGTGCTGGACGACGGCGGCGTTCCCCGGCTCCAGGAGCTGGTGCTGCACAACGGCACGGTCTACCGGTGGAACCGTCCGGTGTACGGGCTGCTCGACGGGGTGCCGCACCTGCGGGTGGAGAACCGCGTGCTCCCGGCAGGACCGACGGTCGTCGACGTCATCGCGAACGCCGCGTTCTACTACGGCCTGGTCCGTGCCCTCGCCGAGGACTCCCGTCCGGTGTGGTCCCGGCTGCCGTTCGCCGTCGCCGGGAGCAACTTCGACACCGCGTGCCGGTACGGCATCGACGCGGAGGTCCTCTGGCCGGCGCCGCGCCGGGCGGGCGGTCTGTCACGGGTCCGGGTGGTGACGCTGGTCCGGGACGAGCTGCTGCCGCTGGCCGAGGCGGGGCTGGACGCGTGGGGCGTCGAGCGCGCGGACCGCGACTTCTACCTGGGGGTGATCGAGGAGCGCTGCCGACGGCGGGTGAACGGGGCGTCGTGGCAGGCCGCCACCTACCACCGGGCACTGGAGAGCGGCCTGGAACGGGACGCGGCGCTGGCGGCGACCACGCGTCGCTACTGCGAGCTGATGCACCAGGGCGACCCGGTCCACACCTGGCCGGTCGGTGTGCAGGCCGAGCCGACGGTCGCAGTCTGACCCCGCCCGGGCGGGGCGCCGGCGTGGTCCGGCCGCCGAGGGCGGGCCCGCCCTGGTTACCGTCGGTGCCTCCGCGTCGGGCAAGCTTGACCTCCGATGGCACGGCGGAGGCGGGTGTGCGGGTGGCGACGGAACGTGTGACAGGGGCTCTTTCGGCGGAGGGTCTGTCGCGGAGGATCCTGCGATCCGAGACGCTGCTCGTCCTGGCGCTCTCGCTCGGGGCCAGCGCGGCGTCGGCGCTGATCAGTTTCGTCGGCTCGGTCACCAAGCCCGGCGGCCTGAAGGACCAGGCGGCCACGCTCAACGGCTCGTACGCGCCCGGGCGGCCCTGGCTCGACCTGGCCTGGCAGCTGTTCGGCATCACGACCGCGCTGGTGCCGGTCGCGCTCGTGGCTCACCTGCTGTTCCGGGAGGGCTGCGGAGGGCTGCGCGCGATCGGTTTCGACCGGACGCGCCCGTGGTCCGACCTGGGCCGGGGAACGCTGGTGGCGGCCGTCATCGGCAGTACCGGGCTGGCGTTCTACCTGCTGGCGCGGGCGGCCGGCTTCAATCTGACGGTGGTGCCGGAAGCGCTGCCGGACGTGTGGTGGAAGATCCCGGTCCTCGTCCTCTCGGCGGTGCAGAACTCGATCGTCGAGGAAGTGATCGTCGTCGGGTATCTGCTGCGCAGGCTGGGCCAGTTGGGCTGGAGTCCGTATGCCGCGCTGGTGGCGAGTTCGGTGCTGCGCGGTTCGTACCACCTGTACCAGGGCATCGGCGGGTTCGTCGGGAACATGGTGATGGGGGTGGTGTTCGTGCTGCTCTACCGGAAGTGGGGTCGGGTCGGGCCGCTGGTGGCCGCCCATGCGCTGCTCGACATCGTGGCCTTCGTCGGATACGCGCTGCTCGCAGGGAAGGTGGACTGGCTGCCGACCGCGTGATGCGGAGGCGTCGGGGGCGTACGGGGCTCCGTACGCCCCCGAGGTGCGTCTACGGGGCGGACAGCAGTTCGCCGTCGATGACCGTGACGGCGCGGCCCGTGAGCAGGGTGCGGTCGCCGCGCAGCTCGGTGCGCACCAGTCCGCTGCGGGCCGAGGCCTGCAGTCCGGTGAGGGTCGTGCGGCCCAGGCGGGCGGACCAGAACGGTGCGAGTGCGGTGTGCGCGCTTCCCGTCACCGGGTCCTCGTCGATGCCGAGGTTCGGGAAGAAGCCCCGGGACACGAAGTCGTAGCCGCTCTCGGCGGAGTCGGCGGCGGCCGTGACGACGATGCCCCGCTCGGACCGGGCGGCGAGGTCGGCGATGTGCGGGGTGATTCCGCGCACGGTGCCCTCGTCGGTGAGTTCGACGAGGAGGTCTCCCATGTGTTCGCCGGTGTCGTGGCACGACACGACGGCGGCGCCCAGCGCCTCCGCCATGCCCGGGGGTGCTTCGACGGCGGTGAGCGGTGCGGTGGGGAAGTCCATGGTGATCTCCCCGCTGTCGTCGGCCTCGGTGGAGAGGACGCCGCAGCGTGCAGCGAAGCGGACCGTGCCGGTCGCGGCACCCGTCGTCCGCAGGACGTGGGCCGTGGCGAGGGTGGCGTGACCGCACATGTCGACCTCGGTGCCGGGGGTGAACCAGCGCAGTGCCCAGTCGGCCGCGCCGCCCGGCGGAAGCGGGTGGGCGAAGGCGGTCTCGGAGAGGTTGACCTCGGTGGCGACCTGCTGCAGCCATGAGTCATCGGGGAAGGTGCCGGAGTCCAGCAGTACGACTCCGGCGGGATTGCCCGTGAAGGGGCGGTCGGCGAAGGCGTCGACGATTCGAATCCGCATGGGCCGAAGCTAGGGGCCCGGTGAGTCCGCGGGCCAAGGCCAATCGCCGTCCGGTGGCATCCGATTCCTGGAAGGGCATTGTCGAGCGAACTATTCCGATATATCGTTGAGGCATCGCGACAGGTCAATGATGGAAGGGGTGCGATATGCGCTCTCATGGACACGGGCATTGCGGACCCGGCCATCACGGTCGGGGTGAGCACGAGGGGTGGCGGGCCGCGTTCGGGCCGTTCGGGCCGCCGTTCGGCGGGCCTTTCGGAGGCGGCCGTGGCCGCGGGGGTCCGCGTGGCAGGGCGCGACGCGGGGATGTCCGCGCCTCGATCCTGGCGCTCCTCAGGGATCGCCCGATGCACGGCTACGAGATGATCCAGGAGATCGGCGAGCGAAGCGGCGGCGCCTGGAAGCCCAGTCCGGGCTCCGTCTACCCGACCCTCCAGCTGCTGGAGGACGAGGGGCTGATCGCCAGCGAGAGCGAGGGTGGCAAGAAGCTGTTCACGCTCACCGACGCCGGCCGTACCGAGGCCGACGCCGGGCCGCAGGCTCCGTGGGAGGAGGTGGGCCGCGGTATCGACTGGGAGGCCATGAACGAGATACGGCAGGCCGGCTTCGGGCTCTTCGAGGCGTTCGGACAGGTCTGGAAGACCGGCACGCCCGAGCAGCGCGAGAAGGCGCTCGCGGTCGTCAACGAAGCCCGCAAGAAGCTCTATCTGATCCTTGCCGACGAGCACTGAGCGGCTCGTGCGCACCGGCCCGCCGGGTCGTCGTCGATCGGTGTCGACCCGGCGGCCCCGTCATTCCCCGGAGTCATGGGGGCATTTCCCCGGGTGCGGTCAGGTGACCAGACCCGCCAGTTTGCGCAGCGACTCGTCGAGCGCGGCGGTGGCGGAGTCCTTCAGCTTCCCCGCCATCAGGGAGACGGCCGCGCCGGTGAACTCCCCGTCGATGCGGACGGTCGTCGCATCGCCGTCCGGCGTGAGCGAGTAGCGGGTGCCGACGACGACGCCCATCGGCCCCTTGCCCCTGATGCCGAGGACGCGGGCGGGCTCCAGTTCCTCGATGGTCCAGGCCACCTCGGCCGGGAATCCCATCAGCCTCATGTTCTCCTCGAAGGTCTCGCCGACCTCCAGTGCGGCAGGTCCGCCCTTGGGGAAGGAGGTGTGGGTGGCGTTCCATGCGCCGTACGAGGTGAAGTCGGTGAGCTGGGTCCAGACCTTGTCGGCCGGTGCCTCGATGCGGGCCTCGGCGGTGACTTCGGCCATGCGACCACCCCTTCGAGTCGGGAACGTGTCGCGGAAAGTAGCCGCACGGGCTGCAATATTCAATACTGATGAACCGTCAGAACGGCTCACCGGGAGGCCGGCCGGTGCCGCGCCTCCCCTCCGGGGCACACATCCGCGATCTCATCCGCAAGGAGGAGAACCCGGACGCCGATGCCCGACTTGTGTGGGAGGCAGGGATGCTTCCCCGCGTGGATGTGCCCGGGCCGCCATGACTGGTGGGATGACACATGTGCAACTCTCCACACGGCGGGCCCCGCAGCAGGGCCCGCGTCCCACCGGCCTCGACGCCGGGCTCACGGACGAACTGGCCTCGGTGGTCGCCGACGCCCGGCGGCGCGCCCTGCGGGACGCCGACCGGCAGACCGACACCGCCCACCTCCTGCACTCCCTCCTGGAGTCGGACCCCACGGCACGTGCCGCCCTCGGGGACGGCCGGCGGTGCGCCAGAGTCCTCGGCTATCTGGTGCAGCGCAGCATCGGCTACGGGCTGCGCTGGCAGGGTTCGGTGGAGGACTCCGGTGCGGCGCCCGTCGTGCTCCCGCCCGGCGTCGCCGGCTTCTCGCCCGCCGCCGCGACGGCCCTCGCCGGCGCGCTGTGCCGTGCCCGGGTCCGGGGTGAGGCCCGTGCGAACGGCCGCGATCTGCTCGCCGCGCTCGCCTCGGACCCCGCCTGCCGGGCCGTGGAGGTGCTGCGGCACGCGGGCCTCGACCCCGCCGCCCTGACCGGTCATCCGGCCCCGCCGTCTCGACAGGTGTCACGCTGATGACGGTCCTGACGATTGCTGTCATCATGTGCCGATGCACGCCTCTCAGGGAAGAAGCGCCGGGCTGGGACTCGCCCTGCTGTCGGCGCTCGCGTTCGGTGGATCGGGTATCGCGGCCAAGCCGCTGATCGAAGCTGGTCTCGATCCGCTGCACGTGGTGTGGCTACGGGTGACCGGAGCCGCGCTGGTGCTGCTGCCCGTGGCCTGGCGCCACCGCGGCCTGCTGATCACCAGGCCCGCCCTGCTCGCCGGTTTCGGACTCCTCGCCGTGGCGGGCGTCCAGGCCTTCTACTTCGCCGCGATCTCGCGCATCCCGGTCGGTGTCGCCCTGCTCGTCGAGTACCTCGCCCCGGCGCTGGTGCTCGGCTGGGTCCGCTTCGTGCAGCGCCGGCCGGTCACCCGCGCCGCGGCCCTCGGAGTCGTGCTCGCGGTCGGCGGTCTGGCGTGCGTCGTCGAGGTGTGGTCCGGGCTCGGTTTCGACGCCCTGGGGCTGCTGCTCGCGCTGGCCGCCGCGGGCTGTCAGGTCGGCTACTTCGTCCTCTCCGACCAGGGTGGTGCGGACGAGGACACCCCCGACCCGCTCGGTGTGATCGCCTACGGACTGCTCGTCGGCACGGTCGTCCTCACCGCGGTCGCCCGGCCCTGGGGCCTGAACTGGCATGTGCTGGCCGGGCAGGCGAACATGAACGGCACCCCCGTGCCGGCCGCACTGCTGCTCGGCTGGGTCGTGCTGATCGCCACCGTTCTCGCCTACGTGACGGGCGTGGTCTCGGTACGCAGGCTGTCCCCGCAGGTCGCCGGGGTGGTCGCCTGCCTGGAGGCGGTCATCGCGACCGTACTGGCGTGGGTGCTGCTCGGCGAGGCGCTGTCCCTCCCGCAGACCGTCGGCGGCGCGATCGTGCTGATCGGGGCGTTCATCGCCCAGTCCTCTGCGCCCAGGGCGCCGTCCGGCCCGGTCGCCGGCGGGGGCGGAGCCCCAGCCGACGCGGTCGACGGCCGGTTGGCGCCCGACCCCGCGGCCACGTAGGCTGCCCGTCATGCGCAAGACCGTGCTTCCCCCGCCCACCGCGTAACGCGGGCGGCCGGGTCCTCCGAAGAGAACCGCGTCCTGGGGCATCGGCCCTGGCGGTCCTCCACTGCCCGCGTACGGCGCCGCGTGACCGGCTTCTTCTCACACCCCCGGCGGGGTGGGTCGGCGCGGCCCTGTGACGTGGGTTCCCGCCGGGGCCCGGGATCCCCCGGGACAGCACGGTACGCGGAGAGATACGTGTCCCATCCGTCCTCCGGCCTGCCCGTCGGGCGTGGCCTCTTCTACCTCGTCGTCGCCGGTGTCGCCTGGGGCACCGCGGGAGCGGCCGGCTCCCTGGTCTTCGGCGTCAGTGATCTCGGGCCGCTGGCCCTGTCCTTCTGGCGCTGCGTCGGTGGTCTGCTGCTGCTGCTGCTCGCGGCGCGTGCGCTGAGGCCACGGCGGCGGCCCGCGGCCCCCATGGAACCGCGCCGTCGCCGGCTGCTCAGGATCCTGGGGACCGGCCTCGGCCTGACGGTCTTCCAGAGCGCCTACTTCGCCGCCGTCGAGGCGACCGGCCTCGCCGTCGGCACGGTCGTCACCCTGGGAGCCGGACCGGTGTTCATCGCGCTCGGGGCGAGGCTCACGATGGGGGAGCGGCTCGGCGCGGGCGGCTCCGCGGCGGTGCTCGGCGCACTCGCCGGACTGGGCGTCCTGGTCCTGGGCGGCGGCGCCGGTACGGTCCGGCTCGCCGGGGTGCTCCTCGCACTGCTCTCCGCGGCCGGGTACGCCGCCATCACCCTGCTGACCCGGTGGCTGGGCCGCGACGGGCAGCCGGCCGATCCGTCGGGGACCACGGCCTGGGCGTTCGCCGTCGGTGCGGTGTGCCTGCTGCCGCTCGCCTCCGTGGAAGGACTGCTGCCGCACACCACGGAGCCGCTGCGGGTCCTCGGGCTGCTGCTGTACGTGGCCGCCGTGCCCACCGCCCTCGCCTACGCCCTCTACTTCGCCGGCGCGGCCGTCGTCGGTGCCGCGACCGTCTCGGTGATCATGCTCCTCGAGCCGGTGAGCGCGGCCGTCATCGCGGTCGGTCTGCTCGGCGAGCGGCTGACCCTGTCGACCGCCGGCGGTACCGCGCTGCTGCTGACGGCGGTGCTGGGGCTCGCGTGGGGGGAGACGCGGGCGGCCGCCGCGGCCCGGCGTATGCCTGCGACCTGACGGGCGGGCGGGACCGGGCGCCGACGACGGGCGGAGGGGCGTCCGGAGTCGGCTCTGCGGCTCCTCTTCCTGGCGCTTCCCCGGCGTCTCCCGGCGTCCTTCCGGGATCTTCCCGGGGTTCTTCCGGCGCCTTCCCTGCGCTCCTTCCGGTGAATGTGCCCCTTCCGTCAGCGGAGGGTCAGATAGCCCGGGACCCCGATGGAGGGGTCGAGAGTGTCGGCGGGGACGGGCGCCCCGTACGTCCGGTGCACGGGGACGACTCCGGTCCAGTGCGGCAGGGACAGATCGTCCGGTTCGTCGTTCGGGCCGCCGGTGCGCACCTTGGCGGAGACCTCCTCCAGGTCCAGGCGCAGCACGGCGGTGGCCGCCAGCTCCTTGGCGTTGGCCGGCCGGGAGTCCCGCGACCGGCCCGCGACGACCTGGTCGACAAGCGCGTCGAGCGCGATGTGCTTCTCCTCGGGGTCGGTGACCTGGTGGGCGACGCCGTGGACCACCACCGAGCGGTAGTTGATCGAGTGGTGGAAGGCCGAGCGCGCCAGCACCAGCCCGTCCACGTGCGTGACGGTGACGCAGACCGGGAGACCGGGATCCGCCTCACCGGCCATGCGCAGCGGACGGGACCCCGTCGACCCGTGGACGTAGAGGCGCTCGCCGACCCGCCCGTACAGCGTCGGCAGTACGACCGGCGCCCCGTCCCGGATGAAGCCGAGGTGGCACACGTAGTCGGCGTCGAGTACGGCGTGCACTGCCTCGCGGTCGTAGGACGCCCGGTGGCGGGACCGGGTGGGGACGGTGCGCGCGGTCGGGGTGTAGGCCCCGGAGCCGTCGGTGGTGGCTGCGGTGTCCGGCATCGCCGCTCCCTATTGCACTAGTGCATAATCGTCTTTGTGCTAGGAGAGTATCGGATCGAAGGCCGGCGTGCATCGGAGATCGCGGCCAGCGTGGAACGGGCCATCGGCGCAGGCGAGCTGGACCCCGGGCAACTGCTGCCGCCCATGAGGGAGTTGGCGGCCCGGCTGGAGGTGAACCCCAACACGGTGGCGGCCGCCTACCGCACCCTCCGCGAACGCGGAGTGATCGAGACGGCCGGACGCCGCGGCAGCCGGGTGCGTCCCCGGCCGGCCAGTACCGCCCGGGATGCCCGGGCCTTCGAGGTGCCCGAAGGCGTCCGGGGCATCGCCGACGGCAACCCCGACGCCGGCCTGCTCCCGCCTCTCGGAGACGCGTTCGCGTCCGCCGCCCGGCGCAACGCCGAGCAACCCGGCCTGTACGGCGAGGATCCCGTCGACGCGGGGCTGGCCCGTCATGTCCGCGAGGCGTTCGCCGCCGACGGGGTGCCGGAGGGGCCCGTCGCGGTGCTGTCCGGATCCCTGGACGCGATCGAGCGGGTGCTGGCCGTGCATCTGCGGCCGGGTGACGCCGTGGCCGTGGAGGACCCGGGCTGGGGCTCGCTGCTCGACCTGGTGCCGGCGCTCGGTCTGCGGCCCGTACCCGTCGCAACCGACGACGAGGGACCACTGCCCGACGCGGTCCGGGCGGCCCTCGCGGCGGGCGCCCGGGCGCTGGTGGTCACCGACCGCGCCCAGAACCCCACCGGAGCGGCGGTGAGCGCCGGACGCGCGACCGCCCTCCGCTCCGTCCTCGACGAGCACCCCGACGTGGTGCTCGTCGAGGACGACCACGGTCACGGCATCGTCGACCTCCCCCTCCATCCGCTCGCGGGGGCGACCCGCAGTTGGGCGTTCGTGCGGTCCGTCGCCAAGGCGTACGGCCCCGACCTCCGGCTCGCCGTGCTCACCGGTGATCCCGACACCGTCGACCGGGTCCGAGGCCGGCAGCGGCTCGGGCCCGGCTGGGTCAGCAGACTCCTGCAGATGGCCGTGGTGCACCTGTGGGAGTCGGGCGCGGTCGACCCGGTCGCGGTGGCCCGCTCCTACGGCGGACGCAGGGACGGCCTGGTGCGTGCGCTGGCGGAGCGGGGCGTCGTCGCCCACGGGCGCAGCGGGTTCAATGTATGGGTTCCGGTGGCCGACGAGACCGGAGCGGTCGCGCGACTGCTGCACGCCGGCTGGGCGGTGGCCCCGGGCGGCCGCTTCCGCATCGCCTCGCCGCCCGGGGTGCGCCTCACCGTCTCGACCCTCGCTCCGGACGACATCGAGCCGCTCGCCGAGGCGGTGTCCCGCGCGCTCCGCCCGGGCCCTGGCCTGCGCTACGACTGACCGGACTGCGCCTTCGGCCTGCTCTGCGTCAGTGCGGCACCCACCAGCACGACGGCCGCGCCGACCGGGGTGTTCCAGCTCAGGTCCTCGCCGAGCAGCGCGACACCCGCCGCGGTCGCGATGACCGGGATGAAGTACGTGACCATGGTCGCCGTGGTGGGGCCGACCTCGGCGACCAGGCCGTACTGTACGAGCATGGCCACACCGGTGCCCAGTGCGCCGAGCGCCAGGATCGCGAGCATCGGGACCACCGGGAACGATGTCGGCATGCTGGTGAACAGAGGTGTGACCAGGGCCAGTTGCAGCGTCCCCAGGAACAGCTGGGCGCCGGTGAGGGAGAGGTGCGAGCTTCCGCTGCCGGCCAGCGTCCGGCGGACGTAGATCCAGCCGACCGGGTAGCTCAGCGAGGCGAGGAGCGCCATCGCGGTTCCGTGGGCGTCGACGCCGGAGAAGCCCTGCCACGCTCCCAGTACGGTCAGCACCCCGAGGAAGCCGATGCCCAGCCCGGCCACCCGGCGACGGGTCGGCCGGTCCTCGGACAGGGCCACGATCGACAGGGCCATGCCCCACAACGGAGACGTGGCGTTGCAGATCCCGGCCAGCGTCGAGGGGATCGTGAGCTCGGCGTATGCGAACAGGGAGAACGGAAGCGCGTTGAGGAAGAACGCGGCGACGGCGAGATGCCCCCAGGTCCGGGCGCCGCGCGGCAGCCGTTCGCGCCTGACCGCCATCACGGCCGCCAGGACCGCCGTGCCGAACACCAGACGTCCGAGCGTCACCTGGAACGGCGCGAAGCCCTCGGTGCCCACCTTGATGAGCAGGAAGCTGAACCCCCAGATCAGAGCGAGCGCCGCGAAGCGGATGCGCCAGTCGACGGCGGGGCGGGGGCCGGAGCGGGTGGTCGGCCGGTCCGTGATGCGGGTGGTGGGGGTCGTCGGGGAGGTGGTGGTCGTCGGGCGGGTCGCGGAGCTCATGGTCACCACCATGCGGCGTTCAATCTCTTAGGACAAGCGAGATTTTCTCGACTGGATAGCTTAGAGTTGCTTACATGTTGAACCTGGAGCGCCTGCGCACCCTCGACGCGGTGGCCCGGCACGGCTCGGTCAGCGGCGCCGCCGAAGCGCTGCACGTGACCACCTCCGCCGTCTCCCAGCAGCTCGCGAAGCTGGAACGGGAGGCCGGTCAGCCGCTGCTCGCCAAGAACGGCCGCGGCGTACGCCTCACGGACGCCGGACAGCTGCTCGCCGAGCACGCGGGGCGGATCCTGTCCCAGGTCGAGATCGCCCAGTCCGCCCTGGAGGCCCAGCGGGGCCGGGTCGTCGGCGAGCTGCGCGCCGCGGCGTTCCCGACCGCGCTCCGGGGACTCTTCCCCGCCGCGCTGGCCGCCCTGCGCGAGAACCACCCCCGGCTCGAGGTGCGCTGCGAGGAGCTCGAACCCGAGGAGTCCGTACGCCGCGTGGTCAGGGGCGACCTCGACCTCGCCGTCGTGCTCGACTGGTACAACAAGCCCCTGCCGCTGCCCGAGGGGCTCGCCAAGCGAGCGCTGCTCGACGACCAGGCCGACGTGGCGATGCCCGAAGGCCACCCCCTGGCCCGGCGGACCGAGGTCGGCCTCGAGGACTTCGCGGACGACGACTGGATCACCTGGCCGGTCGGGGAGTTCTGCCACGAGTGGCTGATGTTCACGCTGCGCGGCAAGGAGATCGAACCGCGCATCTCCCATGTCGCCGAGGAGCACGCCACCCAGCTCGCCCTGATCGCCGCGGGCCTCGGGGTCAGCGTCGCGCCGCGGCTCGGCCGCGGCCCCGTCCCCCCGGGTGTGCGCGTGGTCCCGGTGCGCCACGCCATGCGCCGCCATGTCTACGCGGTTTGGCGCGCCGACGCCGACCGCCGCCCGTCCATCCGGGCGGCCGTGGACGCGCTGTACGCGGCGGGGGAGCAGCTGGCCGGGAACTGACGGCGACGGCCCGCCCGCGGACCGGTCGCTCCGGGGACGGCCGCCCTTCAGTCGGCCCCGTCCCTCAGCCGGCCCGCCCTTCAGCCGATGCCGCCCAGTTTCCGGAAGTCCCAGGAGACGACGCTTTCCGGAACCAGCCGCAGCCAGGCGTGCCGCCCGTCGTGCGGCATTTCCTCCAGGCCGAAGTACTTGCCCGCGAACAAACGTTCCGGGGCGTCGAGAGCAGGGCACCGCTCACCGCGCCGCGGGGCATCGCCGACGAACTCCGCCGCGCCAGACAGCTCGACCCCGCGCAGTTCGCCGTATGCCTCGCCGTCGTCGACCAGGACGCAGATCCGGGGGTCCTTGCGCAGCTGCGCCCAGCGGCGACTGCGCGTGAGGGAGTACAGCCAGAGCGCCCGGCCGTCCCAGGCGAACCACAACGCCCCCAGATGGGGCCGTCCGTCCGCAGCCACGGTGGCCACCCGGCACGTCCGCTGCGCCGTCAGAAAGGTGTCGCGCTCGCTCTCGGTCATCATGATCCGGCGGCCCCGGCGCTGTGTCACGGCGATCGCTCCCCTCGACCTGATGGAACGTCAGAATCGGTGAGGGGAATGATGCGTGGTCTTTCCCCCTGACGCAATGGGCACTAGCGTCGCGCGCCCACGCCGGACCGAACCCTGGGGGAGAAGATGCCGACTCACCAGCAGCTGGCGCAGCAGGTCGAACCGGACACCACGGTGCTGCTCACCGTCGAATGCCAGCAGGGCGTGGTCGGCCGGGACGGCGCGCTTCCCGAACTCGCCGAACAGGCACGGACGTCGGGCGCCCTGTACAACATCGCCCGACTGGTCGCCGCCGCGCACGAAGCAGGCGTCCAGGTGCTGCACGCGGTCGCGGAGCGCCGGCCCGACGGGCGCGGCGCGAACACCAACGCCCGGCTGTTCCGGGCCGCCGGACGCCTCCCCGTCCAGCAGTACACCGGGACCACGGCGGTCCGGGTCGCCGAGCCCATCGAGGTCGCCGACCAGGACCTCGTGGTGCGGCGGCTGCACGGGCTGTCCCCCCTCGCGGGCACCGACGTCGACGCGCTGCTGCGCAACCTCGGATGCCGCACCCTCGTCGTCACCGGCGTTTCGGCCAACATCGCCGTGCCCAATGCGGTCTTCGACGCGGTGAACCTCGGATACTCCGTCGTGGTGCCCCGTGACGGCATCGCCGGTGTGCCCGCCGAGTACACCGCCGCGATGGTCCGCCACACCCTCTCCCTGGTCGCCACCGTCACCACGACGGACGACCTGCTCGCCTGCTGGCGGGCGCCCCGCCGGCCGGCCGGGCGGGTGTGACCCGGGACCGCCGTCGATCCCGATCCGGACGGATGCCGGGAGCGGGGGCGGCTGGGCAAGTCGAGTCGGACGCTGCCCACGAAGCCTGCCGGCACCTCACCGACGCCGAGCGGGCCGAGTCGAAGGGCGGGCGTCCATTGCCGCCGTGGCGGCGGATGCCTCGTTCAGGGCAGCTCGGGCCCCGGACGAGGGACCAGCGGCCCCTGCATCGGACCTCCCGCGCCCAGCAGGCTGAGGGCAACACCCAGCCCCGTCCCGGAGGTCCGCACATGTCCCGCACACTCACCGTCGGTCTCGACGGTTCCGCAGTAAGCACGGCGGCGGTCCGATGGGCCGCCGTCGAAGCCTCACGCCGCAGGGCGGGGCTGAGACTTCTTCATGTGTGGGACATCCGTCCGGACGTTCACATCCCACTCGTCGGCACGGACGCGGAGCACGACCGGAAGACCGACTGGATCCCCCGCCGCGTCGCGGACCGGGTGCGCGCCGCACACCCCGCTCTGGAGGTGACGACCTCATATGTCTGCGGCGACCCGGCCGAGGTGCTGTGTGCCGCGGCGGCGGAAGCCGAACTGCTGGTTGTCGGCTCGCGGGGGCTCGGCACCGTAGCCGGATACGTCTTCGGCTCCGTCTCCCTGGCCGTCGCGGCACATGCCTCTCGCCCGGTCGTGTTCGTTCGCGGGTCGCAGGAGGACTGCAGCTCCCCGGGCATGCCTGACGAACCGCAGCCGCCCTGCACCGTCGTCGTCGGGGTGGACCTCACCAGCGGGAGTGACGCGGTACTGGCATTCGCCTTCGCTCACGCCGACCGGCACGGTGGCACGGTTCGGGCCGTTCACAGCTGGAGCCCTCCGCCCTTCCACGGAGCCGAGTCGACCCCGGTGGGACAGGTCTTGACGGCGAAGGTGGCCACCGCCAAGGAGGCCGCCCTGGCCGAGGCGCTCGAGCCGTGGCAGCGGAAGTTTCCCGCCGTCCCCGTCACCGCGCAGTGCGCCCTCGGACGTCCGGCACACGATCTGGTCGACGCCTCACGGGACGCGGGGCTGGTCGTGGTCGGCCGCCGCATGCGCCGGTCGCCGGTCGGCGCGCACCTGGGTGCCGTCACGCACGCCGTGCTGCACCACTGCTTGTCCCCCGTGGCCGTGGTACCCCACGCAGACGCCTGACCTTCGGTCTGCCCCGCCCCGCCGCACGTGGTGACCGACGGTCGCCCAGCAGGGCCGAAGGTCCCTGCGGACCGACCGAACGGTCCTCGCAGAGGGTGCCGACTGGCCCGCCACCAGGGACCGTTGCGGCCGGGAGCGAGGGGACGCGAGTGACAGAGTTCAAGTGCTCCCCGAGGCGTCCCCCAGCGGACGCCCGGCCGGCAGCACGTCCTGTGCCGCGCTCGCCCCGTGCACCATCCTTCTCACCTTCGGGGGACCCCATGCCCTTTCACGTCGACTCCGAGACCGGCAGGTTGAAGCAGGTCATCCTGCACCGGCCCGACCTCGAACTGAAACGCCTCACACCCACCAATAAGGACGCCCTCCTCTTCGACGACGTGCTGTGGGCCAAGCGTGCCCGCGAGGAGCACGACGCCTTCGCCGATGTCCTGCGGGACCGCGGAGTGCGCGTACACCTCCTCGCCGACCTGCTCACCGAGACGCTGGATGCCATCGACGCGCGGCAGCTCGTCCTCGACCGGGTCTTCGACGAACGTGAGTTCGGCGTCCTCGGCGCCGACCGGCTCCGCACGTACTTCGACTGCCTGGAGCCGGCCGCACTGACCGCCTGCCTCATCGGCGGCGTCACCAAGGGCGAACTGCTCGAACGCACGGGCCCGATACCGAGCGTGCGACTGCACGCCATGGCGCCCGACGACTTCCTTCTGGCACCCCTGCCCAACCATCTGTTCACCCGTGACACTTCGTGCTGGGTGTACGACGGCGTGAGCGTCAACCCGATGAACAAGCCGGCACGACGCCGTGAAACGGTCCACTTCGAAGCCATCTACCGACACCACCCCCTGTTCGAGAAGGGGGAGTTCCACCGGTGGACCGACGGGCAGGACGCCTACCCCGCCACCATCGAGGGCGGCGACGTCCTGGTCATCGGCAACGGCGCGGTGCTCGTCGGCATGAGCGAGCGCACCACCCCTCAGGCCGTGGAGAATCTCGCCCTGCGCATGTTCGCCGCGGGCTCCGCCCGGCGGGTCGTGGCCGTCAGTCTGCCGAAGAGCCGCAGCTTCATGCACCTCGACACCGTCATGACCATGGTCAGCGGTGACACCTTCACCCGCTACGCCGGCCTCGGCATGCTGCCCTCCTCCACGATCGAACCCGGCACCGATGGGGAGGGCTTGAAGGTCACCGACCATGCGCCCGAGCACACGGACCAGGCCATCGCCGATGCCCTGGGCCTGCCCTCCATCAACGTCCTCACCCCCAGTCAGGACCTCCGGTCCGCCGAGCGGGAGCAGTGGGACGACGGCTGCAACGTGCTGGCCGTGGAACCCGGCGTGGTCGTCGCCTACGAGCGCAACGTGACCACCAACACCTACCTGCGCAAGAGCGGGATCGAGGTCGTCACCGTGCGCGGCAGCGAACTCGGCCGGGGTCGTGGTGGCCCGCGGTGCATGACCTGTCCCATCGAGCGGGAGGCCGCCTGAGCGCCCACCGCTCCGCCACCGCCCGGTCATCCGTCCGCCGCACACCCCCTGTACGTGTCAAGGAGCCTGCCATGCACGACGACCTGCACCAGCGCCCGTTTCTGAAGGAACTCGACTTCACTCCCGGGGAGTTCCGCCACCTTCTGGAACTCTCCGCCTCCATCAAAACGGCCCGCCGTGAGGGGCGCGAGGAGCAGCGGCTGCGCGGCAGGAACATCGCCGTCATCTTCGAGAAGACCTCGACGAGGACCCGGTGCGCCTTCGAAGTGGCCGCTCACCAGCAAGGCGCGCACGTGACCTACCTCGACCCGGTCGGCTCCCAGCTCGGACATAAGGAGTCCATCAAGGACACCGCCCGTGTCCTCGGCCGTTACTACGACGGGATCGAATACCGGGGCAGCGACCAGCGCCTGGTGGAGGACCTCGCCCGGCACGCCGGCGTTCCGGTCTGGAACGGCCTGACCGACCAGTGGCACCCCACCCAGTCGCTCGCCGACGTGCTCACCATGTGGGAGCACACCGACAAGCCCCTGGACCAGGTGTCCTTCGCCTACCTGGGCGACGCCAGGAACAACGTCGGCAACTCCCTGCTGATCACCGCGGCCATGCTCGGCATGGACGTACGCATGGTCGGCCCGCGTTCCCTGCACAACGCCTCCGACGTCGTCGACCAGGCACATCGGGCGGCGGCCGTCAGCGGCGCGCGGATCACCCTCACCGAGGACGTGACCGAAGGCGTGGCCGGTGTCGACTTCCTCTACACCGACGTCTGGCTCTCCATGGGCGAGCCGCCCGAGATGTGGGACGAGCGCATCACTCTGCTCAAGCCGTACCAGGTGACCGCGAAGACCCTGAAGGCGACAGGCAACCCGGCGATCAAGTTCATGCACTGCCTTCCGGCCTTCCACAACAGCGACACCGCCGTCGGCGCCAAGATCGCGGCCCGGACCGGCTTGACCGCGCTCGAAGTCACCGACGAGGTCTTCGAGTCCCCGCACTCCATCGTGTTCGACCAAGCCGAGAACCGGCTCCACACCATCAAGGCGGTCCTCGTCGCCACCCTCGGCGACTGAGCCGGTACCCCTCGCCCCCCGGAGAACACACCATGCGTGTAGTCGTCGCACTGGGCGGCAACGCCCTGCTCCGCCGCAAGGAACGACCCGACGCCGCCGTGCAGCTCGCCAACGTCCGCGCCGCCGTGTCCGCCCTCGCCCCCCTCGCACACGAGCACGAACTCGTCATCACCCACGGCAACGGACCGCAGGTCGGGGTACTCGCCCTGCAGAGTGCCGCCGACCACTCCCTGAGCAGGCCCTATCCATTTGACGTCCTCGGCGCGGAGACCCAGGGCATGATCGGATACTGGCTGCTCCAGTGCCTGCAGAACGCCTTGCCCGACCGCCAGGTGTGCGCCCTGCTGAACCAGACCCTCGTCTCCGCCGCCGACCCGGCCTTCGCCGACCCCGCCAAGTTCGTGGGCCCCGTCTACGACCGGACCGAGGCGGAGCGACTGGCCGCCGAACGCGGCTGGAGGGTGAAGCAGGACGGCGGCCACTGGCGACGCGTCGTTCCCTCGCCCCGTCCGCAACGCGTCGTGGAGACCCGGCTGATCCGGCTACTGCTGAATTCGGGAGCGGTCGCCGTGTGCGCCGGGGGCGGCGGAGTACCGGTGATCCGTGACGAACAGGGGCAGCTGACCGGCGTCGAAGCCGTGGTGGACAAGGACCTCACCGCCGCTCTGCTGGCCGAGGCACTCGACGCCGACGTCCTTCTGCTGCTCACCGACGTTTCCCACGTCTCGCTCCGCTACGGCACCCCCGGCGCCGAGCCCATCGGACAGACCACGCCCGCAGCTCTCAGAGCCCAGCAGTTCCCCGCCGGGTCAATGGGACCCAAGGTCGACGCCGTGTGCCGGTTCGTCGAGCTCACCGGCGGTATGGCGGCCATCGGCGCTCTCGAAGACGCCCGAGCCGTCCTCGACGGTGCCACCGGCACCGTCGTCACACCCAGCGGCCGCTACCGCAAAGCCGACCACGACAGACGACAGGACCTGACATGACTCTCCCCAGCGCACCCGTATCCCCGCAGCCGACCGGGGCGAGTCCGGACTCCGGCGCGCCCGACGGACCGCGGCGGCTTCGGTTCCCGTCCGCCTTCACCGTCCTGATCGCCGTCACCGTGGCGGTCTGGGCCCTGACGTTCGTCATCCCGGCCGGCCGCTACGACACCAAGGACGGCAGCCCCGTCCCGGGCAGCTACCACCCCATAGAGATGACCACCGGCTTCTGGGACCGGCTCAAGGACCTGTTCCTCTCCCCGGTCAACGGCCTGTACGGCGTCACCGACCCCGGGACCGGCCTCACCACGCCCGGCGGGACCGGCTCCTTCGCCGGCGCGGCCGGAGTGTTCCTCTTCATTCTGGCCGTGGGCGCGTTCATCACCGTCACGATGCGCACCGGGGCACTCACGGCCGGAGTGGCGCGGCTCGCGCAGCGCCTGCAGCACCGCAGGACCCTTCTCCTCGTCGTCCTGCTGACGGTCTTCTCCCTGGGAGGGACCACCTACGGCATGGCCGAGGAAACCCTCGGCTTCTACGGGCTGATGATCCCTCTGATGCTGGGCCTGGGATACGACCGTATGGTTGCCGCGACCGTCATCATGGTGGGAGCCGGTGTCGGCACGCTTGCCTCCACCGTCAACCCCTTCGCGACCGGGGTGGCCTCCGACAGCGCCGGCATCGGCACGGGAGAGGGCATCGTCCTGCGGCTGGTGATGTGGGCCTGTCTGACCGCTCTGGCAGCCGCCTACGTCGTGCGCTACGCCCGCCGCGTCACCGAAGACCCCTCCCGCTCACTGACACCACTGACCGGGGACGACCTGCGCATCAAGCACGACGGCAGCGATGCAGAGAAACTCACGAGTCGTCAGCGCACCGTCCTGTGCCTCTTCGCGGTCACCTTCCTCTTCATGATCTTCGCCGTGGTCCCCTGGTCCGATCTGCACGTCACCTTCCTGCCCACACTCGGCTGGTACTTCCCTGAACTCGCCGCCCTGTTCATCGTCGCGGCGGTCGCCGTGGGGCTGGTCGGCGGCCTGGGGGAGAAAGGGACGGCGAACGCCATCACCGCCGGGGCGGGCGACTTCATCGGAGCAGCGATGATCGTCATGCTGGCCCGGGGAGTCACGGTCGTCATGAACAACGCCAGTGTCACCGACACCGTCCTCGACGCCCTGCAGCGTGCGCTGGCCGGCACGTCCTCCAGCGTGTTCGCCGTTCTGATGTTCGTGGTGAACCTCCCACTGGCCTTCTTCGTCCCCTCCTCGTCCGGCCACGCGGCCCTCGCCATGCCCATCCTTGCTCCACTGGGCGACTTCGCCGGAGTGAGCCGGGCCCTGGTGGTGACCGCGTACCAGTCGGCTTCCGGATGGGTGAACCTCGTCACGCCCACTTCGGCCGTCGTCATGGGCGGCCTAGCCCTTGCCAAGGTCCGCTACGACCGGTACCTGCGATTCATGGCACCACTGATGGGTGTCCTGCTGGTAGCCGTCGCCGGATTCCTCGCACTCGGTGCGGCCGTGGGCTGAACCGGCACGTGCCGGGCAGGTGGCCGGCGGGGCGAGCCAATCGACCGACCGGCCACCCGTGGTCTTGTGTGGGTATCCCGGCTTCAGCAGGGGAGAGATACGCATCCTTGCCCCGGAGGCGCGCAGCGCCGGAGTTCGCTCCGCCTCTGGGGTGACGGTCTGAGTGGGATTTTGCAAGCCGGCCAGGAAGGGGGTGGGCTGGATGATCGGTGCGTACAAGTTCCTCATACGGCCCACCGTGGGCCGGCAGGGCGCGCTTGCCGAGATGGCAAGTTCGTGCCCAATCCCCGTCTTGGGGCGAAGGCCGCCGCGAAGCTCGAAGCGGCACAGCGGGCTCTTTCCCGGTGCAGGCGCGGCAGCAAGCGGTGCCGCACGGCCGCAGAGGCGGTGGCCCGGCTGCACCGCAAGGTCCGCCGCCAGCGCCTGGACCACACCTGCAAGACCGCGTGTGACCTCGTCCGGGAACACGACTTCATCGCGCACGAAGACCTCAGGATCCGCAGCATGAGCAAGGCACCGGCCCCCAGGCCCGCCCCCGGTGATCCGGGCGGCTTCCTGCCCGACGGGGCCGGCGTGAAGGCCGGGCTGAACCGTTCGATCGCCGATGCCGGGTGGGGGGTGTTCCTCGCAGTCCTGGCCGTCAAGGCGGAAGGAGCCGGACGGCAGGTGATGGCGGCGGACCCCCGCAACACCTCCGGCGGTGCCCCGCATGCGGGCACACCGCCAAGGAGAACCGGCCCACCCAGGACGACTTCCACTGCCGGGCGTGCGGCCACCACGCGCACGCGGGCACGGTGGGCGCCCTGAACGTCCTACGGGCCGGGCCGGCCCGTCGCGACGCCAACCCGGCACAGCGAGAAGCTCCCTCGTCCACGAGGGGGAGGAGTCACGGCCTGTCCCGCGATGCGGCCTGCGCCGGTCAGAGATGAGGGACGACCGCCACGGGCGTCGTGGCGTGGTGCAACACCGCGTGTGTGACCGGGCCGATGTGTGCTCCGATGGCTGCCTGGCGTATGCGCCGTCCCACGATCAGCAGACTGGCATCCTGCGATGCCTCCACAAGATGGTCCGCGGGCCGGCCCACCATGGCCTGCTCCTTGACCTCGACCTGGGGGAACTTGCCCCGCCACGGCCGCAATGCATCGGTGAGGGCGCCTGCCTCACGGAACCCCGGTGCGACATCGAGGCCGGGGTCGACGGCTGCGGGATCGTGACCGACGGCCATCGGTACGCTCCAGCCGTGGACGACCCGCAGGGTGGCCGCGCGCGCGGCGGCGGCTTCGAATGCGTACGCGATCAGCTCGTCGCACGGCCGGGCGAGGTCGAGGCCGAGCACCACGTCGAGGTATTGCCCTTGTCGGACCTCGCTGTCGCCGGGCCCGCGCCGCAGTTCGTCCTCGGCCCGTTCCTCGGCCCGTACGACGACGACCGGGTGCTCCGCGTGCGCGATGACGGGCAACGAGACCGACCCGGCCAGAAAGCCGGCCAGGGCACCCAGCCCTCGTGAACCCATGACCAGGACCTCCGCCTTCTTGGCCGCGGACAGCAATACCTCGGCGGGACGGCCGAACACCACCTCCGCGGTGATGTCCAGGCCGGGGTGTCCCTCCCGCAGTCGTTCGGCCGGCTCGCGCGGGACACGCTCGGCCCAGTCCTGCGCGGCGGTCGTCCCCTGGCTGGGCGCGGTGTCCGTGCCGGTGAACGGTGCGTGGGCGAAACCCGGCGACCAGTCCTGCCGGATATACAGGATGTGCAGGGTCAGGCGGCGCAGCCGCGCCTCGCGTGCGGCCCATTCTGCGGCCGCCAGTGACTCGGCCGAGCCGTCCACAGCTGCGATGACGGTACGTGACATGGTTTTCTCCGGGCGAGAAGTTCGGATGGCGGGAGGTGGTGGGCCGGGGACGGGCCGTCGGCGCGAGGCACATGACCGCGTCCTACGGGCCGGTCCCCTGGGGCGGTCCCACCGACCGGGGTGTCGGTTCGGGCAGTGGCGGGTGGTATCGCCCAGAACGGGCTACCGGGACGGAGTGATCAGTCCGTAGTGGCCGTCGTAGCGGTGGTAGAGGACGCTGCCCCGGCCGGTGGCCGTGTCGTTGAAGAAGACGAAGGGCAACCCGGTGTGGTGCAACCGCGAAACGGCCTCGGCCACGCTGCTCGTGGGCGCGGGAACCGTGCTCACGCTGAGCAGTCCGTCGACCTCCCGTTCCTGGCCCAGGGGTCCCAGCGATGCCATGCGGTACCGGCCGGTGCGGACCTCGCGGTAGATGACGCTGTCGTGACCGGAGACCAGGTCCGTGAAGACCCAGAAGTCGCGGTCCATGGTCTCCAGGTCCATCAAGGCGTCCTCGGGCGTCTGGTGGGCCAGGCCGAAGGACTTGTGCCGCACGATGCGGCGCTCTTCGGCCGGAAGGTGGTGACGGTGCGGGCGGTGTTCGTGACCCGTGCTGTCCCACCATGCCCGGGTGTTCGGGCCGCTGCTGTGGAGGCCGCGCGACCCGTGCCGCCGTGCCCGGGCGAGCCGGGCGGTCAGACGGTCCTGCAGGAGGTCCACCGCTTCGAACATCGTGTTCGCGGCCACGTGGGCCCGTACCGGTCGGCCGTTGACGTTCACCACGGCCTGAGCTGTGGCCGGACGGTTCGCCGAGGCGCTGACGGCTTGCGTGAGCTTCACCTGGACGGCCAGCACCGGTTCGCTCACGTGGCCGACTGCCGCGAGAACCTTCTCCTGGGCGTAGATGTCCGCGCCATGGGGTACCTGCCCTCGGTTGCGGACCTGGACGTCGACCGCCTGGGTGGTCTTGAGACCGCTCATGAGTACTCCTCCTTGGTCGCTCCCAGCCTGTCCGCCGGCGACCGCTCCCGGGCAGAGCCGTCCGGACCCCCGCGAAAGCCCCACCGGTACCCCCATCACCCACGGAGCCGGGACCTCCGGGCGGCCGGTCAAGGCCGTTCGGCCTACGGCCCACGTTCGCAGGGCGGCGAACGAGGGCGATGACGGCCTGTCGGCGGCCCTTGCCTTCGGCCCTCTTCGGTTCGTGGAACGCCTTGGGGACAGCATCTGGCGACGACCTGAACGGACGTCAGCAGCGTCGTGGTTCGGGCAGGTTGCCGCTGATCCGTCACGGCCGGGCAGCGCGGATCGGGCCGGCGGCTCCAAGTCGCCGCAGCATAAGACGGCGTGGAGCGGAGCGCGGCAGAGAGCTCGCCCTTCCGCTCCCGCCCGGCTCCTCTCGACGGACCAGAGGATCCAGCAGGTGGCGACGCACCTGTCGATCGGCCTCCGGCCGGGCGGCGAGCGGGCGCAATTCATGCTCGGCCGTGGCTCCGGGCAATGTACGGTGATCAACGTGTTGGAAGGGTAGTGCGTGTCATCGACGGGGAGGGCGCTCGTCGGCGCAGCCGCATGATCGCCGCGAGGTCTGAGAGTTGTGCCCCGCTCGGACGCCGGTTCCGGCGTACCGGGCTCCGTCGAGCCCGTTGGACTCCCCAGATTCTCTCCAGGGCCCCAGGTTGCCGAGCCGAAGGGACGCAGAGGAGGAGAGTGTCTCTTCGATCGCAAGGCCTGATGAATGGATACCCCCGGGAAAATGCTTACAGAAGTGACAGCGACTCGCTATGTCACTCCCTTGCGGGAGGGCGGCTCGCTCCCAGGAATCGTCGAGGCCGACGACCTGGGTACGTACGTCATGAAGTTCACCGGTGCCGGGCAGGGCCGCAAGACACTCGTCGCCGAAGTGATCTGCGGCGGACTCGCCCGCCGCCTCGGGCTGCGTATCCCCGAGCTGGTGCGGATGCAGCTCGACCCGGTCATCGGGCTCGCCGAACCCGACCAGGAGGTCCAGGAACTCCTCAAGGCGAGCGGCGGCCTCAACCTGGGAATGGACTACCTGCCCGGGTCGATCGGCTTCGACCCGCTCGCCTACCAGGTCGACTCCGGGGAAGCCGGCCGGATCGTCTGGTTCGACGCCCTGGTCAACAACGTCGACCGGTCCTGGCGGAACCCGAACATGCTCGTCTGGCACGGCGAACTGTGGCTGATCGACCACGGTGCCACCATGATCTGGCACCACAACTGGCCCACCGCCGCGTCCGCCGCGGCCAAGCCGTACAACGCGACCGACCACGCGCTCGCGACGTTCGCGCCCGACATCGCCGCCGCGGCGGCCGACCTCGCGCCGCGTGTCACCGAGGACCTGCTGACGGAGGTCGCCGAGGACGTCCCCGACGTCTGGCTGGACGGTGAACCAGGCTTCGACGGCCCCGACGCCGTACGGCGCGCCTACGTGGAGGCGCTGCTCCCGCGTGTCGCCGGCATCCACGAGCGGATCACCATGGATGCTCCCACCGGGAACCGGCCTTCCCAGGCGCCCGGCTGGCTGACCGATCACCTGGCCTCCTGGCCGCACCAGAGGAAGAACGACAAGGACGGCGGCGAGTGAGCGAGCGGGACGTCTTCGAGTACGCGCTGGTGCGTGTGGTGCCGCGGGTGGAGCGGGGCGAGTGCTTCAACGCCGGCGTGATCGTCTACTGCCGGGCGAAGTCCTTCGTCGCCGCCCGCACGTACCTCGACGAGAACAAGCTGCGGGCGCTGGACCCGCAGGCGGACGTGGCGGGTGTCCGGGCCGCGCTGCACGCGGTCGAGGGGGTCTGCGACGGCGGCGAGGCCGCCGGGCAGGCGGCACGCGACGACGCCGGACGGCGGTTCCGGTGGCTGATCGCGCCGCGCAGCACGGTCGTCCAGCCGGGCCCCGTGCACACCGGGCTGACGGCCGATCCGGCAGCCGAGGTGGAGCGCCTGCTCGACCTGCTGGTGCGTTGATCGCGCCACACGCCGACGACGGCACCCGAGTGGGCCGTTGACACCGGGTGCCAGGGCTTCTAGCGTCTCGACTGCTGTAGGTACTAAGCGGTCGCTCACCTCCGAGTCGTGCCGCACGAGCCGCATCCAAAGGCGAGGAGATCCAGCATGTCCACCACCGAGCAGCGCGTCGCGATCGTGACGGGGGCGGCCCGTGGCATCGGCGCCGCGACGGCCCTACGACTGGCCGCCGAGGGCCGCGCCGTCGCCGTACTCGACCTCGACGAGGCAGCCTGCAAGGACACGGTCGAGAAGATCACCGCGGCGGGCGGGCGGGCGATCGCCGTCGGCTGCGACGTCTCGGACGGCGCACAGGTGGAGGAGGCCGTCGAGCGTATCGCCACGGAGCTCGGCGCTCCCACGATCCTGGTGAACAACGCCGGCGTGCTGCGCGACAACCTGCTCTTCAAGATGAGCGAGTCCGACTGGGACACCGTGATCAACGTGCACCTGCGCGGCGCGTTCCTGATGTCCCGGGCCTGCCAGAAGCACATGGTGGACGCCGGGTTCGGCCGGATCGTCAACCTCTCCAGCAGTTCCGCGCTGGGCAACCGCGGCCAGGTGAACTACTCCGCCGCCAAGGCGGGCCTGCAGGGCCTCACCAAGACCCTGGCCATCGAGCTCGGCAAGTTCGGAGTCACCGCCAACGCCGTCGCCCCCGGCTTCATCGCCACCGACATGACCGCCGCGACCGCCGCCCGGGTCGGCATGGGGTTCGAGGACTTCCAGGCCGCCGCGGCCACCCAGATCCCGGTGCAGCGGGTCGGCCGGCCGGAGGACGTCGCGGGCGCCATCGCGTTCTTCACCGGTGACGACACCGGCTTCGTCTCAGGCCAGGTGCTGTACGTGGCCGGTGGCCCGCTCGACTGATCCGGAAGGCGAAGAACATGACCGCACGGGAACTCTCCGGCAACGTCGCCCTGGTCACCGGCGGCAGCCGGGGCATCGGCTACGGCATCGCCGAGGCGCTGGTGGCCCGGGGCGACCGGGTGTGCATCACCGGACGCAACGAGGACTCGCTCAAGGAGGCCGTGGAGCGGCTCGGCGCGGACCGGGTGATCGCCGTCGCCGGCAAGGCCCACGACGAGGCGCACCAGGCCGCGGCCGTCGAGCGCACCATGGAGGCGTTCGGCAGGGTCGACTTCCTGGTGAACAATGCCGGAACGAACCCGGTCTTCGGGCCGATCGCCGAACTCGATCTCGGCGTCGCCCGTAAGGTGTTCGAGACCAATGTCGTCTCGGCTCTGGGCTTCGCCCAGCAGACCTGGAAAGCGTGGCAGAAGGACAACGGCGGCGCGATCGTGAACATCGCGTCCATCGCCGGTGTCTGCGCCTCTCCTTTCGTCGGCGCGTACGGTATGAGCAAGGCTGCGATGATCAATCTGACGCTGCAGCTCGCACACGAGTTCGCGCCGGGGGTCAGAGTCAATGCCATCGCGCCCGCGGTGGTCAAGACCAAATTCGCGGAAGCCCTCTACGAAGGCCGGGAGGCCGAGGTCGTGGCGGGCTATCCGCTGGGCAGACTGGGTGTTCCCTCGGACATCGGGGGCGCCGCGGCGTTCCTCACCTCCGAGCAGTCCGCATGGATCACGGGGCAGACACTCGTCGTCGATGGCGGTATTTTCCTGAATGCCGGCGTGGGCTGACACGATTTCGTCCCGATTTCCCGAAGTGCCCCGCCGGACCTCTCGGTTGCCCCGGCGGGGCACTACGGTATGGTCGGCCGACCCATGGCTGAACGAGGAGCGTGCGCACGTGTTCAACCGGACCAGTCTGCAGGCCGCTGCAGCCCTTGCGTCCATATCCCTGCTCGCCGGTTGCGGACTGCTGTCGGACGATGGTGCGGACGGTGAGAAGAAGATCGTCGTCGGTACGACGAGCGAGCCCAGCACCCTCGATCCCGCCGCTGCCTGGGACGGTTCATGGGAGTTGTACCGGAATGTCTTCCAGACCCTGCTGAGCTTCCCGACCGGCAGCACCCAGCCGAAGCCGGACGCCGCGGAAAAGTGCGAATTCACCGACTCGGCGAGCACGACATTCGAGTGCACGCTCCACAAGGGGCTCAAATTCTCCAACGGTGACCCGCTCGACGCGGAAGCCGTCAAGCACTCCATCGACCGCATCGGCAAAATCGACGTCGCGGCCGGTCCGAAGGGTCTGCTCGGCAGCCTGGAGAAAGTGACCACGAGCGGTGACGACACCATCACTTTCACGCTGAACAAGCCGGACGCCACGTTCCCGTTCGTTCTCGCCACGCCTGCGATGTCGATCGTTCCGCCGAAGGAATACCCGGCGGACAAACTCCGCGAGGACGGCGGACTCACCGGTTCGGGACCGTACGTCCTGAAGTCGTACGAAGCCGGCTCGTCGGCGGAGCTGGAGAAGTTCGCCGACTACAAGGGCTTCGCGCAGCGCAAGAACGACGGCGTCACCATTCGCTACTTCAAGGACTCCGGCAGCCTTGTCGACGCGCTGAAGAAGCGGGAGATCGACGTGACCTACCGCGGTCTGACCGCGGACGACGTCGAGCACATCGAGGAGCGCACGGCCCAGGAGAAGCAGCTCCGCCTCGTCGAGACGGTCGGCTCGGAGATCCGCTTCCTGGTCTTCAACCCCAAGGACCCCGCCGCCGGCGACCCGGCCGTGCGCAAGGCCATCGCCCAGGTGATCGACCGCTCGGAGCTGATCTCCAAGGTCTACAAGAGCACCGCGGAGCCGCTGTACTCGATGGTCCCCAAGGGTGTCGTCGGCCACACGACCGAGTTCTTCGACACCTTCGGTGAGCCGAGCGTGCCGAAGGCCGCGAAGATCCTGCGCGAGGCGGGCATCACGAAGCCCGTCGCGCTCACCCTGTGGTACGCCACCGACCGGTACGGCTCGTCGACCAAGCCGGAGTTCGAGGAGATCAAGCGGCAGCTCGAGGCTTCGAAGCTGTTCACCGTGACCCTGAAGAGCCGCCCGTGGAAGGACTACACGGTGGGCTTCCAGAAGGGCGAGTACCCGGTGTTCGGCCGCGGCTGGTTCCCCGACTTCCCGGACCCGGACAACTTCATCGCCCCGTTCGTCGGCAAGGAGAACGCGGTCGGCACCCCGTACGAGCAGGCCGAGATCCTCAACGACGTTCTGCCCAAGTCGCGCGGCAAGTCCGACCGCGGGGCCGTGATCAGCGAGTTCGAGCGGGCCCAGGAGATCTTCGTCAAGGACGTCCGGCTGCTGCCCCTGTGGCAGGGCAAGATGTTCATCGCGGTCGGCGAGGACATCGGCGGCGGCGAGCGGGCCCTCGACCCGCAGACCGTCATGCAGCTGTGGGAGCTGCACCGCAAGACCAGCTGGTAACCCGACCGGATGTCAGTGGGCACAGGTAGGTTCTGTCGTCGAGAACCCATCCCATTCCGGAGGTTGTTGACGTGACCGACACCGACCTGCTGCCCGAGTCCTGGCGCGGCGTCCTCGGCGAAGAGCTGCACAAGCCGTACTTCAAGGAGCTCACCGAGTTCGTCGAGGACGAGCGGGCCAAGGGTCCGGTCTACCCGCCGCGCGACGAGGTGTTCGCCGCGCTGGAGGCCACGCCGTACGACAAGGTGAAGGTCCTGGTCCTGGGCCAGGATCCCTACCACGGCGAGGGTCAGGGCCACGGCCTGTGCTTCTCCGTGCGCCCGGGCGTCAAGGTGCCGCCCTCCCTCCGGAACATCTACAAGGAGATGCACGACGAGCTCGGCACCCCGGTGCCGGACAACGGCTATCTGATGCCGTGGGCCGAGCAGGGGGTGCTGCTGCTCAACGCGGTCCTCACGGTCCGGGCCGGCGAGGCCAACTCCCACAAGGGCAAGGGATGGGAGAAGTTCACCGACGCGGTGATCCGCGCCGTGGACTCGCGCCCGGACCCGGCGGTCTTCGTCCTCTGGGGCAACTACGCACAGAAGAAGCTCCCGCTGATCGACCAGGAGCGCCATGTGGTGGTGAAGGGCGCCCACCCGTCCCCGCTCTCGGCGAAGAAGTTCTACGGCTCCCGGCCCTTCACCCAGATCAACGAGGCGATCGCCCGCCAGGGCCACGAGGCGATCGACTGGACGCTCCCCGACCTGGGCTGACGCGCCTGTCTCCCCGGCGGCCGGCGGCCGTCGCGGCTGACGACCGGGCCGACCGGCTGACGGCGGCCCGGGCCTCAGCCGGATCTCCCGTCCCGCGGGCTAGCGTCGGAGCGGACAGTCGCACCGAGCCGCAGACCGCCGCGGGAGGCCACCGTGATCGAGCAGCAGGAGGCGTCGGACGACGCCGTCATGACCAGGATCGGGAAGGCAGCCATCCTCCTGCACGCCGGCGACCGGGCGGAGGCCCGCAGCCGGTTCGTGGAGCTGTGGTCGGAGATCGGCGAGCACGGGGACCCGCTGCACCGCTGCACGCTCGCCCACTTCATGGCGGACGCGCAGGACGACGCGGGTGACGAGCTGGCCTGGGACCTCCGGGCGCTGGCGGCGGCGGACGGGCTGCGGGACGAGCGGCCCGGCCACCGGTCCCTGCCGGCGGTCCGGGCGCTCTACCCGTCGCTGCACCTCAACCTCGCGGCCGACTATCTGAAACTGGAGTGCTTCGAGGCTGCCCGTCTCCATCTCGACCGTGCCCGGGAGGTCTCCGACGCCCTCGCGGACGACGCCTACGGCGACGGCATCCGGGGAGCCCTCGAACGACTGGAGGACCGGCTCGAACAGCGGTGACGGGCGTGCCCAGTGCACCCGCCCGGCCCGCCCGGACCTGGCCCGGTCCGCCGGGCGCCCCCGGTCCTGGTCCGTCCGCCGCCTGTTCCTGGCCCGGTCCGCCGCGCACCGCCTGTTCCTGGTCCGTCCGCCGTGCGCAGCCTGGTCCTGGTCTGCCTCGCCGCGGGCCGCGCGGTCCTGGCCCGGTCCGCCGCGCGCCGCCTGTTCCTGGTCCGTCCGCCGTGCGCCCCGGTCCTGGTCTGCCTCGCCGCTGGCCGCCCGGTCCTGTGCGTTTCAGGGGGAGTGGCGCTCTCAGCGGCTGCGGACCGCACGGCAGAACGCCGCCTGCGGGCTGTCCGGCGGCCAGCCGTCATAACCCTCCCCGAGCGCGCACAGTTCCCCGCCCAGGTCCCGCCTCGTGATCTCCGGGGGCAGCGTCATCCCCCGCGGCATCGGGAACTCCCTCGAAGGGGGCTCCTGCCGTGGCCGGTGGCTGCCGCCGCGCCCTGCGGGGCTCTGCTGCGTCGTACCGCGCGGAGGTACGGTCCGCGCCTTCGGCAGCCGTGCCGGTGCGGGCGGGGCCGCCGACGGGTCCGCGGACCGTTCCTCCGGGCGCGCCGCGTCGCGCAGGGCCTCGCGCACGGGCGGTTCCACGATGGGTGACTGCGCCTCGGGGGCGTGGGGGACCGGCTCCGCCACGGGCACGGGCGCCGGAGGATGCGGCTGCACGGCCACACAGCCGGACACGGCCGACACGGCCATTCCGATCAGCAGCCCCGCCGCTGCTCTGGTTCGATGCACCCACGCAACTCTGGCGGTTGCACGGCCCTCTCCGCGAGACGAAGTGCCCGCAATTGATCCACACGGGTGACCGGGAGACGCCCCGCGCCCCTATTCGAGCCCTCCCGCCACCGTCGCCGCGCGTACCCGAGGGGTCCGTGCGTGCGCCGTGCCGGCCGACGCGGCGGGACGGTCCGGCTCACTCGCCCGGCCGGTCCGTCCCGGGCGTCCGCGGTCCGAGCATCCCGCGCAGCAACTCGTCCACGCCGTCGCGGAGTTCCCCCTTCGACGGGACCGACGCGTGGTACGCCCCGGCCACACAGGAGAACATCAGGCCCTCGCACCAGGCCACCAGGGACAGCGCGTGCCGACGGGGCTCGGCGGACCCGGCCGCGGTCATCAGGGCCACCAGCGGCTCCCTGAACCGCCGCCCCGCCTCGTCGTAGTAGGCGCGCAGTTCCGGCCTCCTGGTCGCCTCCAGCGCCAGTTCGTACCGCGCCACCAGCAGATCGCGGTGACCGGTGAGATAACGGTGCAGCGCCAGGGCCACCATCGCGGACACGGCCTCGGAGGCGCCGCCCGTTCCGGGGGCGGCCATCGTGCCGGACGCGGAGACGGAGAGCTCCTCGGGTGCCAGCACCTTCGCCTCCCGCTCGGCGAGCCGCCGCACCGCGGCCTCCAGCAGGGCCTGGCGGGTGCGGGCGTGGTTCGACGTCGACCCCAGGGGGAGCCCGGCGTGCTCGTCCACTGCCCGATGGGTCAGCCCGCGCATGCCCCGCTCGACGAGCAGTGCGAGGGCGGTGTCTGCGATCAGTTCGGCGCGGGCGGCGCCCGTCGTACGTACGGCCATGGGGACAACCTATCGTCATCACTACGGCTGTAGTAACGTAACTACTGATGTAGTTCAATGTGCTCGTCAACCTCAGGAGCAGGGGGAGTCATGGAGCAGTCCCGGGCAGCCGTGGTCATCGGCGGCGGAATCGGCGGCCTGACCGCCGCCGCGGCGCTCTTCCGGCAGGGCTGGGAGGTCACGGTCCTCGAACGTGCGCCGTCCCTCGCACCGGCCGGCGCGGCCATCTCCCTCGCCCCCAACGCCCAGCGGGCCCTGGACGTGATCGGCGCCGGCGACGCCGTCCGGGACCTCGCCGTCTGGCAGGGCGACGGCGGGCTGCGCACGTCCGGTGGCCGCTGGCTCTCCCGGACGGACAGCGAGGCCGCGGCCGAGCACTTCGGCGGCCCCCTCGTCCTGGTGACCCGCACCATGCTGATCGACCACCTCGCGGCGCTGCTCCCCGACGGCGTCGTCCGTACGGGCATCCGGGCAGCCCTGGCCGATCCGGGCGGCTCCCGCCACCGTGCCGTCGTCACCACCGCCGAGGGCGACATCGAAGCCGACCTCGTCGTGGCCGCCGACGGCGTCCACTCCGCCACCCGGTTCAGCCTCTTCCCCCGGCACCCCGGGGCCACGTACTCCGGCATCACCACCTGGCGCACCCTCGTACCCACCCCCGCTGAACCGTTCGCGTCGCACGAGAGCTGGGGCCGCGGCCGGATCTGGGGCAGCCATCCGCTGAAGGGCGGCATCACCTACGCCTACGCGGCGGCGGCCGTCCCCGCGGGCGGAAGGGCAGCCGACGACGAACGCTCCGAGCTCCTCCGGCTCTTCGGCGACTGGCACCACCCCGTGCCCGCCGTGCTCGCATCGGTTCGGCCCGACCAGGTCCTGCGCCACGACGTCCACCATCTGGCCACCCCCCTGCCCGCTCACCACCGCGGCCGCACCGTCCTCATCGGCGACGCCGCGCACGCCATGCCTCCGACGCTCGGCCAGGGGGGCAACCAGGCCATCGAGGACGCCGTCGTCCTTGCCCACCACGCACGCCCGGGACGGGACGTCGGGGAGGCGCTCGCCGCGCACACGGCGGACCGGCTGCCGCGCACCACCCGCATCGCCCGGCAGGCCGTACGCGCCACCCGGCTCGTCACCCTGAGGAACCGTCCCGCCATCGCCCTGCGCAACGCCCTCGTCTCCGGACTCTCCCTGCTCGGTCCCGGGTTCGCCCTCCGGTCCTTCGACGGCATCGCCGACTGGCGGCCACCGCAGCACGCGTATGCTGCGGAAACGGACGGCATGCACGCGAAGCCCCAGACCGACGGGAGACAAGGGTGAAGGTCGGCTGCATCGGACTCGGGGACATCGCCCGGAAGGCCTACCTGCCGGTGCTCGGCACCCTGCCGGGGGTCGAACTCCATCTGCAGACCCGCACTCCGGCCACGCTCGCCGAAGTGGCGGCCGCGCACCATGTCCCGGACGCGCGCTGCCACACCGACCTCGGGTCACTGCTCGCACAGGACCTGGACGCCGCCTTCGTGCACGCGCCCACCGAGGCCCACCCGGAGATCGTCGCCCGGCTTCTCGAAGCCGGTGTCCCCACCTACGTGGACAAACCCCTCGCCTACGAACTCGATGCGTCCCGCGGCCTGGTGGAACTCGCCGAGAAGCACCGTACCGGCCTGGCGGTCGGCTTCAACCGCCGCTTCGCGCCCGGTTACGCACAATGCCTGGAGCACCCCCGCGACCTGATCCTGATGCAGAAGAACCGCGTCGGCCTGCCGGAGGACCCGCGGACCCTGGTCCTGGACGACTTCATCCACGTCGTCGACACCCTGCGGTTCCTGGTACCCGGCGGGATCGAACGCGTCGACGTGCGGGCCAGGATCCGCGACGGCCTGATGCACCACGTCGTGCTCCAGCTCGCCGGCGACGGGTTCACCGCGATCGGCACCATGAACAGGCTCAGCGGCTCGACCGAGGAGATCCTGGAGGTCTCGGGGCAGGACACGAAACGCCAGGTGGTCAATCTCGCGGAGATCGTCGACCACCGCGGGCAGCCCACCGTCCGCAGGCGCGGCGACTGGGTCCCGGTCGCCCGGCAGCGCGGTATCGAACAGGCCGTGCTGGCCTTCCTCGACGCCGTCCGCGCCGGCCGCGTCCTCAGCGCCCGGGACGCACTGCAGACCCACGAGCTGTGCGAGCGGATCGTTCTGGACGCGGTGGAACAGGCCGCCGCCTGACCGCCCGTACCCCCTCGGCCGAGCAGAACGCGACGAGGACGACCAGCGCCCCGTACGGAACCCAGTAGCCCAGCCGCACGAAGAGCGTGGTGCCGCTCGCCAGCGGCACCACGTAGACCGTGGCGGCACTGCGGTCCGTGCCGAGCGGAGCGCCGAGCCGCTCACCGGACGGACCGTAGGCGGCACTCACCCCGGTGAGCGTGGCGTGCACCATGGGCCGGCCGCTCTCCGCCGCCCGCAGTGCCGCCAGTGAGGCGTGCTGCTCGGGTGCCCAGCTCTCCTGGAAGGTCGAGGTCGCCGACTGGACGACGAGCACCCCGGCGCCGTCCCGGACCAGCCGTCGGCTCATGTCGGGGAACGCCGACTCGAAGCACACGAGGGGACCGATCCGCAGATCATCGGCCCCCGGCACGGCCATCACCGTCGGCCCTGCGCCCCGCCTGCGGTCCTCCGTCGCCGCCTTGCCGACCGACGTCGCCCATCCCAGCAGTGAACGGGCCGGCACGTACTCACCGAAAGGCACCAGGCGCATCTTGTCGTAGCGGTCGCCGGTCGTCCCCGACGGACCCACCAGCACCGAACTCTTGAAGATCCCCGGCCGGTCGGACCGCCGCGCGTCCACGTTCACCAGCAGTTCGGCCCCCACCGCACGGGACGCCGCGGCCAGCCGGTCCGCCAGATCGGGCCGCACGGCCAGATCCCTGCCGACACTGCTCTCACCCCACACCACCAGATCGACGCCCTGGTCGGCCAGTCCCTTCGTGAGCGCTTCGCTCCGTGCGAACCGCGCCTCGGGTTCGTCCACCACGCCCGGCTGCACGACCGCGATCCGGACGGTGCCCGCCGCCTCGGGCCGCGGCGCCCATGCCCAGACGCCCGCGGTGAGCAGCACGCAGCCTCCGAGCGCGCCCGCCGCCACCGTGCGGCCATGACGAACCGGACGGCCGGCGGCGACGCACACGATCAGCCCGGCGATCGCCGTGTCGACCATCACCACCAGGCCGCTGAGCAGCCACACCCCGCCGACGGAGGCGAGCCGCAACGCGGGCGCCACTTCCCACTGACTGGAACCGATCAGCCCCCACGGCCCGCCCAGACCCTCCCACGAGCGGATCAGTTCGATGCACAGCCAGCCGCTCGGTACCACGACCAGGGCCGCCGCGAACCGCCCCGCGGACGGTGTCCCGCCCAGCAGCCGGTACACCAGCAGACCCCAGGGCGCCCAGAGCGCCCCGAGCAGCGCCGCGATCACCACGGTGAACACGTGCAGGCTCGGCACGAGCCAGTGGTGCACCGCCAGCATGAAGCCGAGCCCGCCCAGCCAGCCGTACAGGGCCGCCTGCCGAGCGCGGGTCGCCGACCGTACCAGGAGCAGCCACGGCACGAGGGCCAGGTACGCGAACCACCACAGCGAGGGCGCCGGGAACGTGAGGGCGGGCAGCGCGCCGACGGCAGCGGCGGCGACGGCCGCCGTGCCGCGCGGCCAGGACGACGGGCCGACCGGGCTCCGCATACCGCGCCTCCTCGCCTTCCGCGCTCCCTCTCAGTGTGCGCGAGCGCACCGGACCTGCACAGGGGACACGGACCGTCCCGATCACTCGGTCACCTGCCCGGAACGGGCCCCTTGGATGCGATGGAGCCTGGCCTGCCGTCGGCCGGTTGCCGGACCGTGGATGCGACGGAACCAGTGGGTGCGACGGAACCAGTGGTTGCGGCGGAACCAGTGGTTGCCGGTCCGCGGACGCGATGGAACCCGCCCGTCGCCGGATCCGAGGACACGATGGACCCTGCCGGATGCCGGATGCCGGATCCGTGGGCGCCATGAAACCTGCCGGATGCGGGACCCGCGGACTCCATGCAACCGGCTCGTCGCCTCCCGCAGGGCGCCGACCCGCCGCCGGCCGATCGCCCGCTGCCGGCAGTCCGTCACCGGTCCGGATGCCGCCACTTCTCGTGGACGGCCACGCTGGACAGCCGCCAGCCGTCGGCCGCCCGCAGCAGTTCGAAGGTGTAGCGGCCACCGGACACGAAGTCCGGCGCTCCCGAGGTCCCCGGTGTGCCGTTCCCGCCGGGGTCCAGTCGCATCGGATTGACGTAGTCGGCCCGGACCGCCGCCCGGTCGCCCGGGAAGCCGCCGAGATCCTCCAGGGTGATCCGCCGGTTGACGATCAGATGCTGTCGGACCGGGAACATCCGCATGGTCTCCGCCAGCCAGTCCGCCACCTCGCCCGCAGGGCCCTCCACACCGCCGGCGCCGCGGTAGTCGGCCCGCCCGCCGGGTGCGAAGAGGGCCCGGTACGCCGCCCAGTCCGCGTCGTCCACGGCCATCGCGTAGCCGGTGATCAACGCGTCGACAGCCAGCCGGTCCATCACGGTCGCGAGATCCACACGCTGCGTCATCGGCTCAGTGTCGGGCAATCCGCCGGACAGGCCAAGAGCCGTGCAGGGGGCGGGTGCGAGCGGGGGCGTCCGGAGCGGAGTCCGGCGTCCCGCGCGTACGCGTCCTGGAGGCGCGGACGTGAGCGAACGTCCTGTGTCAGGCCGCGCAGGTCATGCTGCCGTGGATCGCGGCAGCCCACTCCAGCAGCAGGACCTCGTACTCCTCGGCGGGCCATACCTCGTCCGCTCGCTCGTCGACGAGGGCGCGGATGCGCTCGTTCGCCAGGGCGGCTTCGGACGGAACAGCGTTCAGGGCCGGAGGGGTCATGGACATACGACAACCCTACGGGCCCCCACTGACAGCCCGTGGCCATTTCCGCGGTGGCGTCCGTCACGTAGATGAACGAAGGGACTCCACTCGGTGTCCGGCGAGGCACCGCCCGGGAACGGCGAACCCCGTGTTCCGCACCGGAACACGGGGTCGTCGGGTCCGTTCCTCCGAGGTCACTGCTGTCCGATGGTGCCGTTCTGCAGCGTCCCGGTGGTCGCGGTGGCCGTGTCGGCGGCCTCGACCGCGGTGTCCAGCAGACCCGAGGAGTTCAGCCGGTCCGAGTCGAGGAGCCCCCCGTCTCCCGGGGTGGCGTTGGCCGGCGGGGACACCGCAGCGATCACAGCGCCGGTCGCGAAGGTCAGGACAGCCATTACGGCACGCTTCTTCATGCCCTTTTCAACCGGTGAACGGCCCGAAGGGTCACGGCCCGATCGTCGTCACTCGAACTGGCCCGCGTTCGGCTCCAGGACGCCGAAGCCCACGAGGGCGAACAGGAGCAGACCGAGGATGATGCGGTAGATCACGAACGGCATGAAGCTCTTGGTGGTGATGAACTTCATGAACCAATGCATCAGACAACGCTCTTGGCGGCCTTGACCTGCCGTTTCCACCACTCGGCAAGATCGAGTGGGAGAGAACTGGGAGAAGCGGTCGCCGCTTCCCACCCCGTCTCCCGCACGAAACGCAAGAAGCGCTCCTGCAACGAGTCCATCATCCGCCGCTCCATCGCCGTTGTCACGTTCGCGTACAGCCCCTCCACGCCCGCGACTTCATGGCCCATGCGCGTCTCGACCGCAATGCGCGAGTGCACGCCGCCCGCCTCGTCAATCCATTCCTTGTGCCCGTGCCGCAACAGGTACAGGCGCTTGCCCGCGTAGGGGGTCGCCGGGATCTCCGGCACCGGGCGCCGCGACGTCACCGTCTGCCGCTGCCCCAGCCGCACCCTCTCGAACTCAGGCGACTCACCGCGGCCGTCGGCGACCGGACGCCAGTAGTGGTAGGTGAAGTTGGCGTTCGCCAGCAGGCCGCCGGTGATCGACCGGAACACGTACTCGCCGTCGTGGCTTTTCAGCAGCAGCTCCAGCAGCTCCGCCAGGAACGGCGGCACGACCAGGGTCCGCCTGCTCTCGTACTTCGGCGGGAACAGCTTCAGTACGCCGTCCTGCCTCTGGTGCTGCCACTGCACGCGGACCGCGGGCATCAGGTCCACGCCGTAGCGCTCCAGCTCCTCGGCATGCCGCTCCTCGCGGTCGGCCTCGTCGGGGTCATCGAGCGGATCGGCGGCCGGCCAGGCGGGATGGGAGTAGACACGGCGGAGCGCGTACAACTCGGCGGGACGCATGCCGGTGGTGGCCATCGTCCATATGAAGACGAAGCCGGCCAGCCCCCAGTAGGCCAGGGCATTGCAGGCCAGCTGGTGAACGTCCTCAATGCGCATCTCGCGCTTCCGCTCGCGAGGCTTCTTCTTGTACTTGCCGCGGCGCTGCTTGCGCCCCTTCGGTACAGGTGAGGCCGGCCGCAGCCCGTCGTCCACCGCGTCGTCCATGAGCATGGAGAAGACGGTGAGGATTTCCTCTCCGTACTTCTCGCCCACGTTGGGCAGAGCCTTGAGGTCCTTCTTCCACGCGCGGTACATGGAAGGCTTGACGTCGCCGATTGCAGTCGCGCCCCATCGGGGCTCGATGTACAGCCGCAGCATGGACCGGATGGCCTTCTCCCGCAGGTGACCGACATCGAGGGTATCGACCCATGTCCTGGCGTACTCCGCGACCGAGGTGGCGCCGTCACGGCGACTGATGTAGCGGTCGTTGCGGACGTCTGATTCCCTGTCGAGGCCGTAGTTGTACGCCTCGTCTTCGTCGGTGAAGCCGGACTTGCCGTCGTAGATCTTTTTGCCGGTTTCGGGATGTACCCGGCCGGTGTCCCACCGGACCCTGCACTTGGCGCCGCGCCACTCCACATAGGGCATGCGTGCTCCCTGCTGCTGGCGTTTGGTAAGCGGTGCCGGCGGCCCCTCTCGCCGTCGGCCTCCGCGTCTGACTGCGCTTACTCTGCCGTGCCGACGGGGCACCCGCGGCAGATCCTGCAGTCCACATTCTGACCTGACATCAGTCTCCGGACCTTCTGCTGGACTTCCGGGTCCGTGGCTGCGCTGGGGGTCAGAACGCACACCATCTCGTCGTTGATCCTGAATGCGTGAGCCAGGCCTTCTGGCCCTTGGTCGAGAGTGATGACGGTACTCATAGGTCTCCCCCTTGGTGGTGTGAGAGACCCCCCAGGTGCACGCCACTGTGTCACGCGTCACAGGCGTGTCGCTACTGGTAGTTGAGGCTTAACCGATAGTCGGCATGTCACGATTGAGTAACGGCGAAAAGGTTGTACGCAGATCAGGATGCCTTTGGCAGGATGCCGCACTTTCGCAGCTCCTCCACAACCTGCTCCCGCAGCTTCTCAACTCGCTCCAGCGACATGTCCGGCGTCGTCAGGCTTGCCGCACTTGTGACCGCTGACTTCACCTTGCTCTCGAGCTCGCGCGGGGAGGCCTGGCTGATGAGGGCGCCCTCGATCAGCTCGCTGCCATCGGTCAGCTTGATGGAGTCGGCCCCGGCGAGGACGGCGAGGCAGGAGTCGCGGACCATGCCGAACCTCGCCTCGATCTTGGCGTAGGTCGTGTCCCGCACCCGTCGCCCCTCCTCGACGGCGCGGTACGTCATGACTGCGACGCCGCACTCGCGCGCAGCCTTTTCCTTGCTGGTGATGCCGAGCGTGATGCGTCGCTGCCGGACGAGGGCGGCAAGCCGCTGCAGCTCGGTCGTCGTGTGATCTGTCAGGGCAGCCATGGCCGCATCATCGCAGCTACCTCCAGCTACTGCCAGAAACGCCTATCGGCCATGACCGGAACTTAACCGACTCTTAAGGGTCACCTAAGTCGATCACCTAGAGCAAGTTAGAGCTTTCTAGAAGTTACCCGTCGGTTCCTCTAGCTTCGTCTATCTGTGGCCGCTAGATTCTGTGCATGGCAGAACCCCCAGCCACCACCCACCTGGTGAACGGGGCGGCTATCCGCATACGCCGCATGCACCTCGGCCTGTCCATCACCGAGTGCGCCCGAAGAGCCGGAATCAGCAGGGCCTACCTGGACCAGCTGGAGCTCGGACACCGGACCCGCATGCGGCCCCCCACGTACACGGCACTCCGCACCGCCCTGGACATCGGATCCACCGACCACCGGCTCCTCGAAGAGGACCCGCACCGAAAGGAGTGACATGGCTGCCACCAAGGCGCCGCTCAAGCCCGTACTGGAGAACTTCTACAGCGTGTCTGCTGCCGCCGTCCGGCTCGGCCTCCGGGACGAGGAAGACGACAGCAAGAAGGGCGAGAAGTGGCTCCGCGACGGAGTGAACAAACTCGGCTTCCCCTGCCACCGCATGGCCGGCCAGCTGATGTTCAGCGACAGCGATCTCGCCGAAATCGCGGGGCTTCACCGCAACGCCCCGCAGCGTCGAGGCCGCCCTCGCGCTCGCCGCACTGTCTCGGCCGCCGCCTAGCGGCATGCGGCCCCAACCGCCGGGCGCTACCGGCAGCCGGGGCCTAGACCCACCCCCTGAGAACCCGATCAAACGGAAGGGCAAGTCATGCCTGACATCTTCCCACCCGCATCGCCGGGTGACCCCACCAACCTCGACGAGTTCGACCTCGCCACTCGCGAGATCCCGATGGTCTCCGCCTTCGAGGCGATGTTCATCGAGGCGGAGGAGATGCTCCGCGAGGCGTACCCGGAGGGCTTCGACGTCCTCGACATCGGCCGTACCGCCTGGGACTGCCTCCCCGACGAGGAGAAGGCCGGCGCGCTGGACGTCCTGTTCTACGCGTACTGGGAGGCTCGCGAGAACGACCTCGCTGCCCGCGCCGCCCGGTACGAGACGGGTGGTGCACGATGAGCGCCCGCGAGCGTCTGGAGCGTTGTTGTGGCCGGCCGACGCCGCCGGAGCTGATCGCCGACCTGGACGCCTACCGCGCCGAGGTGCTGCGCGAGGCCGCGACCTGGCTGGCCTCCATCGGCGAGCAGAACGCCGCGTACCTCCTCGACACCTGCGACGTCCCGGCCGCCGAGGGGAGCGCGTCATGACCGCCGCCGACCTGGCCCGCGTCGACACGACCGTCAAGGAGCTGACGCTTCAGACGCTGCTCGCCGCCCCGCCGAACGGCCACACCCCCGACCCGCAGCCGGCCGCCTGGTACGAGGCCGTCTTCGACGCCATGGCCTGCGCCCACCCCGAGAAGTGCGCCTGCGAGGACGGAGACGCGTCATGACCCTGTACGTGCACGACGGGATCGAGTTCGACCTGACCAAGCCGTTCGCCGACGTGACCGGCAACGTGTGGGCGTGGACCGGGGAGTGGTCGCCGGCTGATGAGCCGATGCTGCGGCAGATGGAGTACGGCGCGGACCGCTGGCACCCGGAGCGGGCTTTGCCGCTGCCGGACGTCTACCACTGGCACGGGCCGCTGATCCCGCTGACCAAGCGGGTGTCGCCGGATCTGCGACGGCAGGTGCTGGCGGACGCGGATTTCGCCCAGTCGATCGCGGACGGGCACACCGAGTCCCTCGCCGCGTACACGGCCCGTATCCGGCCGGCGGTGACCTCGTGACCCGCCTCGTCCACCCGCTCGCGCTGGCCGTGCTGGCCGCCGTATCCACCGCGCTCCTCGCACTGGGGCGCCACCTCTGGACCACACCCGATGGGGGCACCTGTGATTGAAATCGAAGCGTTCGAGCCCGTCACGATCCAGCGGACGCCCGCCGTGACGCTCTACAAGGGCACGAGCTACCGCAGCGACCGCGCCTACGTCGACGCATCCGGCCAGCGGTGGGAGTACGTCGGCCTGCTCGACGGCGCGTCGATGTGGCACCGAGGTGGCGACCCGGCCGCCTGGAACATCACCGCCGTCGTCAACCAGTTCGGACCGCTCACCGAGGCGGGTGAGTCACGTGACTGACCGACTCGACGAGATCAAGGTTCGCGTCCCCGCCCTGTACGAGGGGCCGTGGTCCGTGTCCTGGACGACCGGAGACGGAGAGCACACCCACGACAGGTGGACCGTCTCCTACCCGACCGACAATCCGCTCGCCGGCTTCGTCGCCGAAGTCGCCGACTACGGCTACGAACTCGCCGAATTCATCGCCCACGCCCGCCTGGACGTGCCCTGGCTGATCGAGCAGCTGGAGCAGGCCCGCCGGATCGCCGTCGCGCTCGAGCAGGAGAACGCCCGCCTCACCGACGAGAACCGCTCCCTTGAGGTCGGCCTCGGCATCGGGGAGGCGGCGTGACGACCTACCTGTGCTGCCCCGTCGACCGCTGCGGCTACCGCATCCCCAGCGCCGACGATGGCACGACCGCGGACCGGATGATCAACCACGTCATGAGCGTCCACCAGGTGCCGGAGCTGTCCGCAGCCTGGCACACCTCCCACGCACAGACCGTGTCGATCATCGGGGAGGCGGCGTGAACACCGAGGTCGTCGTCGCCTCGCTGGTCCTCCTCGCCGCGCTGGTCGCCGACATCCCGAAGCGGCTCCACGCCGCCCGTGAGCGCCGCGCCTGCATCGCCCGGCACCCCAGCCAGCAGGACCGCATCCCGCGGCAGACCCGAAGGGGGAACCGGTGAACACCGTCACCTACGAACTCCGCTCCGCCCGCACCCTCGCCCCGCTCCTCGTCCCCGCCGTCGAAGCCGTGCCCGGGCTGTTCGTCTACCAGACGCCGGAAGAGCTCCGCGCCACCGTCGAACCGAAGTGGCTGATCGGGCACCACTCCGGCTACGGCCTCGCGGTCTTCGACACCCGCGAGCAGGCCATGGCCGCCGCCGTCGCGGTCGCCGGCTTCACGGACTGGACCCGCGGCGCGGACGAGTTGCGCAAGGACCACTCGTTCGACCTCGACGAGCTGGACGAGCTCCTCGACAACGCGGCCCACGCCGCATGAGACCCGCCGGCCGGGCGGTGACCACCCCACCCGCCCCGCCGGCGCAACAACCACCACCCCAGGGCAGCGGACACCGCGCCGCTGCCCCCGCAAACGACACCCGAAAGCAGGAGCTGTGAGCGACAACCTGCCAGCCCAGTACCAACCCCAAGTCCTTTCCGCCCAGATGGACTACGCCAAGGCCCTCGCCGTCTCCGACCTCCTCCCGCAGCAGTACCGGGGCAAGCCGGCGAACCTCCTGTGGGCCATCTCCTACGGCCAGACCCTCGGCGTCGCGCCCCTCACCGCAGTCCAGTCCATCCACGTGATCAACGGTCGGCCCACCGCGTCGGCCGACCTGATCGCCGGACTGGTCCGCCGCGCAGGACACAAGCTCCGCGTCAACGGCGACGACCGCCGGGCCGTCGCCCAGATCATCCGGTCCGACGACCCCGACTTCACCTTCGAGGCCGTGTGGACCATCGAGCGGGCGCAGAACGCCAAGCTCGTCAACAAGGACACGTGGAAGAACTTCCCGGCCGCGATGCTGAAGGCTCGCGCGATCACCGAGGTAGCGCGGGCCGCTTGTTCGGAGATTCTGCAGGGGACGATCTACACCCCCGAGGAACTGGGCGCCAACGTCGATCAGGACGGGACGCCCATCGAGGCGACCGTGACCGAGCTGCGTCGGGTCCAGCCCGGCGAGCCGGAGCCGTGGGCCACCCCGGCGCCGCAGCCGAAGGGCACGCTCGTCGTCGATCCGGACTGCATCGTCACGCACCCGGAGGGCCAGGCCATCGTCGACGCCGCAGCGAAGGCCAGGCACCGAGGCGAGGTGAAGGAGCGGTGGGCCGAAGCCAAGGCCGCCGAACTGCTTCACGCGGTCATCAAGGCGCCCGACAGCGGCGCGTGGGAGATGGTCCGCGAGTACCTGACCCGGCTCGGCAAGGCACTGCCGGAGACGGCGCCGAAGAAGGACGACGTTGTCGTCGACGCGGAGGTCGTCGACGCGGAGGTCGTCGATGAGGCCGCAGCCGCCGAGCAGCGCCTCCGGGACGCCGCGGTCAAGGCCGGGCTCAACAATCTCGACGAGGAGTTCGAGCGTTCCTACGGGCTCCCCATCGAGCAGGCCGGCGTCCAGCAGCTCACCGAGATGACGAACATCCTCGAGGGAGCCGCGTGATGGACCTCAACCAGCTCACCAAGCTCGCCTCCGACGAAGCGGTCCTCAGGGCCCTCGCCGACGCAGTGAACGCCCGGCTGAAGGAAGTCCGGGCTGACATGCAGACCGCGCTCGACGCTACGGGCGGCGTGCGGCAGGTGGCCGCAGCGCTGCCGGACGGGACCGAGATCGCGAAAATCTCGCTGAGCGACCCGAAACCCGAGGCGGTCATCACCGACCCGGACGCCTTCCTCGCCTGGGTCAGGGTGCACGCCCCGGCCGAGGTCACGCGCCGGATGGTCACCGAGGTCCGCGACTCGTACAAGGCACTGCTGCTCAACGAGATGACGGCGGCTGGCCGGCCGGAGGTCTGCGACAAGCAGACGGGCGTCGTAGAGACGGTGCCTGGTGTGGAAGTCCGGGCGACCCGGGCCCGCTCGCACTCGGTGCGGTTCACGAAGACCGGCAAGGACCAGATCGGCGCCGCATGGCGGTCAGGGGCTCTGGCCGCGGACGTCATGGCCGCGCTGGCGGCGGGTGAGCCCAGTGCCTGAGCCGATCCGCTGCAGCCGCTGCGGCGACGAAGACGGGCCGTTCACCGACGACGGCCTCTGCGAGGCGTGCGCCCGGCCGCAGCCGCTGAGCCAGCCCATCAGCTGACAGCACTCGGGGCCGTCGCCGTCCGAACCGGCGACGGCCCCACCCCACCAGCATCGCACGGAGGTACCCAGTGACCACCCACCCCGCGATACAACCCGCCCTCGACGGCAGCATCCCCGAGCAGCCCACCGACTTCGAGACCTGGGTCGAACAGGTCCGGCCCGCATTCGTCGCCGCCGCCCGCACTGGCCACGAATTCGCCTCGTGGCACATCAAGGTCGACGCCAAGCTCCCCGACCCGCCGAAGCCGAAGACGCAGTGGGGCGCGCTGATGCACCGCCTTCACGGGGAAGGCCTCCTGGAGCGCGCGTCGTTCACCACGACCCGCGATGGCTCCGGTGTCCGTACCTGGCGCGGCACCCGCGCGGCACGCCAGGGGAGGGCCGCATGACCGCCTTCCTGTGGACCGTCACCGTCCTCGCGGCCGGCTGGGGCCTCGCGGCCATCCTGTGCCGCTGGGTTGCCCGTGCCGACCAGCGCGCCTGGCAGCGAACCGCCCGCGGTGACGCCGCCGCCGACCTCCCGCCACTCCCCGAGCGCGACACCACCATCCGCGACCTCGAACGCGAACTCCGCGACCTCTCCGCCCGCATCCACCACCTCTACATCCGAGAGGAGAACCGGACGTGACCACCACCTGCTCAATCCCCGACTGCGGCCGGCCGGTGATAGCCCGCGGCTGGTGCCGCAAGCACTACGACCGGTGGCGCAACCACGGCAACCCCCTCCACCCAGGACGCCAGCCCCGCACCGGATGTGACGTCCCCAACTGCCCCAACACTCATTTCGCCAAGGGCTACTGCAAGAGGCACTACAACCGTCTGCTGAGGTACGGCGACCCCACGCACGTGCCTGAATCGGTCATCGACGAAATCGCCGTCGCGCGAGCAATCGGCGGCGATCCACCGGCCCGTCTCACCCCCGCCGAAAGGACAGCAGCCGCCCTCGTCCTGTACCAGCGGCAGCTCACCGACCGGCAGATCGCCGACCGTCTGCGCTGCCACGCTCGCACCGTCCTACGCATCCGCCGACGGGCCGGCATCGCCCCCGTACACCAGCAGACCGGACAGCGTGTCCGCGAGCAGCTCGGGGAGGCGGCATGATCACCGCGACTCGCATCGGCACCGAACCGCCGGCCCACATCCACGCCGCCACGGACATCACCTACGACGGCGGCCTCGACCTCATCGCCATCGAACGCGCCATGAACGGCGAACCCGTCCAGCTCACCCGCGACGAACGCATCCACGCCGCCCGGCTCCTCCACGAGCACGGTGTCGACCTGACTGGCATCGCCAAGCGGCTCGGCGTCATGCGGGACACGGTCACCGAGTGGCGCAAGTGGGGCTGGGTCTACCCGGAGCCGCCCGACAAGCCGCCCATCGACATTGGTGACACCCCACACGGCAGCCACCGCGGCTACGCCAAGGGCTGCCGGTGTGCCGCCTGCCGCGCCGCCCGCAGCGCCTACGCCCGCGAACGCCGGCTCATACGCGCCACGGCCTGACCGCCGGACACGACAAAGCCCCGCCGACAGGCGGGGCCACCGATCACAGAAGGGAGATGCGGCATGATCAGGCAGACCGTCGCCGAGAGATTCTGGGCCAAGACCAGGATAGCCGTCGACTGCGAATGCAACCTCTGCGTAGCGACGGAGGACGCCGCAGCAAAGTGCGTCCTCTGGACGGGGTCTTACACAGGTAAGGGATACGGCGGCTTCTGGAACGGAGAGCGCCAGGTCCGCGCGCACCGCGCCTCATATGAACTGATCAACGGTTCCATCCCCGAAGGCCTGTGTCTCGACCATCTGTGCCGTGTGCGCAGGTGCGTAGCACCCGCTCACCTGGAGCCCGTCACCCACCGGGAGAACGTCCATCGCGGGTTGGTCGTGGGGAGCGCATCGGCCACTCACTGCGCGCTCGGCCATGAATTCACGCCCGAGAACACGTACCTGGCTCCCGTGACTCCGGCTAACCCGTATGGCTACCGGCGCTGCCGGACCTGCAAAAACGCAGGAAAGCGGCTCTCGAGAGCACGCGCACGAGCGACCAGCTAGCGAGCAGACGGAAGGAGGAGGGGACGTGACGTCAGGACGACGGTGCCGCCGGCACTGCCTTCTCGCCGAGCGCGGTCAGGGCGCGCTCGTAGAAGTCGAAGGGCACGATCACGGCCGCTTCCTTCCCGCGGTTCATGAGCACGGTCGTCTCGCCGGCGAACCGGGCGCGGGAGATGACCTCGCCAAGGACATTGCGGGCTTCGGCGATCTTCGCGCGGTGCTCGGTTCGGGTCGCGGTCATGGGACCAGCGTAGCGGATTTGCTACGTACATCAACACAGCGACTTCGCTTTCTTAGCTATGATGTGCATGTGAGGAACGGTGCTGACGCCCCTCCCTCGGGGTGCTCCATGCCTGCTCGTCAGCCCGTAGCCGTACCTCCCGAGAGAAGGAACCCCGTGACCCTCGACGCAATGCCGCGAACGGAGGTGCAGTAGTGGGGATCAAGCGCGTCCTCGACGTACTTCTGCACGCGCCGAAGGACCTGACTGCGGCTGAGCGCATGGTGCTTGTCGCCATCGGCGAGAACGTCCGGGACGGCGATCCCACGCGGCTTACCTGGCCCGACTTCAACGTTCAGATCCTCGCCGAGCGCACTGGCCTGACCGGGACCGGCACGCTCAAGGCGGCACTCCAGCGGCTCGGCAAGCGCGGCCTCGAGGTCCGAGTCCCGATCACCATGGGCAAAGACGGTCGGCCGCTGTACGCCCTTCCCGGGAAGCAGTGCCGCTACCGATTCCCCCTCCTTGCAGGGGAGAACACAGTCTCCCCTGCAAGCGAAGAAGGGGAGAACACAGTCTCGCCAGGGGAGAACACAGTCCCCCCTATGGGGAGAACACAGTCCCGCCAGGCGGGAACAGAATCTCCCCCTACCCCTCCCCCCTCTTCCCCTCCTCCCCTCCAGGAGGCCGCCGGAGCGGACGAGGAGCAGCCGGAAGGGACTGCCGAGGCCGTCGCGTTCCTCGAAGGCCTCCCATCCCCATGGGGAATCGGGCCCCGCACAGCCGCCGCCATGGCCCCCGACCTTCTGGCGATGGCCCAGCGGCAGGGATGGGACCTGGACGAAGAGCTCGCTCGGAAACTCACCGAGAACCCTGGGGGGATCAAGAACTACTCGGCCATCCTCCGTATCCGGATCTCGGACCTCCCCAAGCGGACTGCACCCCTGCCCCGCCCCACCGCTTCCCCGCTGCCGCCCTGGTGCGGCGAATGCGCCGACGGTGCCCGTGCGGCCGAGCGCGAAGCGCGCCTCCGCCTCGTCTACGACGACCGCGGCCACGGCCACCCCTGCCCCAAGTGCCACCCGCAAATGACCAGCCACGCTGCCTGACCCAAGGAGAACCCATGGAAGACGAGTTCATCGGACGGACGCCGCCGCAGGACGTCGAGGCCGAACAGTGTGTCCTCGGCGGCATGCTTCTCTCGAAGAGGGCGATCACCGAGGTCGTCGAGATCGTCGACGCCGAAGACTTCTACCGCCCCGCGCACGAGACGGTGTTCCGCGCCATCCTCGACCTGTACGGCAGGAACGAGCCGGCCGACCTCATCACCATCTCGAACTATCTGCGCGAGCTCGGACTCCTCGGGAAGGTCGGAGGGCCCGCCTACATCAACGAGCTGGTTCGCTCAGTGCCGACGGCCGCGAACGCGGCCTACTACGCGGAGATCGTCCGGGACTGCGCCGTCCGTCGCCGCATCGTCGAGGCCGGCATTCGCATCACCGAGATCGGCTACAGCGGCGAAGGTGAAGCCCAGGACGCCACGGATGCCGCCCAGGCCGAGCTCAACGCCGTGACGAAGGCCCGCGAGGAGGCCGACTCTGCGCTGATCGGCGATGACCTCGAGGACGTCGTCGCCGAACTGGAGAAGCTCCAGGCCGAAGGCCGCGCAACCGGCCTGTCCACCGGCTTCATCGACCTGGACGTGCTGACGCATGGCCTCCACGGCGGACAGATGATCATCATTGCCGGGCGGCCCGGGCTCGGGAAGTCGACCCTCGGAGTCGACATGCTGCGCACCTGCTCGATCCGCCACGGACTCCCGTCGGCGTTCTTCAGCCTTGAGATGTCCCGCCGCGAGGTGCAGCACCGCATCATCTCCGCCGAAGCCAAGATCGGTCTGCACAAGATCCGCGGCGGCTTCATGACGGACCACGACTGGGCAGCGTTCGGCAACCACATGCGGAACCTGGCCGCTGCCCCGCTGACGATCGACGCCACTCCGAACCGCACCGTCACCCAGATCAAGGCCCGGTGCCGTCAGCTCAAGCAGGCGACCGGCCTGTCTCTCGTCGTCATCGACTACCTGCAGCTCCTCGACACCCCGGGGAAGCGGCGGCCGGAGAACCGACAGGTCGAGGTATCCGAGATGAGCCGCGGCATCAAGCTCATGGCCAAGGAACTCGACGTGCCGGTCATCGTCCTCTGCCAGCTGAACCGCGGCCCCGAGCAGCGGCAGGACAAGCGGCCCATGCTCGCCGACCTCCGCGAGTCCGGATCCCTCGAGCAGGACGCCGACATCGTCATCCTCGTCCACCGCGAGGACGCATACGACAAGGAGTCCCCGAGGGCCGGCGAAGCCGACCTGATCGTGGCTAAGCACCGGGCGGGACCGACGTCCGAGATCACCGTCGCGGCGCAGCTGCACTACAGCCGCTTCACGGACATGGCGCACACATGAGCGGCCTGACCCCCGAGGACATCGCTGCGGCCAGGGCGCAGGGCGACCTCAAGTCCCTGCTTCTGCTGGCGGGAGGCATCACCGTCAAGGCCCCCCAGCAGCGCGAGGCCGAGCCCGAGGAGCCCTGCTACCACATCCGCCGCCCCGGTGCCTGGCCCTGCGGCACCGCCGCCACCGGCCCCACGCCACCGCCCTGCCCCGACTGCCAGGCGAGGAAGGCACCGTGACCGCCCTCCTCGCCGCCCTCCGCCAGCCCCGCCGCGCCGCCTAACCCCGAAGGAGACACGACCCTGATGCACAGCCTCAAGACCCTCGCCGGGGACACGACCGACGGCTTCTGCGGAGCCGGCGGATCCTCCGAAGGCGCACGCCAAGTCGGCATCCAGGTCCGCACCGCACTCAACCACTGGCGCCTCGCCGTCGACGTGCACCAGGCCAACCACCCCGACACCGGCCACGACTGCGCCGACATCTCCCAAATCGACCCCCGCCGCTACCCCACCACGACGTTCGCCTGGTTCAGCCCCAGCTGCACCAACCACTCCATCGCCAAGGGACGGCGCCGCCACATCGACGCCACCCCCGACCTGTTCGGCGAGACCCTTCCCGACGAGGCTGCGGAACGCTCCCGGGCCACCATGTGGGACGTCGTCCGCTTCGCCGAATACCACCGCTACCGGGCCATCATCGTCGAGAACGTCGTCGATGCCCGCGAGTGGATCCTCTGGCCGGCGTGGTTCACCGCGATGAAGGCCATGCGCTACCGGGCCAAGGTCGTCTACCTGAACAGCATGCACGCCCAGGCCCTGGGCGACGGGGCACCTCAGTCCCGTGACCGCATGTACGTCGTGTTCTGGCTCGAAGGTGAACGTCAGCCCGACTTCGACAAGTGGACCCGCCCCGCGGCGCACTGCACCCGCTGCGACCGCGCGGTTCGCGCCGTGCAGGCGTGGAAGAACCCGGACCGGGCCTACGGCAAGTACCGCACCCAGTACGTGTGGCGGTGTCCCACCGCCCGCTGCCACGCCGAGGTGTTCCCCGCAGTGCGGCCCGCCGCGGACGCCATCGACTGGACGCTGCCCGCGCAGCGCATCGGGGACCGGGACAGGCCGCTGGCTGAGAAGACGATGAAGCGGGTCCGCGACGGGTTCGCCACCTACGCCAGACCGCTCCTTGTCCCGGTCGAGGGACGCGACGGGAAGGTCGCTCGCCCGGCCGATGCCCCGATGCGGACGTGCACGGCCCGCAACGAGACCGGTCTCGCCGTACCCGCGTACATCGTCGAGCTCCGCGGCGGCGGTTCCAACCACCGCCTCGCTTCCAAGCCCCTGGCGACCGTGTGCGCTTCCGGCAACCATCACGGTCTGCTGCCCGCCGGCACCGTGACCGCGGTCGAGGACCTCGGGTTCCGGATGCTCGAGCCCCACGAGTACGCCGCCGCGATGACCTTCCCCGGCAAGGAGACGGATCGGCCCTACATCTGGCTGGGCAACAAGCGTGAACGCGTCCGCATGGCCGGTAACGCCGTCACGGTCAACGCCGCCCGGGACCTGTTCGCGATGGTCTCCGAGGCCGTCCTCGGCACCGAGTACGACCTGCCCGCCACCCAGACGGCCGCCTCCCGCCCGGTCCTGGCCCCCGCCGCCTAACCCCTCCCGCCCCAACCCGCCCGAAGGAGACCGAAATGCCCGAGACCACTGCCACCCACCGATGCCGCTGTATCTGCCCTAACGGGTGCGACTGCGGATGCACATGCCCAGCTGCCATCGAACTGCGAGCCGAACAGAAGGCACGCCGCGACGCCAACGGCGGCCCCATCCGTATCCAGCGCCGCCGCCACGTGGGCTGGCGCAAGCCCGAAGGCTCCGTGTACGTCGGCCGCCCCACCCGCTTCGGCAACCCGTTCCAGATCACCCACAACCCCGACACCAAGGGCTGGCACGTTGCCCGCTCCAACGGCGTCAGCGTCGGAACTTTCCCCACCAACACGGAAGCGCGCCGATACGCCACCGACGCCTACCGCACGTGGATCCAGCTGCCCGAGCAGGAAGACGACCGCGCTCTGTTCCGCGCCCTTCTCCACGGCCGGGACCTCATGTGCTGGTGCCCGCTGCCCGAGCCCGGCCAGCCCGACCACTGCCACGCAGCCGTGCTCCTGCGGCTGGCCAACGACTCCGCCGCCTGACCGCCCCGTGACGCACGACGGGCCGCCCCGGGGGCAATCCGGGGCGGCCACCCACAGATCACACCACAGCCCGAAGGAGAAGCCGGTGACAGCCCGCCGCCCCACGGCCCCGCCGACGGTGGAGCAGCTCCTCGTCCTCGCCGACCGCGCCGAACGCCCCGGCGGCCTCACCCCCGCCGAAGCGACCCGACTCCGCGCCGGCATCCGCAGCCTGGCCACCCGCCAGACCGCCGCCAGCCGTCGGGCCGCATCCGACGCCCGGCTCGCCGCTGTCGCCCGCCTCGCCCACCGCGCCCGGCAGCGCGGCGCCCGCGCCGTCAGCCTGTGGGCCCTCACCACCGTGCTGACCGCCCAACCCCCGACCGCGACAACGAGGGAGACCGCATGACCTACGAGCCGACGTCGGCCCGGAACCGGAAGGGCCGGCCGTCCCTGTCGCCGGAGCAGCAGGCCCTCGCCGACGACCTCCACGTCCGGGCCCTCGCGATCCGGGCTGCGTCGGAGGGCGAGGTGTCGATCCGGGAGGCCGTGCGCCTGGCCGCCATCCAACTCGGTCTCGAGTCCCCGCAAATCGGGGCAGAAGGCGTCGACGAGTGAGCCGGGCGGATTCTCTACCCGCCGAACAGGCCCCGAGAAGCCGCCAGGGGCCCGCTCAGAGCCCCGAACCCCCCGCCGCTGGAACCGAGCCGCCCCGGGGGTCCGTTAGGGCCGCAGACGAGCTCCTGTGGCCTCGCCCATCGATCAACCCGCCGCCGACACAACGGAGGACCACCCGATGCCTGAGCCGTACTACGCCGACGAGCAGGTCACGCTGCTGCTCGGCGACACCCTCGAGCAGCTCCGCACCCTGCCTGACGGGTCCGTGGACTGCATCGTCACCAGCCCGCCCTACTACTCGTTGCGCGACTACGGCACGCCGGGCCAGTACGGGCTCGAGGCCACGCCCGCCGAGTACGTCGCCACCATGGCAGCCGTGTTCGCGGAGGCTCGCCGAGTCCTCGCCGACGACGGCACGCTGTGGCTCAACCTCGGCGACTCCTACGTATGCAGCCCGAAAGGCAGCGAGTCCAAGACGGACGGGCTGACCGGACGCAGCAATCACTCCACCACGCCCGCCGGTAGCGGCGGCAAGAACGGTGGGGGGCTTCCCGCCAAGAGCCTCCTCGGCATCCCGTGGCGTACCGCTGATGAGAATCCTTGAAAACGGCCAGGGCTACTCATCACCCCACTCCGTCCGCTGTTCAACGAAGTGGGGAGTCTCAGTCTCTGGTCTTGGTCCCCGATTGACGCGTGCGCTGGGCCTTACGCTCCGACGGTGTCCGTGGACACCGACCGGGCCGGGGGAAGAGTCCGCGAAGTTGTGGCGAACAGCTGAGGTCGGGTGCCCGGCCTCACGCGGTCTGCTCGGGTGTGTCGTTCGAGGCAGTGGCGGTTCGTACTGGGCGCTACCTCAGACACAGCCAGATCTACGGGCGTCTGCTGAAGCCCTTGCCGTCATAGAAGGTCTCGCCAGGCTTTCTGCTGAAACCCCTGCCGTCGTAGAACGCCTCGCCAGGCCTTCTGCTGAAACCCTTGCTGTCGGTGAAGGTCCCTCCCGGCCTCCTGCTGTAACCCGCGTAGTCGTCGAACTTCTCCCCGGGCTTCCTGATGAAGCCCCTGCCGTCGTAATAGCTCTCGCTCGTGGAGTACACGTTCCCCCCTCCTCGTCGGTGACCTTCTGCGTCCCGACTGTGTGGCCTGCTTGCCGTTGTCGGTTCCTCTCGTCAACGTAACTCAGGCCAGGCGGAGTTCTAAAGCACGACCGAGCCGACGCCAAGTCTGGCCAGCCTCGCGATGGCGATCACCAGGAGATCGAAACAGGCACTCAGGGAGGTCACGCGCGTTGTCGACCGGGGCCGCCCGCTCGTGGAGTGGACGGGCCGCACCGGCCGCTCAAGGGCGCCTGCGGCGGCGCTGCGCGCTATGCCTTCGGCCACCCTGGACTCCCGCCCTCGGGCCTGGCTGGTTATCGAGCGGCCCCTGCCTTGCGGCGCCCCTCCGCAGGTCAGGTGCCTATGGGTGGGTAGATCCACTGAGCAGGTATGGGGTCACCCCCGAGCACTAGGTGGCCGCTTTCAAAGAGCGTCATCACCGCGTTCGCCCTGCAGGACGACGGGTGGATACTCCGCAACGAGATCATCTGGCTGAAGCCGAACGCGATGCCGGAGTCCGTGCGCGACCGGCTCTCCAACCGGCACGAGCACCTGTTCCTGCTCACCAAGTCGCCGCGGTACTGGTTCGACCTCGACGCGATCCGCGAGCCGCTCCTCCGCCCAGAGGCCTTGAGCGAAGGGATCGTGTTCGGCGGCAGCAAGGGCCCTGGCGGGAAGGTGGGAGGCTCGGCGCGCCGGAGCGGCGGCAACGTCAGCGTCTACGGCGCCGCCGGCTCGACGAAGGGCCGGAACCCGGGAGACGTCTGGGAAATCACGACCAAGCCGTATCCGGCCGCGCACTTCGCGGTGTTCCCGATCGACCTGCCGATCCGCTGCATCAAGGCCGGCTGCAAGCCCGGCGGCACCGTGCTCGATCCATTCTCCGGCTCGGGAACGACGGGCGCCGCTGCACGCCAGCTCGGCCGCCGGTACATCGGCATTGACCTGAACCCGGCCTACCACGACCTCGCCAAGAACCGGTTCGCGCAAGGGGTCCTCGCGTTCGAGGAAGCCTCGTGACTGCCCCGCCGGAGCAGTGGGTGGAGCAGCCGCCTCTGTGGGGCCCGGACTGGCAGGCCCAGGCCGACCAGGCCGCCGCCGACGAGCAGGCGTGGCTCGACCTCCACGGCCCCCAACGCAGCAGCCCCGTCCCCGCCGGCCACGCCCGACCCGCCACCCGACAGCCGACGTACATCCACCCCGCCCGGCCCATACGCGACGTCATCAGGAGCATCTAGTGACCACGACCCACGCATGCCCGCCCACCGGATCCGGCCTTACCGCCTGCTGCGGCAGCACCCCGTTCGAGCTACCCGCCACGGACCGTATGACGACCGACCCCCGCGAGGTCACCTGCGGCACGACTCCCGCCCCGGACCGCCGGGCCCTGGTCGTGGACGCCATGCGGGCCGCGGTCAACGCGCAGCGTGCCTGGCTGGCCCACGACGTGTACGGCCCCGTCGCCGACGCCATCCTCGCCGCCCTCGAGCAGTCGACCGAGCCCGCGGCGGAGTACGCGCCCGTCGGTTCGGTGGAGGAGCTGCGGCAGCTGTACACCGAGGCGATCACCGAGACCTGGTACGCAGCCGCGGCCACCTACACGTCAAGCGCCCGCATCCTCGACGCCGTCACCGACGCCGTCCTCGCCGTCCGGGACCGGGCCCTCGAGCGGGCCCAACAGCGACTGCAGCTCGCCGACCAGACGCAGCAGGACCTGGCGCAGCTCCATGCCGGAGAGGAGCCCGTCGGGCCCGAACACGAGTACACGGAGCTCACGCCCGGCCAGTGGATCTGGAGGTGGAACCGCGCATCCCTTGAGCAGCGCCTCGATGTCATCGAGCGGATCCGATGCGACGCCGTCCGCGCACGCCGCTGCTTCATGAGCAACCACGACGGGCTGCCCCCGTCACTGATCCGGATGCAGACAGCCATTAACTGCGTCCGGCAGCTGCACCGGAATTGGGACGCCGACCCCGGCCACTGCGCCCACTGCGTCGACAGCTACGGCACCCCGCTGCCCTACCCTTGCCCCACCCTCCAAGCCCTCGACCAGCCGCAGGAGCACCCGTGACGTGGCAGCGGCAGGAGAGCACCAGCACCTGCTCCTCCTGCCGCGCCTACTGGTCCACCCTCCAAGATCTCGGCGAGGAATGGGACGCCGCCGGCCGACCCAACGACCCCGCGGGCTGGGGCCGCCAGATCGGTCAGGCCCTGGCCATGTACTGCGAACACCTCGACACGCATCTGCCGCCACGCCAGCCGCCCACCGCCTGACCCCGCACCGCCCGCATCCGGACAGGAGCACCACCGTGAACGACGCCCGGCCCTGTATCGCCGAGACCTGCACCCGCAGCCTCCGCGCCCACGAACTCGACACCGGTCAGGCATTGTGCGACCCCTGCGTCAACGCCATGCGCGCATGGTTGGCCAGCATTCCGAACCAGCTCGTCGTCCTCGTCGGCAGCGTGCAGCGGGAGGTGACCGGCGACGGGACCCGCGGCGGTACCCGCGAGGCGCCGACGCCCGGCCGGCTCGACACCCTGAACCTGCTCGGCCCGGCCGCGTGGGGAACCGTCCGGGACCCGCACGGCGACCAGCACGGACAGCAGCCCATCGTTGGCGTCCTCGGCGACTGGGTGCGGATCGTCGTCGAGGAGCGCCGCCTCAACGGCCCGGCTGAGTGGTCGCCGGTCCGCCTCGCCGCCTGGCTCGCCCCGCACCTCGGCTGGGCCGCCATGCAGCCGTGGGCCGGTGAACTCCGCGACGAGCTGCAGGCCATGATGCGCGCCATCTGGGGCATCACCCGTCTCCGGCCCCAGACCCGGCCCGTCACCCGCCCCTGCCCCTGGGAGGCCTGCGCCGAGCTGGCGCTGACCCAGACCGACTGGGACCAGTACATCCGATGCGGCGCCTGCGGATTCAGCTACACCCAGCAGGAGCTCGCCGACGACGCCGCCCGCCGCGCCGCCGCATGACGAAGCCGCCCCGCCCGGTGACCCGGTGCGGGGCGGCATTCGTGCGTTCGGTCGGGCTTCACTGCGCCGACCCTCCATTGAGAGGCAGTTGGTCATACGTGAGCTCAATGCGGTCTGCGGGCGCGATGACTCGAAGCAGCTCAAGGATGTGCCCCTCGTTGCCTCTGGTGATCCGTTCGACGACGAGGAGCGGCACTCCGACCCCTGTCTGAAGCAACGCCGCCTCATCCTCTGATGGCATGCGGGCCCGGATCACTTCGTCGATCGCCTGCGGCGGTTCGCCGGATTCGGTGAGCCTGGCAAAGACGCCGCCCTCGATCTTGCCTGCCTCATCCAGGCCGGCTCGGTGTGCGAGTTCGGCCGGATACCAGGCGTGCTGGATCTGGACCACCTCGTCGCCGATCATTGCGTGCCGGATCCTGTAGACGACATCCGCGCCTTGCTCGATGCCGAGTGCCTCCGCCATCTGCTCGTCGGCCGTTTGCTGCTCGACGCCCTGGAAGCGCATTGATCCGTTGAGCCCTTGGGCTGCTGTCGCCTGCTCCCACGGGCCTTTGTCGCTGGACCTCAGCGCCCCGCTGTACCGGCTCAGTGGGATTCGGATGGGGGTGCGGTCACGGACGATTGTGCCGCGCTTGCGGACCGGTTTGACCAACCCTTCCATCGCCAGGTGATTGATCGCGGCGCGCACGGTTTGGCGCGCCAGGCCGTACTCGGCCATGAGCTCAGTGATCGTCGGCAGCGTCGAGCCGACGGGGAACTCGCCACTTTCAATTCGCCGCCTCAGCTCGGCGGCGAGGTCGCGGTAGCCACGCATTAAGACCTCCTCTCTGGTGCGTTAAGGCTAGCACTGACGCCGCAAGCTTGACGGATTAGGGCTAGCCCTTTAGGCTCAGGGGTAGTGCACGAAACCCCGCCCGGTGTCTCACCACCGAGCGGGGTCTTGGGATCCAGGGCCGGTGTCTCACCACCGGCCCTGGCAGCCAGCCACCTGCAGGAACAGGAGCTAGCCATGCAGAACTCTACCGGCGCGCCGATGCGCGCAGATCACCCGGGCCAGTGTTCGGCGCGTACCGCTCGCGGCACGCGCACCCCGACCGGCGACTACATGGACTGCGCCAGCAGCCACACCGCGGACGACCCGCACGGCGCCCCGTTCGGCAAGGCCGGATGGTTCACGTGGACCGACGAGCCGGCCATGTCGGCCGCCGACCGCCAGGCGCACGTCGAGGCGAGCTACGTCCGGCCCGCCGTGAAGGCCGCAGCCTGATGGCCGCGCAGCAGAAGCCGGCCGACCTGCCTGCCCCGGTGCGTGACCTGCTGGCTGCGATCGCCGAGGTGCTGGAGGTGCCGTCTCCGGACATCGACCTGGAGAACGAGATCGCGTACCGCCTGCTCGTTGAGGACCGCATCCGGGTCGTGCAGGCCACCATCCGTGACGTCCTCGCGGGTGAGGCCAACCTCGGTATCGAGTGGGAGGCCAAGTACCTGCGCCGCACGGCCGCCGAACGCCCGCCCAGGTACCGGACCCTCGCCCAGGCCCTCGAGGAGCGGCGGGAGGGCGAGTCATGACCGCGAAGAAGTCGGCCGCGAAGCGCCCCTCGCCTGCCGTCACCCCGGCGTCCGTGGCCGACTGCCGCAAGGACTACGAGGCCGGCGCCGACACCCGTCGCAAGTTCGACGCGACCGCCAAGCGGCAGTACCGCCGCTAACCCCCTGACCGCCGCCCTGGCGGGGTGACCATCCACCCCCGCGGCACCGCCAGCACGGCACCCCAACCCATCCGCATGACCACCGGAGGTACAGCCATGTCCCGTCGCGCCCGTCTGACTCTGATCGTCGAGCACAGCAGCACGTCGGCCGCACTGTTCCGCAAGGCCGCCAACGAGGCCCGAGCCGCGGGTGACGCCGCGGAGGCCGCGGACTGCGAGGCCACCGCGACCGCTCTCGCCGCAGACGCGGACCGCGCCCGCCGGCTCCTCGCCGCCGCCTGACCCGCCCGAGAAGGAGATCCACGTGCAGTTCATCCGCTATCGAGTCGTCGATGCCGACGGCACCTTCCTCGACGAGTTCTCGACGAACGCGCCGGACCTCGCCAGGGAGCGCATCGGCCGGATCCGCAAGTACCACCCCGCCCTGACAGTCACCGAGACCGACGACACCAGGAAGGACCCGTTCCCCGATGGAGCCTTCTAGCCATGGCCGCGAACTCGCGGTCGGTGACGAGCTCGGCCACGGCGTCACCCCCGACTGCTGCGGCGACGAGATGACCCCCGACGGCCGGAACTTCACCTGCGGGGCCTGCTGGACGGTCCTCACCGTCGATAGCCGCGGCCTCGTCGCCGACATCAACTGACCCGCCCACCCCCATCCCGGACTGACCAACCGAGAGGACCCCGTCATGCCCGAGCAGACCCGTATCGCCTACCTCGCCGAGTACCGGGCGGCACGTGAGGCGGGTGACTACGACCGTGCGATCGAGATCGTGTTCGACGCGATCGACCAGCCCGACAGCCCCACTGGCCGGCTCCTCGACGAGATCCGCGGCCTCCACACCCCCGCCGCCGCCTGACGGTAGCCCGCGGTGCTCAACCCGGTTGAGCACCAAGGAGATCCGCCAGACACCCCGCCGCCACGACCACTCGAAGGGTTGACCACCCGTGAAGACGCTCGCCTGGATCCTCGCCGCTCTGGCCCTGCTGCTCCTCTTCCCCGGCCTCGGCGCCGGGATCGCCGCCGCCATCGCGCCCGTCCTCAGCTGGATCGCCGGCCAGCCCCTGCTCGTCGGCTTCGGCCTCGGGCTGGCGGCCATGCCCCACCTCCGCCAGATCGCCCGCCCCGCCAAGCACGCCTAACCCGGAAGGACACCGATCGCCGTGAGCACGTCCGCCATCGAGAAGGTCAACAGGCACGCCCCGGCCGAGCCGCGGTTCGACCCGCTGGCCCTCGCCGAGGCGGAGGCCATCCGTACCGAGGCCGCCGCGAAGGCCGAAGCCCTGCGCCTCGAGGCCGAAGGCAAGGCCCGCGCCGCGGAGATCCTCGCCGAGCAGGAAGCCGAGAAGCAGCGCATCGCCACCGAGCGCGCGCAGATGAAGCTCGTTCGCGACAAAGCAGAGCAGGCCGCCTACCTGGCGAAGAAGCAGGCCGAAGAGGCCGCCGCCAAGGCCGCCAAGGAGAAGGCCGACAAGGCCGCCCAGGACGAGGCGGAGCAGGAGGCGCAGCGCACAGCCGAGCAGCTCCGCACCGAAGCGTTCTGGAAGTGGGGCGCGCGCGGCATCTACCTCGTCGGCCTGATCATCGCCGCCCCGATCCAGTTCCTCGCGTTCTGGGACGAGGAGCGGCCGTTCCTCGTCGCCGCCCCCGCCCTGCTCGAAGGGCTCGCGCTCGTCCTGGCGTTCGGCGCCGCGTGGGCCGTCGCCCACCGGCGGGACGTTCTGCCCTACCGGATCGGCATCATGACCGGCGCGTGCATCGCTGCCACGATCAACCTGTGGCACGGCATGACCGACGCGGCCATCGGCCTGAACGCCGGCCTCATCGGCGCCCTCGCCTCCCTCGGCGGGCCGGTCGTCCTCATGGCCTACGAGCACGGCATCGCCCAGAAGGCCGACGGCATCCCGTCGTGGCGTGAGCGACGCGCTGCTAAGACGGCCGCCGCCAAAGAGGCCGCGGCGCGCGCCAAGGCCAAGGCGGAGAAGCAGGCCGCCGAGGCCAAGGCCGCTGCCGAGAAGGCCGAGCAGCAGCGCCGCGCCGAGGAGGAGCAGAGCCGCAAGGACGAGGACCGCCGCCGAGGCCACAAGGACGTATGGGAAGTCGCCGACGCCCTCCGCTCCGCGCGCGGCGTGCCGTTCGTCACGGAGCAGATTTGGGCGGACGCCTGGTACCGCGTCACGGGCTCCAAAGTCGTCGGCGTCACCGCAGAACTCGAGGCCCTCAGCCGGTCCGCCCAGGCCCGCATGAAGACCGCCACCAGCGCTCCGATACTCGGCGAGTTGTCGCAGGTGGAATCCCAAAAGGCCCCCAGGGCCAAGCGCGACCCCGACGCCCCCGACGGACGCCGCTTCAACGGCGGCACCCCGCCCCTGCGCCGGCCCGGCGACACGCCCCCGGCCAGCCCCCTCGCCCGCAAGCAGGCCGCCCTCGAGCAGACCCGCACCGTCACCCGTGAGGAGCACGCGTGAGCATCGAGACGACCCCGAGCAGCACGCCTGACCCCGAGTGGGAGCGCCTCGTCTCCGGCTACCTCGCCGGCCCGACGGGCACCCCCGACACCGCGCCGGCCGTGAAGCAGACCGTGGTCGCCGACCCGATGGGCGAGACCCCTCTCACCCCGGCCTGGGTCAAGACCCGGGCCGGGTGGAAGGCCCGAGCCCGCGTCGGCCGGATCAACACCACCCGCGGGTTCCGTAGATGGCTGCGACGCCAGACCACCGAGCACGGGCACGCCGCCCAGACCTGGCGCGGTATCGCCCGCACCGCCCTGTGGGTGCAGGGAGTCGAGGGCACGCAGGTCGCCGTCGCCAAGCACGAGGCGCACCGTGCCCACCATGACTACAAGGCCGCCAAGTGGGCCCACGACAAGCGGCTCATCCCCGGCAAGGAGAAGGACAAGCGCCGCGCCGACATGGACAAGGCCGCCACCGCATCGGCCTCGGCGATGGCCGGCTACAAGAAGGCCCGCAACGACGCCCGCACCAAGCGCGCCCTCCGCGCCGCTGCCGCACTCGCACCGATCGCCGCCGTCGAAGGCACCGGCTTCTACCTCGTCGGCGCCCCCGGCGGGATCCTCGCCACCGGGTCCGCGCTGCTGGCGTTCGCCCTGATAGGGCGCCGGACCAACGCCGGCGAGCTGTACAACGACCGCGATGCGAAGATCGGCGACGGCTACCGCATGACCGACGAGATGATCGACCGGGCATTCCGTGACGTCGGCATCCTCCGCGCTGACCAGGCTGTCGTGTTCCGCTCCCCGGTCATCCAGGACGGAGCCGCGTGGCTCGTCCACGTCGAGGTGACAGGCGGCGTCACCGTCGCTGAGGTACAGAAGAAGTCCGGGCCTCTCGCATCCGCCCTGGGTATCCCGCGGCATCAGATGGACATCCGGCACGAAGGCCGCGAGGACCGGCTCAGCCTGTGGGTCAGCATGACGGACCCGTTCGGCCGGACCGTCCCCAACCCGCTGATCGGCACCACCGACAAGGTCAACGCCTGGCGCGACGGCCTCCCGCTCGGCTTCGACAAGCGCGGCTCCATCGTCCTGGCCACCATCTCCGACTACTCGCTGCTCGTCGGCGGTGCCACCCGCTCCGGCAAGGGCATGGCCATCGCCAACATCCTCGTCGGCGCCATGCTCGACCCCCGCATCCGCGTCCGCCTGTTCGACGGCAAGGGCACCGGCGAGTACGTCGGCATCGCCTCGTCCCTCGATACGTTCGTCCGCCGGAACCCCGAACGGCTCCTGGAGTTCCTCAAAGTGCTTGCTGCCGAGCTGGAGCGGCGCACCGAGATCCTCGTCGACCTCGGCGTGTCCAAGGCCAGCGAGGAACTCCTCGACCAGCTCGGCGGCATCGAGCTCGTCATCGTCGACGAGCTGGCCACCTACACCGTCAAGGGCGGCCTCAACGGCCAGCACGCGGAGGAGATCACGGAGCTGCTCGCGCAGATCGCCGCCGTCGGCGCCGCCGTCGGCATCGTCCTGGTCCTCGCCACACAGAGCCCGAAGGTTGAGGTGGTCAACTCCCGCCTGCGCGGCAACTGCGCCGGGCGGTGGGCGATGCGCGTGGAGTCGGCGACCGCCTCCAACACGATCCTCGGAGACGGAGCCGCCGGAGACGGATACGACTCCAGCAAGATCGAGAACAGCAAGGCGACCCGCGGCCGGGGCTGGCTCACCACCCCCGACACCGGGTTCATCGAAGCCCGCTCCCTGTTCGTCGACGTCGAGAACGGCGACCTCCGCAAAGCCGCCCGCGCCGGCCTGGAGCTGCGCCAGGCAATCGGGCGCGTCCCCGGCCACTGTCCCGACCCGATCGAGGACCAGCTTGCCGCCGAGACCGGCGTCTCGATGGTCGCGGGCGGGCCGACCGGCAAGGGCACCGCGGTCCAGCCTGAAGACGAACCGACGATCCTCGACCACATCATCAAGGCCGCGACCGCGACCGGCCGCGGCGTGATCACCCGGGCGGAACTGTTCGCCTACCTCGCCCTCGTCGTCGACGAGCAGTACGCGCGCGCCGACGGCGAGGGCGACGGCCAGTACGGCGCCCGGGTCGGCAAGCTGCTTGCCGCGGCGATGGACGCCGAGGACATCGAACTCGAGGCCGTCAAGGTCCCGACTGCCGACGGAACGCGCTCCATGGGCTACCGCCTCGAGGACCTGCACGCCGCCCGATAAGACCCATTTGCACCCTGGATACCCCCTGGACAGGGTCCCGGTATACCCCGGTTTGGGGGTGGACAGTGGAGGCACAACCCTGGACTCCCGCGTCCAGGGTCACCCCCCGCCCAGGCACCGCTGTCCACCCCCGTCAGCCCGTCCGACCTGCGACAACACCGCCGCAGACCAGGGTCCGTCCAGGGTTCAGACCGATAAAACGATCACCAACAGGAGACCCCGATGCCTGCCGAGACCACGCCCACCCACGCCGCCATGACCGACGCAGAAGCCGCAATCGAGGCCCGCCGGATCATCGCCGACTTCGCCACCTCGTACCGCGACGACACGCCCCTACCGAGCATCGGAAACGCCATGCCCGTCGCCCAGCCCGGCCGGCCCCCCATGAGCCAGCGCGCCACCGACGCCAGCGCGTTGATGCTCGCCGCCGGCGCCGCGTCGGTACCGATCGGCGGCTCCGTCTCCCTGGTGCTGTGGACCGCAGGCCAGGTCGACCCGCTCACCATCGGGCTCATCTGCGGGATGCCCGTCGCGGTCCTCGCAGCCCTCGCCGCCGTACTCAAGCGCGCCAAAGGCGTCGCCGAAGCCGCCCCGGCCCAGCAGCACCACCACTACGCCGGGCCCGTCCACCAGCACACCCAGACCATCCACAGCCAGACCCGGCTGTGGGGCAAGACCACCAACAACCTGTAGGAGACCCGTGGACAACGAATGCCAGCTGTGCGGAGCGCCCGGCGGCTACCCGTACTGCAACACCGCCTGCGAAGCCGCCGACAACCCCGAGGAGGACGAGTGAACCCGGCCCGCCTCACCCTCATCTATTGGCCTGTGTGGCAACGCCGGCCCGTCATCGCCCTCCACCACAAACCCGACCCCCGCTGCCCCGACTGCGACGGCGGCGGCTACGTAGGCGACGACATGGACTGCGTCGACGAACGCGCCTGCACCTGCGCTCCGGAAGAGCCGATCGCCGTCCTCCCACTGCCGCGAATTGCCGATCGGCACTACTGGCGGAAGATGCTCAAGAACTAGCCCTCGCGGCCCCGGTCATCGGCCGGGGCCGCCGTGCGTGGCACCGCTCGCGCCACCCAGCCCCGGCCGACCGCAGCAGACGGCGGATTCGTCGGCACCGCATCCAACAACCGGCACAACCGATCCAGCTCCCGCCAGCACTCCTCCGCGGTACGGGCGCGGACCATATAGGAGACCCCCATGACGGCAGCGTGCCGTATGGGGGTTCGGCGTTTCGGCCGAACGCGCCTTGAGCCGGATCAGGGTTCGGTGGCCGTAGGAAGGTATCCGTCGTTTCGAGCCAATGCCGACGCGCGCTCGTGCACCGACATGCAGCGGAGCAGCGGTACCAGTTCTGCGACAGCAGCGCGCACTTCCTCGGCTTCGTTCGCCTCGACGAACATGTAGGGGGTGTAGGGCTCGTTCTCGGCGGCTGCAATGTCGCCATCTTGAATGTTCCAGTCGTCGAGAACGACGTGAAGCGGGCCCCCGACAGGTTCGATCTCGTAGATCGCACGGATGAGTTCGAGGGCGCGCTTGACTTGGGGATTCCAGTGGTCTGGGCGGCCGAGTTCATCCCAACACTGCTTACACATCAGGGCTGCTCCTCGTCTGGGCGCACCTGGCCCATGTTCGGTGCGATGTTGTCCGTGCCGACGCGCCGTACCGAGACGCTCGGCCGCCACTCCTTGCGGTAGTCGGGGTGGTCGGCGTAGGGCAGGGCGAGCAGCTTGACGGCCCCGTGCAGCGCGAGCAGCGCGCCAGCGGACGCGAGGTCGTCTGGATGGGCGCGGCGGTTTTCCATCGCGCGCTCGTACCGCTCAACGACTTGCCGCTTGGCGTCGACGTCGGCAAGGACGCGGTCCGGGTCGTGGCGGGCGATGTACTCCGCATTGACCAGGTTCCGCCGTTCACTGGCCTCGCCGGTGGTGGCCACAACCAAAGCTCCCATGTCGGGCGGCGCGGCGAACACCGCCTCCTCTGTCCGCCCTGAGGCCGTGGCGTGGTGACGGGTGGTCGGCGCGTTCCGCCACGGTCCTACCGTCGCGTCCCGCGCCACCTGCTCGTCCTCGTCGAGGCGCGCCCGCAGGAACGCCACCAGGTCGTCGGTCATCGGACCGCCTCCCGTTCCGCACGTGTGCGCGAGTCCCCATTGATGCGGATCGCGATGGTGCGGGCCCGCTCGTGGTTCACGTTGGCCCAGGTGCCGATCTCGCGGAACGAGTGGCCGTCGAGACGCGCTGCAGCGATATCCGCGTCCAGCGCATCCCTGGCGCGCTCCACTGCGGCGGCGCGGCGGTTGAGCTCCTTCTCCCAGTCGGTCATGCGCCCCATCGTCTCACCTCGGATGGCTAATCCATAGACACAATCGCGTCTAATCTCTAGACAGTGAGCCGAACCTCTGAGACTCTATGAGTGTCTAGAACATAGACAGTCGCTCTGGAGGGGACCACGATGAAAGCCGCCGCCCGTACCCGCCGCAACGCCACCCGAGCCGCCGCCGCCACCGCGAAGGCCCTCGGCTACACCACCCTCAACGGCATCGTCGGCGTCTGGGTCAGCGAAGGCCGCCTCGTCCGAACCGGCGACATCCTCGACCGCCTCGGCGCCGACCTCCCCGACGGACAGCGCAGCTGGTACGGCCGACACGTCGCCAAGGCCTACCGCACCACCCACGACGGCGCCGACGCCATCCGCGTCTGGGTGCAGCACCGCAGCACCGGCAAGTGGACCCACGTGTTCGTCTACGCCCCCGCAGACCCCGCCCTCTACACGGCGCTCCGCACCTACAAGGCAACCCGGAACCTCACCCGCGCCGCGCTCGTGGAGGCCGCCTGAACCACTCAAGCCGCCGCCACCGCCTGGTGGGAGCTCACGCCCGAGGAAGAGGCGCGCCTCGATCGGGACTACTGGACAGACCGCTACGACCACGACCTTGACGACGAGGACTAGCCCGGAGACCCGCATGCACCAGACCCCGCACCCCTACACCATCACCGACCTCCCCGACGGCGCCCGCGACATCGACTGGACCCACCCCACCGACTGCCCCGACGGCGAGCACTGCCCCATAAGCGTCCTCGCCAGCCACCTGCCCACGCACGACATGGCCGCTCTCGGCACCCACCTCCCCGCCGGCACCTACTACCTCGGCCTCTACTGGCACCACAGCCTGCGCCTCGTCGACGACCACGGCCACGACCTACCGGAAGCGGCCTGACCCCCACCCCGATTGGCCCGCTCTCTAGCCGTGCATAACGGTCATGAGAGCGGGCCAATTAGCGTGTGCCCATGCGACCCTAGGGCCAGAAGGGAGGCCGCAATGAGCGACGAGCCTGCGGTCGGCGCAGTCCACGGCGCCGACGGCCGCTTCATACGCACCCTCAAAGGCGCCGAACGCGACGCCGAAGCCTGCCGACTCCGCGCCAAGGGCTGGTCCTACCAGCGGATCAGCGACCACCTCGGCTACGGCAACAAAGGCACCGCCCACCACGCCGTCCGCAAAGTCCTCCAGGACACCGTGCAGGAGCCGGCCGACGAGCTCCGCGAACTCGAGCTGCAGCGCCTCGACGCCATGTACGCCGCGGCAATGAACGTCCTCGAGCGGCAGCACATCACCGTCTCCAACGGCCGCATCATCGCCCTCAACGGCGAACCCCTCCCCGACGACGGACCCACCCTGCAGGCCATCGACCGGCTGCTCCGCATCTCCGAGTCCCGCCGCAAACTCCTCGGCCTCGACGCCCCGTCCCGCGTCTCTGTTGATGCGGAGAACCTCGGCGCCGAGATCAGCGCCATCCTCGACCGGCTCACCGAGACGAGCGGCGATGACAGCGCCCGCGCCTGACCTCGACCACATCCGCGCCCAAGTCGCCCAGCTCGTCCGGGCCGGCGACACCCGGCAGCTCAAGACCATCCGCGACCAGCTCAAGTCGCGGTCCGACCGCATCAACCTCGCGGAGCGCGCAGCCCGGTACGCGACCGACCCCGTGCTCTGGGTACAGGAACGCCTCGGGCAGACCGTGTGGTCCAAGCAGCGGGAGATCCTCACCTCCGTGCGGGACCACCGCCGCGTCGCGGTGCGGTCCGGACACGGCGTCGGCAAGAGCCACGTGGCCTCCCTCGTCGCCTGCTGGTGGCTCGACACGCACCCACCCGGTACCGCCTTCGTCGTGTCCACCGCGCCAACGTTCTCCCAGGTGCGGGCAATCCTGTGGCGCTACATCCGCCGCAACCACCGAGCGGGGGACCTCGCCGGCCGGGTGAACCAAACCGAGTGGCACATCGACGACGAGCTCGTCGGATATGGCCGCAAGCCCGCTGACCATGACGAGTCGGCGTTCCAGGGCATTCACGCCCGGTATGTGCTGGTGCTGATCGATGAAGCATGCGGCGTGCCGGAGCAGCTCTGGGTCGCCGCCGACGGGCTCGCCACCGGCCCGGACTGCCGCATCCTCGCCATCGGCAACCCAGACAACCCCGCTTCGCACTTCCGCAAGGTCTGCACCGCCGGCTCGAGCTGGCATCAGATCAGCATCAGCGCCTTCGACTCCCCGAACCTGACCGGGGAGACCGTGCCGGAGGAGATGGCGCTGGCCCTCGTCGGCCGCGAATGGGTCGAGGAGAAAGCGCGCGAGTGGGGCGAGGACAACCCCATCTACCGCTCGAAGGTGCTGGGGGAGTTCAGCTCGGACGCGCCGAACCAGGTGGTGCGCGCCTCCGACCTGGCGAAGTGCCGCATCGACCGCGACCGCAAGCCGCTGCCCGAGGAACTCGCTCCCGTCGAGCTTGGCGTGGACGTCGGTGGCGGGGGCGACGAGACCGTCATCCGGGAGCGCCGCGGCCGTCGCGCGGGCAGGGAGTGGCGCGCCCACACCGACCGCCCCGAGAAGATCGCCCCCCTGGTGCTGCAGGCCATCCGCGACACCGGCGCCACCGCGGTCAAGGTGGACTCCATCGGCGTGGGTTTCGGCGTCATCGGCGAGTTGAGGAACGCGGCGACGCGCGGGGAACATCGCGCCCAGGTTCTCGGCGTCAACGTGGCCCAGGCCGCCAGTCGCCCCGACAAGTACCTAAACCTGCGGGCGGAAATGTGGTGGGAGCTGGCTCGCGGCCACTCCGAAGCCGGCACGTGGGACCTGTCCCGTATGGACAACCCGGACGCCACCATGGCCCAGTTGCTGGAGCCGAGGTGGGATACCGACCCGAAGGGGCGGATCCGGGTTGAGCCGAAGGATGACATCCGGTCCCGGCTGGGCCGGTCTCCGGACAATGCGGATGCTCTGCTGCTCGCGTTCTACAGCGCGGGCCGAACTCGAGTGAGGTGGCTGTGAAGCCCGATCGGACAACGTTGTCAAGACTGCGAGCAGTCATCTCTATCCTGCTGGTATTCGTTGGGCTTATGCTTGTTGCGATCGGCATAGGGATGGCTTATGGGCCCGCGGGGTGGGTGGCCGCCGGACTCGGAGCCCTCGCTTTCGAACGCTGGCTCCGAGACGAGTAGGGGAGGCGTGGTGCGCAAAGCATTCCTGAGCACGCTCCGCGACGCCATCACCCCCACGCCCAGCACCACCCCGGTCCCGTTCACCAACCGCTCCGCATCCTTCGCCCTGCCATTCGGGCAACGGCGCGACGCCGTCGCACAGATGTCCGCCATGGGCTCCGTCGGCACCCTCTTCGCCATCGTCAACCGCACCTCCAACGCCACCAGCCAGGTCGAATGGAAGCTGTGGCGCAAGGCCAAGTCGGGCAGAGACGAAGACCGGACCGAGGTCACCAGCCACGCTGCCCTGGACCTGTGGGCCAGGCCCAATGCGTTCATGCCGCGGCAGGAGTTCGTCGAAGTCTTCCAGCAGCACATCGACCTCACCGGCGAAGGCTGGTGGGTCATCGCCCGCGACCCGCGGTCCACGATCCCGCTCGAACTGTGGCCCGTCCGCCCCGACCGCATGACCCCCGTACCCCACCCGGAGAAGTTCCTCGCCGGCTACGTGTACACCTCCCCCGACGGGGAGAAGGTGCCGCTCGAGGTAGACGAGGTCATCCAGCTCCGCATGCCCAACCCGCTCGACCCGTACCGCGGCATGGGCCCTGTGCAGTCGGTACTCACCGACCTCGACGCCACGAAGTACAGCGCCGAGTGGAACCGCGCCTTCTTCATCAACTCGGCCGAGCCGGGCGGCATCATCGAAGTCCCCGAGACGCTCAGCGATCCCGAGTTCGACCAGCTGCGGGAACGATGGAACGAGCAGCATCGCGGCGTAGCCAACGCGCACCGGGTCGCGATCCTCGAGCACGGCAAATGGGTCGACCGGAAAATGACCCAACGCGACATGCAGTTCGTCGAACTGCGCCACGTCAGCCGCGACGTCATACGCGAAGCTTTCGGCATACCGAAGTTCGCCGTGGGAGACGTCGACGACGTCAACCGCGCCACCGCTGAAGCCTCGAAGACGTGGTTCGCGGAGATGCTCACCGTGCCCCGGCTCGAGCGCATCAAGGCCGCGCTGAACCACGAACTGCTGCCCCTCTTCGGCTCGGCAGCGCAGGGCCTGGAGTTCGACTACTGCGACCCTGTCCCCGCCGACCTCGCGACCGAGGCGGCGCAGCTCACCGCCCGCGCCGCCGCCGCCCGCGAGCTGGTCACCGCAGGCTTCTACGCCCCCGAGGTCCGGGAAGCCCTCAACCTCCCGGAGATGGCGTTCGGCCAGCCAGGAGCGGACCAGGACCGCGAGCTGCTCATCGACCTCGTCAAGGCCGCGCCCGCCGCGCTGGCCTCCACGATCCTGCCCATGCTGGGCTTCGAACTGCCTGAGTCTCCGGCTCCTCCCGCGATCGCCGTGCCCGAGCAGCCGGAGCCCGACGACGAGCCGCCCGACAAGGGGCCTCCGAAGGCCGAGGCGACACCTGAGCCGACGAGCCGGCTGCCGCTCGGCCCGCAGCTCACCGCACTCCTCGCCCAGGCCGACACCGACCCCCGGCTAGAGCAGATCCGCCAGCAGCACGAGACAGCCCTCAACGCACTCCTCGCCGAGTGGGACACGGTCACCGACCGGCAGATCGAGCAGCTCGCCACCCAGATCCAGACCGCCGTGGACGACGGGGACATCGCCGCCCTCGGCGCGCTCACCGTCGACACGGCCGACGCCGAACAGCGCCTCCGTGCGGCGCTCGCCGACATGGCCACCGCTGCGGCACGGCAGATGGCATCCGAGGCCGCAGCCCAGGGCGTGAGCGTCGACGTACCCGAGCTGGAGATGCACGCCGACGGAACAGTCGGCCGACTGCTGCGGGACTACGGCTCCGAGCTCATCGACATCGCCACCGTGGCTGCGGTCATCCTCGGCGCCGAACTCGCCCGCTCCGCCGCTACGGAGGCTATCCGCCAGTACCGGCCGGGTGCGGTCGGCGCCCGCGTCGCCTCCTCGGTGCGGTCGTTCCTGCGCGGGCTGAAGGGGCGGTTCCAGAAGGACCAGTTGGCCGCAGCTCTCCACCGCGCGCAGAACACGGGCCGGATCGCAGTCCTAGAGGCCGCACCGGTCGCCGTGTACGAGGCCACGGAGAAGCTCGACGGCAACACCTGCCGGCCTTGCGCGGACATCGACGGGACGCAGTTCCCGACCCTCGACGCGGTCCGCGCCGCCTACGGAGCCGGGGGCTACCAGCAGTGCGAGGGCGGATCTCGTTGCCGCGGCACGGTTATAGCGACCTGGGATGGTGCATCATGAGGGTGACTCGTGGGGGAGTTGCGGAGCTGGGGATGCGCATTCCCTCAAGGGCTGAGCGCGTGCGGATGGTGCACCGTGCGACGGCTGGCATGCCGGTGGGTGCGTCCGGGATCCTGCTGGGTGGCGGGGACGGCGTTCGTGGCGGACGCCGGGGTGGCAACGTTGTAGACAACGTTGTCGGAGCTGTGGCCCGGGAGGGGCGACCGCGGGCCACAGCCTCCATCCAGCCCTGGTACTCCATCACCAACCTGAACGCCGACGAAGCCGAAGTCCTGATCTACGACGAGATCAGTTGGATGGGGCTCGGCGCCGAGGACTTCGTCCGCGAACTGCGCCAGGTCCAGGCCCGCCAGCTCAACGTCCGCATCAACTCCCCGGGCGGCAGCGTCTTCGACGGAATCACCATCGCCAACGCCATAGCCTCCCACCCCGCCAACGTCACCGTCTACGTGGACGGCATCGCCGCCAGCATCGCCTCCGTCATCGCCCTCGCAGGCGACCGAGTCGTGATGATGCCCCGCTCCCAAATGATGATCCACGACGCGTCCGGGCTGTGCATGGGCAACGCGGTCGACATGCGCGAGATGGCCGACCTCCTCGACAAGCAGTCGGACAACATCGCCGGAGCGTATGCGGACCGGGCCGGCGGCACGCCCGATGAGTGGCGTGAGCGGATGCGCGCGGAGACCTGGTACTCGGCGCGGGAAGCCGTCGACGCGGGCCTTGCGGACGAGGTCGCGGAGCCGCCCCGTCGGGGTCGCGGCGAGGAGCAGCAGCCCGAAGAGGAGCCGGAGCAGGAGGGCGTCCCGGCCATGCACACCGACGCACTGATCCGGGCCGCTTTCCGCTACCAGAGCCGCGAACAGGCCCCCGTGCCCGTCCTCAAGGCGCAGGCCACGGAGACGGCTGGCGAGACAGTCGAGGAGCCCGCGCCGACTGTCATGGACGTCACCGAATACGTCGTCACCGACGAGGCGCCGGCCCAAGAACCCGAGCCTGAACCGCCCGCTGAGGCAGACGCCTGGGCGTCCCTGACCGCGCACCTGTGCGAGCCAGCCCCCGACCCGTGGGCTGCCCTCGTCGCCCACCTGACCGACACCACCACGTCGTCCAGCGCGGCGACGAGCACTCACGCCTGAAGGAGGCACCCGTGACCACTACCGTCCCGCGCAACTCGGATGAGCTCGCAGAGATGCTCGCCGACCCGGCGAAGGCCAAGGAAGTCCTGGCGAGCACCGACTCGCTGGTCAAGTTCGTCGACTCCTACGCGCACCAGCGCCAGGGCGACGGCACCGAGCTGAAGCAGCTCGTTGCCGAGGAAGCGCAGAAGCAGCTCGCCAACATGCTTCGCGAGAACGACCAGCGGGCCGACAAGGAGTCCATCCAGCGGCTGAACCTCGACCCGCAGACCGGTCCCCGGAACATGCTCACCGGTCACAAGCAGGCCACTGCGCACAACCCCAAGGCGCCCGGTGCCGTCCTCGACGGCAAGTTCACCAACGCCGCCGACTACATCCGCAACATCTGGCACCTCAACACGGACCCCGCGGCGCTGGCCAAGCAGTCGGAGATCCGCAACGCCTTCGGCAGCGTGGTCCCGTCGGATGGCGGGTTCCTGGTGCCGGAGACGCTCCGGTCGCAGCTGCTGGAGATTGCGCTGGAGATGGCCGTGGTCCGGCCCCGCGCAACTGTGGTGCCGATGGAGTCGGCGCGGGTCCCGTTCCCGATGATCGACTCCACGTCGAACTCCTCGTCCGTGTTCGGCGGCATGGTCGCCTACTGGGGCGAGGAAGGCGCCGAGTTCACCGACGCCTCCGCGAAGTTCGGCCGCGTCGTCCTCGACGCCAAGAAGCTCACGGGCCTGTCCGCGGTGCCGAACGAGCTGCTCGCCGACTCACTCATCTCCTTCTCCGCGCTGATCGAGCGACTGTGGCCCGAGACCCTCGCCTGGTACGAGGACGTCGCGTTCATGGTCGGCACGGGAGCGGGCGAGCCGCTGGGATTCCTCGGCGCCGCCAACTCCGCTTCCATCGCCGTGAGCAAGGAGTCCGGCCAGGCGGCGGCAACGCTCGTGTGGGAAAACGTGGTCAAAATGTACGCCCGCATGCTCCCGTCCTCGCTGAACCGGGCCGTATGGATCGTCAGCAACGAGGTGCTGCCGGAGCTGTACACGATGGCCCTCTCCGTCGGCACCGGCGGCGGCCCCATCTTCATGGCGGCAGGGCAGCAGTCGCCGCACGCCACCCTGCTGGGCCGCCCCATCATCGTCAGCGAAAAGGCCAGCCAGCTCGGCACGCGCGGCGACATCGCGTTCGTCGACCTCTCCTACTACCTCATCGGCGACCGGCAGACCATGGCCGCCTCCTCGAGCACGGACTACAAGTTCGGCTCCGACAAGACCACGTTCCGGATCCTGCAGCGCGTCGACGGCCGCCCCTGGCTCCAGAACGCCATCACCCCCCAGAACGGCGGAGACACCCTGTCCCCGTTCGTCGAGCTTGAGACCCGCAGCTAACCGACTGGCCGGCGTCGGCAGTAACGCCCCGGCGTCGGCTTCCACCCGGGCCGGCAGTGTCGCCCCGGCAGGGCACCACAGACAGGAGATTGAACATGGCACAGGACGGACTCGGCAGGCTCTTCGACCTGTCGACGGGATGGTCGCCTGTCGATGCGCAGACCGCGCAGACCGGCAAGCGCGTGTCCCTCAAGCACGCGGGTGGCTGCACCATTGTCGTCGTCAAGGCGGCTGGCACGGCAGGCGACGACCACTCCTACGACCTGCAGCAGCACACCGCGAGTACGGGCGGCACGACCGCCGACCTCGACATCATCTCGTCGTACTACCTGAAGGACGAGACGACCCTCGACGGCGACGAGACCTGGTCGAGGCTCACCCAGACTGCGGCCTCGGAAATCACTGAGGCTGGGGGCGCCGGTACGTCGGCGGAGCACGAGCAGATCCTCGTCATTGAGGTCGACGCCCGGCAGCTGTCAGACGGTTACGACTACATCAGCCTGAACAGCGGCGGCGAGGGCTCGAACGCACAGCTGTCGACCTGCCTGTACATCCTCCGTGACCTTGCGGTTCAGCGCGCGCCGCAGAACCTCGTCGCCCCGCTGAGCTAAGGGAGCCCGACCCATGACTGCGATCATCCAGGGCTCCCAGCTGCGGAACCTGCTTCTGGGTAACGCGCCTGTCTCCACCGCGTCCGGCACCCTCGACGAGGACGTCACCCCCACCCTGTTCACCGTCGCTGGCGGCGAGGTCCTGATCACTGCCATGTGGGCGAAGGTGACCACAGCCATCACCGTGGCGAACACGGTCACGATCCAGGCCAACCCGACGACCGGTGACACGTCCGCTATCTGCGCCGGCGACCTCGGCACCACCGATACGGCCGCCGGGACCGTTCTGGGCTGGGAGCCGGACAGCGCCGCGTTCGTGAGGAACGGCCCGCCCATCTCGGCAGTCGTGTCCACGGGAACCGTGGAACTCGACTCGAACGGGACCAACGTGGACGGTGCACTGACGGTGTACTGCACGTGGGTGCCGTTGACCGAGGGCGCGACGCTGGTGGCGGCCTGACATGGCCGCCTGGGTGTGCGTGGAGTGCACCGCCGTGTACGCGGTGGGCGCTTCATGCTGCCCGCACTGCCAGTCGACTGCGCACGTCGAGCAGGGAGAACCCATGCCGAAGAACACGGTCCACGGCGGTCCCAGCAACCGCTTCGACCTCGAGACCGCCGGTGCCGTGACAGAGCCCCCCGCGAGCACGGCACCGGCTCGGACCGAGCTGAGGGGCGAGCACGGCCCTGAGCTCGTGCACTTCGACGAAGGTGACCAGGTATGGCCTGGGAAGAGCTCCTCTCCATCACCCGCGAGTACGCCGACGAGCTCCGAGCCGAGCGCGAGCAGCCCCCGCAAGCCTGCCCGCAAGACGGCGAGCCGCTCAAAGCAGGCCCGGACGGACAGCTCTACTGCCCCTTCGACGGATGGCGACCACGGCGGTGAGACGTGAGCGCTTACCGGTCGAACGAATTGTTCAGGGTCAGCGGTCTGACCCTGAACAGCAGCACAAACCACGTCACCGCTGGCATCACGAACGCAGTGACCGGCCGGACCGGCGCCATCGACATCTCCCGGATCAGCTCCGGTCTCCTCGTCGTAAACGTTGCCAACGCGCCCACCGGGACGAACCCCACGCTTGCGGTGTTCTTCGATGCGAGTGATGCGTTCGGGAACTGGGCGCTCACCTCTAACGCAACCGCGATCAGCGGGGCCGTGCTCACCAGCAGCGGAACCGTCTACGGCAACATCACCAGCGGCTACGTCCTGACCGACCTCGGCCGGATCCGCTGGACGGTCGGCGGCACCGACTCGCCGTCATTCACCGGGGTCAGTTTCTCCCTGTACGGCCGGCCCTAAGAGCTCCGCAAGGCATCTGGAAGGAGGTGAACGGAGATGGGGATCTGGTACGCCACCCGTGAGGACGTCCAGCGCGCCCTCGACTACAAGGAGACCGCCCGCAACGCGCGGCAGGTCGACCGGGCGCTCGAAGGCGCATCCCGCAGTGTGGAGGCCCTGTGCCACCGGCGCTTCTACCCGGAGACGGCGACCCGGTACTGGGACTGGCCGAACGGGCAGACCGCGCGGCCGTGGCGGCTGTGGCTCGACGACCACGAGCTCATCTCTGTCACCACCCTGTCGTCCGGCGGCACCACGATCGCCTCCAGCGACTATTTCCTCGAGCCGAACCGATCCGGCCCGCCGTACAACCGCATCGAGATCGACCTGGACTCGAACGCTGCCTACGGCGGCGGCGACACCCACCAGCGGGACATCACCGTGACGGGGCTGTTCGGCTACCGCAACGACGAGACCGCCGTGGGCGCCCTCGCCGAGGCGCTCGACGCCTCCGAGTCCGGGGTCGACGTGACGGGCGCTGCGTCCGCCGAACTGGGCGTCGGCTCGGTGCTGCGCGTCGACTCGGAGCGGATGCTGGTCACCGGGCGCAGCATGCTCGACACCGGGCAAAACCTTGGCGGCTCTGGCCTCACCGCATCAGCTGCCAGCGTCACCGTCACTGTGTCCGACGGCACCTCATTCGCCGTCGATGAGATCCTGCTCATCGACTCCGAACGCATGCTCGTCGTCGACATCGCCGGCAACACCCTGACGGTCAAGCGCGCATGGGACGGCACCGTGCTCGCCGCCCACTCTGTCGGCGCTGACGTCTACGCCCCCCGCACTCTCACCGTCACCCGCGGCGCGATGGGCACGACCGCCGCGGCTCACAGCACCTCGACGACCGTGTACCGGTGGGACGCGCCGGGCCCCGTCCGGCAGCTTGTCATCGCCGATGCCATCACCACCCTGACCCTTGAGACCGCCGGCTACTCCAAGGTGGCCCGCTCTGGCGAGGGCAGCACCGAGCGTGCTCGTGACCAGCGGGGCCTCGAGGCGCTGCGGCAGCAGGTCTACGCCTCCCACGGCCGCAAGGCCCGGATCCGGGGGGTATGAGCATGTCCATTGAGGTCCGCGCGGACGGCCCGCTGTTCGACGGGCGCGCTGCACGTGCCATGCAACACGCCTGCGACGACGCCCGCGAGGACATCGCCGAATTCGCTGAGGAGCACGTGCTCAGCCTGATGGGCGCCGCGTTCAAGAACCCGACCGGCTACTACGAGTCCCGCGTGAAGACCGAGCGGGTCTCGGCGGACACGTCCCGCGTCCACGACTCCGGCGTCGTGTACGGGCCCTGGCTGGAGGGAGTCGGGTCCCGTAACTACCCGGTCACGCGCTTCAAGGGCTACAAGCACTGGCAGCGCACCAAGCAGCTTGTCCGCGCACGCGGCCGTCAGATCGCCGAGCGAGCCGTACAGCGGCGTCTCCCGGAGATGAGGTGACCCGGTGGCCCTGCAGATCACCACGATTCTCGACACGGTCGTCTCTCACGCCATGGCTTCCGGGCACTTCGAGCGCGTCAATCAGCATGAGCCCGAGAACCCGCCGGGCCACGGGCTTTCCGCTGCCGTGTGGGTGGACGACCTGGTGCCCACTCGCTCCGGGCTCGGCACAACGAGCGCGGTCCTGATCCTCAACGTGCGGATCTTCTCGAGCATGCAGACCGAGCCAGCCGACGCCATCGACCCGAACATGCTCGCCGCCGTCGACGACCTGTTCCGCGCGTACATCGGCGACTTCCAGCTCGGCGGCTCCTCCGATGTGCGGCACGTCGACGTGAGAGGCGCCTACGGCCAGCCGATGCGGGCGCGCGCCGGCTACATCGGGCAGGACGACGCCCAGTACCGCGTCATGACGATCACGCTGCCAGTCGTGGTCAACGACCTATGGGATGAGGTGGCCTAGGTGGCAAAGCAGTCCGGGCTCGGCGATGCGCTGTTCATCGCGGGCTACGACCTCAGCGGGGACATCGGCGCCGTCAGCAACATCGGCGGCGGCCCGGCGGTCCAGGACGTGACGGGCATTGACAAGAGCGCAATGGAGCGGATCGGGCTGGTGCGCGACGGCCGACTGCAGATGAGCACGTTCTTCAACCCGGCCACCGACCGGGCTCACTCGCGGTTCAAGACTCTGCCGACCAGCGACGTGATCCTCACGTACTGCCGTGGCACGACGCTCGGCAACCCGTCGGCGTGCCTCGCCGCCAAGCAGCTCAACTACGACGGCACCCGAGCCGACAGCGGCGAGTTCACGTTCACCGTCGACGCACAGGGCTCCGGCTACGGCCTGGAGTGGGGACGGCAGATGACGGCCGGGAAGCGCACGGACACCAGCGCCACCAACGGGTCCTCGGTGGACTTCGGTACCGGATCCACCGCCTTCGGGCTGCAGGCTTACCTGCACGTGTTCGCGTTCACAGGCACCAGCGTGACCGTGAAGCTACAGGAGTCCAGCGACGACGGATCAGGCGACGCCTGGGCCGACGTGACCGGCGGCGCGTTCACCGCAGCTACCGGCATCACCTCCGAGCGGATCGCTACGTCGTCCAGCCAGACCATCGAGCGATACCTGCGCGTGGTCACGACCGGCACGTTCTCCGAAGCGGTGTTCGCCGTGACCGTCAACCGCAACGACATCGCGACAGCGTTCTAAGGGGCCTGCCATGCGTGAACTGAACCGAGCCGACCGGCTGTACCTCGCCCCGGGCGCCTACCAGACGTACAGCATCGACCAGCCGCGAGACACCCTCGTTCGCGCGGCGTGCGAGCAGGTGGGCTGTGCAGCGTGGCTGCACGGCTGGGAGTCGACCATCGACGAGACCACCAACCTCGGCAAGCGGCAGGCGGCCTACATCCGGCAGACGTCCGGCCGCACGTTCCGCGAGCAGAAGACGGCCGCCGGCCTGACCGTGTTCCGCTTCGACAGCCGCCAGCGGTGCTTCGCCGACCACAAGACGCGGCCCGAGCTGTACGCGGTGCGGGACGGGGACTGGCGCGGCAACCCCACCGGCAGGATCCGCCAACACACCAGGGCCCAGGACTGGGTGGAGGACTTCGGCGAGCACCAGCTCCGACTCGTCGACCAGCAGGACAAGGGGTGAGCCGTGAGCGAATCTAAGCGCTGGCGCCTTGAGATTGGCGGCGAGGACTTCACCGCCGACTGCGATGAACTCGACTTCAATAGCCCGGCCCTGGTGTACGACGTGCCGCACGACGACGGACGCGCACAGCGGAGGGTCCTCGGACCTCGGGGCTTCGCAATCACGCTGTCAGGCCCGAGCGAGCGGCTGCGCGCACTGGTAGACGGCGGCAGTCAGATCCACCCGCTCACGCTCACGTTCGGCGATCAGGCGATCCCAGTGCAAGTCCAGTTCCACGAGGAGTGGGTCGAGCGCAACGGGGTCCGTAAGGTGTTCGGCTGCCTTGCGGCCAGCCGAGACCGCGAGCCCAAGTGGGTCACAGAAAGGCAGGCGCCTAGAAAGCAGGGGAATTCGACAGGAGGTGAGTCAAGTGGCTAAGGAATTCACTAGAATTGTGCCATGCAGCCTGACTCAAGACGGTGCACCAAGTGCGCCGTCGACAAGCCCCTGTCTGAATTCTCCAAGGCGCCTCGCGGCAAGTACGGCCGCAAGTCGTCTTGCAAGCAGTGCGACGCCGCCCGCCACGCCGCTAACTTCGTTCCCAAGCCGCGTCGCGCCCTGCGGCCAGCCCCGAGCCTCGACACCCCCAAGACCTGCCGCAAGTGCGGTGTCATCAAGGCCCTGGCCGACTTCAGCCTCGCCCGCAAAGCCACAGAGACGACGAACCCGGTCTACCGCAGCCACTGCAAGGAATGCTGCTCGGAGCGGGCACGGAAGTGGTTCGAGGATAACTCTGAGCGGGCCAACGAAAATCGACGTCGGTGGAACCTGCAGAACAACTACGGTCTCTCTGTCGCCGAGTACAACGCGCTGCTGCGAGAGCAGGGAGGGGTGTGCGCTGTATGCGGCCGGGATGAGCCGAACGCGCACGGGCGCACCGGTAAACAATTCAGGCTGGCGGTCGATCACTGTCACAAGACTGGCGTCGTGCGCGGTCTGCTCTGCCAAAAATGCAACCGAGCCATCGGCCTGCTGGACGATGACCCGGTCCTCATGCGCAAGGCCATCAGCTATCTGCTGCGGCAGCGCGCGAAACCAGTTCAGTAAGGGAGGGCAGCTACTGCCCTCCTCTCAGCAGGGAGGGCAGTAGCCTTGGCCAAAGAGTCCGGATTGGGCTGGTCGGTGTGCTCGGTTGACGATGCGTCAGGCACCGCCAGGGCGATCAAAAACGACATCACCAACCTGCAGTTCGCTACGCCGCGGGCTGTTCAGGACGTGACCGGTATCGACAAGTCCGCCATGGAGCGACTGCTCCTGCTCGCCGACTTTTCGGTCACCCTGAACGGTGTCTTCAACGATGCGGCGAACCAGTCGCACGACGTGTTCAAGACCGTGCCGTCGACCTCGGTGGCGCGCACCGTGACGCTCACCGTCTCGGGACAGACCCTCGCTAACGAGTGCCTGTTCACGGACTACCCGCTCACTCGCAGCGACTCTGGTGAACTCACGTTCGCGGTTCCTGGGGTGCTTTCGGACGGATCTGTCCCGACTTGGGCTTGATCAATAACTGTCAGAAGGGGGCCTGACGTGGGCTACCGTCGCGAGAAGAAGCGCATCAACCTCACTTTCGACGAGCCGCACGAGTTCGCCGGCTTGCAGGTCACGCTGCGGTCGATGAACCTGCGGGAGTACCTGGAGGTCATCGGCCTGGGCGAAGTCGACGCCAGTGGCATCGCCGACCAGCTGCAGCGGTTCGCCGACTCACTCATCAGCTGGAACCTCGAAGACGAGGACGGCAACGCGGTCCCGGCTACGGCGGAGTCGGTGTACGAGCAGGACCAGGACTTCGTGCTGAAGATCGCCGCTGCGTGGATGGACGCCATGGCCGGGGTGCCGGCCCCTTTGGAGCAGAGCTCGCCCGATGGCGAGCCGTCCCTGGAGGCGTCGATTCCCATGGAAACCCTGTCGTCGAGCCTCGTGAGCTGACTTACGCACGCACGGTGCTGGGCCTGTGCGAACGCTTCGGATGCCTGCCCAGCCAGCTCCTAGCCGAGGACGCCTCCCTGTGGAGGCTCCTCCGCATCGAAAAGCTCGGCACCCCGGAGGGAGGTAGCGGTGGCGAATGACATCTCGATCAGCGTCCGGGTCAACAACCAGACACAGTCTGGGCTGGCCGCCGTCAACCAGTCCCTCCGGCAGCTTCGACAGCGCGCCAGCGACAGCGGCCAGGCCCTCACCGCGCTGACGGCGCGGGCGACGGCTGCCGCTGTCGCACTCCGAGCCCTGGCCGAAGCAGCCGAGCGTGCCTCGCGTGAGCTGCGGACCCTTCGCGGACGAGCCGCCGCTGCCGCAGCAGCCATGAGCGAGCTCCGGGACGGCATGACCGGCGCCAACAACTCGCTCCGCACCATGAACACGCGGCTCCAGAGCGCAGACGGACGCCTGGGCACCATGTCCGACCGCACGCGCTCACTGCGCTCGGACATGGACGACCTCGACAGTAGCCTCCGCCGCGCCGGCGCCGCCATGGGCGGCCTGCGGGGCAGTCTCGGCACGCTCCGCACCTCCAGTGCCTCCGCCGGCGACGGCATGAACGCCCTGCGCACAGCAGCAATCGCCTTGTCCCCGGCCCTGATCCCCGTGGCCGCAGCCGCGGTACCGATCGCCGCAGCTGTTGGAGCCGCCGGGGCGGCCGTGATGGCATTCGGTGTCGCCCTCATCCCGCAGATCAAGGCGTTGGCGGAGGCGTCCCAGGCGGAGAAGAAGTACACCGAGGCCGTGGAGGAGCACGGGCGCGCCTCGGACCAGGCGGTGAAAGCGGAGACGGCGTACCTCCGTGAGGTGTCCAAACTGCCGCCCGCCACCCGCGAGGCGGCTGCAGCGTTCTCGGTGCTGAAGGACGAGTTCAAGGGCTGGTCCACCGAGCTGTCGGGCAGCACGATGCCCGTGGCCACCAAGAGTTTCGCGCTCTTCTCGGGCCTTCTCCAGAAGATGACGCCGTTGGCGCAGGGGGCGAGCGCCGAGCTGAGCCGTCTGATGACGGTCCTGGCGGGTGGTGTGGAGTCGGCCGGCTTCGAGGCGTTCATGAAGCGGTTCGCGGAGTTCGCCTCGGGGGCGCTGCGTAAGGCCACCGACGGCCTGATCCATTTCATGCGGGTCATGAGTGGTGGGGCGGGGTCCGGCGCTTTCGCGGAGTTCATGGACTATGTGAGAGAGGTCGGCCCGGCTGTCGCTGACACGCTGGGGAACCTCGGGCGTGCGCTGGCCAACCTGGTGGTCGCAGCGTCTGATGTCGGCGTCGGCATGCTGGCAGCCGTCAACGCGTTCGCCCGGCTCATCGACGCGATCCCGGCCGAGGCGCTCAGCATGCTGCTGCAGTTCGCGATCGCTTTCAAGGCCGTCAAGCTGGCTATCGCGGGCGTTGCCGCCCTGGGCGGGCTGCTAGCGGCGTTCCGTGTGCAGATCACTGCCATGGCCGCTGCGGCTGTGGGGGCGTCCGGCACACTCGGCACGTTGACCGCAGCGTTCGGTGCGCTTTCCGTTGGTGCGAGGGCTGCGCTCATTGCCACGGGTATCGGTGCAATTGTCGTTGTGCTTTCGCAGTTGTCGCAGGTGGGACGGCAGGCGCCCGCTGATCTGGACAAAATGGCGGGCTCCTTGCGGGACTTCGCCCAGGGCGGGAAGCTCTCCGGCGAGGCCGCCCGCATGCTCGGCAAGGACTTCGGAGAGCTTGAGCTCAGCCTGCGGACCCTGGCACGCCCGTCGAACCGTGAAAGCCTCCAGCAGATGCTCGTGTCCTGGACCGGCTTCGACTCCACCCCTTTCTCTGTGGCAAAGGAACAGATCGACGCCCTCGACAAGGGGCTCGCGTCGCTGGTGAAGTCGGGTAACGCGGAGCTGGCGAGTGCCGCGTTCGATCGTGTGGCTGCGGCGATGGAGAAGCAGGGGTTGACGGGAGGCGAGCTGCGGGCCCAGCTCGACGATTACAAGTCCGCCCTCGCCGACCTCAAGTTCGAGCAGCAGATGATCGCCGAGAGTATGGGGCTCTTCGGGCAGCAGGCGCTGTCGGTGAAGGAGAAGCTCGATGCGCAGAAGGCCAGCACGGACGGCCTGCGCGGTGCGATCCAGGCCCTGAACGATGTCCACCGGCAAGCACTTGGCGGAATGATCGGGTTCGAGGCCGCTATCGACGCTGCTGCGAAGTCGGCGAAGGAGAACGCGGGCGCTCTGAACATGGTGGGTGGCCGGTTGGACCTCAATACGGAGAAAGCGCGGAGTGCGGCTTCCGCGTTGACGGACCTTGCCGCAAAGACCGACGAAGCTGCCGCGGCAGCCCGCCAGAACGGCCAGTCATGGGCAACGGTCAACGGTATCTACACGCGCGGTAGGCAGAAGTTGATCGAGGCCGCGGTGCAGATGGGTCTGACCAGGAGAGAGGCGGCGTCGCTGGCTGCGCAGATCCTGAAGACCCCGGACAAGACCGCTCGGCTGCGCGGCAACATGGAAGACCTGCAGGCCAAGCTGAACCGGGCGAAGGCGCAGCTGTCGAAGGTGCCGGACTCGCGCAAGGCGCGGATTCGCGCGGAAATCCGGGAGCTTGAGGCAGCGATCGCCCGCGCCCGTTCCCAGCTCAACAGCGTCCACGACAAGACCGTGAGGATCACTACCGTCTTCATCACCAAGCACGGAACCGTCGGGCACCCGAAGGGCTCTGGCGGCCGGGAGATGGCGACCGGTGGTGTCGTCGGTGCAGCGGGTGGCGGCCCGAGGTCGCGGCTCACTCTGGTGGGTGAGCAGGGTCCGGAGCTGGTGCAGCTTGCCCCCGGGTCCACGGTCAGGTCGAACCCGGACTCGCGTCGGCTGGTGGGGGATGCGCGCGGCGGATCGGCGCCCGCGGTGCTGGAGATCCGCTCGTCAGGGTCGCGGCTTGACGACTTGCTGCTGGAGATCCTCCGTAAGTCCGTCCGGGTCCGCGGTGGCAACGTTCAGCTCGTGCTCGGCGGAAAGGAGCTCTGACGTGGCGTTCCCTCAGACCCCCCTGGACACTCGGGTTGAGCTGCTGATTGACGGCGCGTGGACGAGCATCACGTCCGATGTGTACAGCCGGGATGAGATCAGGATTAGCCGCGGCCGGGCTGACGAGTCGCGGCAGGTTGAGCCGTCCCGTTGCACGTTCACGTTGGACAACCGCACGGGCAAGTACAGTCCCCGGAACCCGAGCGGTACTTACTACGGGAAGATCGGCCGCAACACCCCGGTACGGGTCAGTGTCCACGAGGGTACGCCGTACATGGCCATCAACGACTCCTCCGGGGACCGGGCCAGCACACCGGACGCCGCAGCACTGGACATCACCGGCGACATCGACCTCCGCGCCGAGGCACGCCTGTACGACTGGATGAGCACCACCGAGCAGACCCTCATCGGCAAGTTCAACATCACCGGCAACCAGCGCTCCTATCGCCTGATCACGAAGAGCGGCCGGCTGCAGTTCGGCTGGTCAACGACAGGCGCGGACTTCAACGAAGAGGTGTCCGACCCGCTGCCCGTCACGGCCACGGGGCGCATGGCCGTCCGTGCGACTCTCGACGTCAACAACGGCGCGGGCGGCCACACGGTGACGTTCTACTGGTCCGACTCGATCTCGGGGACGTGGACACAACTGGGCGACCCCATCACTTTCGGCGGCGTCACCAGCATCTTCGCGAGCACCGCGCCCCTGGACGTCGGCGAGATCCAGAACCTGGGCTACGCCGCACCCACGGGTGAGATCTACGCCGCCCAGGTTCTCGACGGCATCGCCGGCTCCGCGGTAGCCATTCCCGACTTCACCGCCCAGACAGCCGGCGCCAGCAGTTTCGCGGACGGCGCCGGCCGCACGTGGACCCTGGCTGGGGATGCGGAGATCACGAAACGGAAAGTCCGCTTCATCGGCGAGGTCACCGCTTGGCCCATGCGCGCCGACCCTAGCGGCACCGACACCTACACCCAGGTCGAGGCCTCCGGGATCCTGCGCCGACTGGGACAGGGTCAGCAGCAGCTGGAGTCCACGCTACGCCGTCGCATACCCACCGATCCCGACCTGCTCGCCTACTGGCCCCTCGAGGAGGAGTCCGGCGCCACCCGAGGGTACTCACCCATCCCCGGAGTCAACACGTTCCGACCGACCGGCACGATGACCTGGGCAGCCGACGACAACCTGCCCGGATCCAAGGCCCTGCCCACGTTCAGCACAGGCTGCCACATCACCGCGTCGGCCCCCGCCCCAGCCTCCGCGGCGAACGCATACCAGGTCGAGTTCATGGTGAAGCTGCCGAACTCGATCAGCGTGGACACGACGCTCCTCGACATCCACACGAGCGGCACCTCAGTCGCAAAGATCCGCATCATGGTGTCCGCGGCCGGCTACATGGAGATGCAGGCCGTCGACTCCTTCGACACCGGCGTCCTCACCCTCGGGCAGAACGACACCGGCATGTATGGGACCTGGCGCCGGTTCCAGATCCTCCACGAGAACGCGGGCGCCAACAACCGGATCACCCTGTCGGTCTACTCGGTCGACGATGACGTCACCACGATCAACGGCACCTACGCGGGCGCGGCCTCAGACATCGGACGCGTCACCCGCATCAGCAACACCTTCGCCGCCGCCCTCGACGGCACCGCCCTCGGCCACATCTCCGTCTTCAACACGGCTGACAGCAGCATCTACACAGGTGCCGCGGACGGCTACGCCGGCGATACCGCCATCGCGCGGATCCGTCGCCTCACCGAGGAGGAGGACCAGACCTTCACCTACCTGGACGGCGACGTCGACATCGAATCGGAGCAGGTGGGGGCCCAGCGGCCGGACATTTTCCTCGATCTCCTGCGGGAGGCCGCTGAAGCCGACCACGGGATCCTGTACGAGGACCGTAACCGGCTCGGCCTCCGCTACCGCGACCGGTGCTCTCTCTACGGGCAGACCGTCACCGCGTCTCTCACGTACTCAACGGACCTCATGGCGCCACTGGACCCGGTCGACGACGACCAGAACACCGTCAACGACCAGACCGTCACCCGCGTGGGCGGCTCGTCGGCGCGGTACGTCCTCGAGTCCGGCAGCATGTCGGTGCAGTCCCCGCCCGACGGGGCCGGCCGGTACGACCAGCAGACCACCCTCAACCTGTACCAGGACGACCAGACAGACCACCACGCCGCCTGGCTGGTGCACGTGGGCACCGTCGATGAGGCCCGGTACCCGGTCGTCAACCTCGGCCTGCAGGCCGCACCCAGCATCATCGACGACGTGGCCGAGCTGGACTCTGGCATGCGGATGCAGATCACGGGCACGCCGTCCCGCTTCCCGCCGGGCAACATTGATCTACTGGTGCAGGGCTACATGGAGACGCTGTCTCAGTACCAGTGGGACATCCAACTCAACTGCACGCCTGCGTCTCCGTACACGATCGCCATCGCGGATGACACCAGCTACGGCCGGGCGGATACGGACGGCTCCGAGTTGCTGTCGGGCATCACGTCCTCGGCGACCAGCATGACCGTGTACGCGACCGATGGCGAAAACTGGACTCAGTCCAGCTCAGAGTTCCCCTTCGATGTGCTCATGGGAGGGGAGCGGATCACCGTCACCGACATCACGGGTGCTGGTGAGGACGATTTCTCCACGAACCAGACCGACACGTGGGGGAGTGCCGACGTCGGGGGCTCCTGGGTGAACAACGGTGGCGCCTCGACTGATTACGACGTGGCGTCTGGGCGCGGCACTCATCTGATGACGTCGGTCAACACGTCCCGCCGCTCGTCTCTGACCGCGGTGAGCGCAGACGCCGACCTGTACGTGGAGTGCGCGACCAGCGCCACGGCCACGGGGCAGTCGATCTGCATGGGGCTTATGGCGCGTGCGATCGACATCGACAACATGTACATGGCCCGCCTCGAGTTCACCACGGCCCAGGCCGTCATCCTGTCGATCCGGGAACGCGTGGCCGCGGTCGAGATGCAGCTTGCCACGTACACGCTCGCCGGGGTGACGCACGCGGCGGACACCTACATCTCGGTGCGGTTCAAGCTCGAGGGCACGTCGCTGTACGCGAAGGCGTGGCCGACGACAGGCCGGGAGCCGCGCCTCTGGCAGCTACAGACGACCGACTCATCCCTGACCGCGGCGAACCGGTACGGGGTCCGCTCAATCCTCGTCACCGGCAACACGAACGTGAACCCGATCATGCGCTACGACAACTTCAACGTCCTCAACCCGTGCGTCATGTCCGTCACCCGCAGCGTGAATGGCGTCACCAAGGCGCACTCGGCTGGCGCGGACGTGCGCCTCTACCAGCCCGCGATAGCGGCACTCTAGGGAGGGATCATGGCGTTCTTGGCGGGCGAGAGGATCACCGCGGCCCGGTTGAACAGGCTCCAGACCGTCGTTTACTACGCCAACGCCAGCTCGAACCTGGCGGGCGCGGCATCGGACAGCGATGTGCCCGGCGCCACGGTCACGTTCAGTACAACGGTGGCGAACGCCGTCTACGTGGCGCGCGCGACGTTCGACATCGACCTCACAGGCGCCACGACGAGCACCGGGTTCGGCCGGCTCAACGTCGACGGCACCAATCAGTCGCAGCTCGCCGTGTTCGCTGCCGAGGTGGCCACCGACCGGGCCACCGTCTCTCAGACCTACAACGGAACCCTGTCCACCGCAGGCTCGCACACGCTCAAGCTCGTCGGCAGCCCCGTCGCCAACCAGACGATCATCGCCGCGTCGACGACGCTCACCATCGAGATCTACGAGGTGGCGTGATGGCCCGCCCTCCCGCCGACCGCATCATGCGGTACCGGCTCACCACCGCCGACGTCACCGCAATCGAGGCGCAGCGTGCCGCCCACCCCGACCTGTGGCGCGGCAACCCCGTGCAGGTAGGCCAGGCCTGCGCTGCGATCGCCGTCGGCCTCACCGCTGAGGGCCTGTCGCTGCGCGTGCTCCTCGACGGCACCGACACCCTCTGGATCCCCGCCTCCGACGAAGGCGACGTGAACGGCACCTGGCACTGGCCCCGTGCTGCGGGCGGCCTCGGCCGCCGAGACCCACTCAGAGCAGAAGGAGGCCGATGATGGCTGCCCCGATGACCGCCGACCAGTTCATAGCCGCCCTGCGTGCTGCTGGGGTACGCGTTGCCGAGGTCGGCAACTGGCGTACCCACAACCGGAATCACATGGGCCCTTGGGGTCCGGTGCACGGCGCGATGATTCACCACACCGTCACCAAGGGCACGGCCAACACCGTCGCGATCGTCCGTGACGGCTACTCGGGCCTGCCTGGACCGCTGTGCCACGGCATGCCCGCCAAGGACGGCACTGTCCACCTCATCGGCTACGGCCGCGTCAACCACGCCGGCCTCGGCGACGACGACGTGCTCGCCGCGGTCCAGGCCGAGAGCGCCCTGCCTGCGGACAACGAGGCCAACACCGACGGCAATCGGCACTTCTACGGGTTCGAGTGCGAGAACCTCGGCGACGGCAAAGACCCCTGGCCTGAGGTGCAGCTCGAGGCGATGGCCCGCTCCGCCGCCGCGATCTGCCGGTTCCACGGCTGGACCGCCGCCAGCGTCATCGGCCACAAGGAATGGCAGCCCGGGAAGTCCGACCCGACGTTCGACATGGGCGCCTTCCGCGCGCGCGTTCAGCGACTCCTCGACGACTGGGCCGCCCCTGCCGAACCGCCCCGCGTCCGCCGCTGGTACACGGTCAAGTCAGGTGACACCTGGGAAGACGTGCTCGCCGCAACGCAGTCGTCGAGCGCCCGACTGGTCCGCCTCAATGGGCTGATCCACGTCGGCCAGAACATCCAGTACTAGGAGACAGCCATGAACGTCACCCTCGACAAGGCCTATTGGATCGGCCTGGTCATCTCTGTCGTCCTGCCGGTCCTGGTCGGGCTGGTCACCACTCGGGTCACGCACGCCGGCGTCAAGGCTGTGCTGCTGCTGGCGCTGTCTGGCGTCAACGGGTTCCTCGTCGAGTACGCCGCCGCGGGGCCCGGCTATGACGTCGGTACTGCGGTCGTGCTGTCGCTCGTCGCGTTCGCTGTGGGTGTGCTCTCCCACTTCGGCCTGTGGAAGCCCACTGGGGTCAGCGGTAAGGCGCAGGATTCGCTGATCACCAGCGGTTCGCCGCGGAGCGTGTAGTGCGGTGCCGTGCGGCCCGGCTGATCCGATACCAGCTGGGCCGGCGCGGGGCGATCCTCTCCTGTTACGGCATCGTGTGGATGCTGATCGGCTGGGGGCAGATCGTGCAGCCGCAGCCCGACCAGCGCGGCATCAGACTGCTGCTCGCGCTGTGGCCACTGAACGTGTGGGGCTGGTTTTGGATCGCTGCCGGTCTGATAGCGCTTGTGTGTGCGTGGGCTCCGCCGGGCCGTGACGCTGCTGGTTTCGCCGCCCTGGTACTGATCGTGGTGCCGTGGATGGCGACCTACCTCGCTTCCTGGCTGCTCGGGGACTATCCCCGCGGCTGGGCGGCGGCAGCGGTTTGGACGGCTATCACCGTCCCCATCATGGTGGTGCTGGGGTGGCCGGAGCCGCCCCGCCGTAAAAGAGCGGATCCCCCTTATGAATGCTGAGACCTGGGCGTCGATCGGAGTGTCGGCAGCGACTGCGGTGTGTGGGGTGTGGGCGGCGAGGTCCGCTCGGCGGACTCCTCGGCAGGAGAAGCGGGATGATTTCACGATCGTCACGAACCGCATGGACCGGGACCTCAAGCGGCAGGACCGGCGGATCTGCGGCTTGGAGGCGGAGTCTCTTCGGCAGGCCGAGCAGATCAGCGACCAGGCCCTCGCTCTCGACTGGCTCATGTCCCGGCTGCGGGACGTGACGGCGTTCATTCGCCGGGGCGGTCAGGAGCCGCCTGCGCCGCGGCCGATCCCGGAGCGGGCACGGCAGTACATCCACCACATCGACATGTGAGAACTGGAGTTCTACAGTCCCCGCTTGCCAGCCCACCCGGCCGGCGGCGGGGGCTTCTTCGTGTCCCCCTCCCGGGCGTATCACTCGGGATACACTCTTCATATCCCGAGTGACAAAGCGTCCCTGACGAGACATCAAGGAGAGTGATGGACGGAGCGGTAGAAAACGTCAGCCGAGTGCCCGTCGAGATCCGCAACGCGTGGGCGGCCCGCCACGGTGAAGCAGCCGCCGCCCGACTCGTGGAAGCGGAGGACTTCGCCGACGCCATCAAGCAGGCGACGGTGCCGCCCAACACGAGCGACACCTACGCCAAGGGCTGGAAGGTCTGGGAACGGTTCTGCGCTACGCAAGGGCTCCCGACGACCGAAGGAAGCCGCGGCGCCCTCGTCGCCTACGTCGCGTGGATGCTCCGCGAAGGCCGACAAAGCCCCGGCCCCGGCGGCGTCCTCGGCTACGCGCCCGCCTCCGCCCACTCCCACCTCACCGCCGTCATCGTCGGCCTCCGGGAATGCGGCCACCCCGTCAGCAAGGACGCCCACTCCGAAGCCCGCGCCCGGCTCGAGGGCATCGCCACCAAGCTCGCCCAGGCAAAGGAACGGCGAGGCCGCGGCAAGGCTCCGGCAGCCGACATCGACAACCTGCACCGCATCGCCGCCGCTTGCGACGACAGCCTCACTGGCAAGCGGGACCTGGCGCTCATCCTGACCGGCTTCCACTTCGCATCCCGGGCCTCCGAGATCTCCGGCCTGCTGCTCGCCGACATCACCCAGCACGCCCGCGGCATGAAGGTCGCCGTCGTTACCGGCAAGACGAAGCGCTCCGTCCGTACCGTCGCCGTCCCCTACAACAACGACGAGCCGCAGATCTGCGCCGTCCGGGCCTGGGAGCGCTGGCTCGACGCCTACGGGGCCACCGGCCCGACCGCGCCCGCCTTCCCCCGCATCGACCGATGGGGTCACATCGGCGACCGCCTGGCGCCCGACTCTGTCACCGCGGCCGTCGCCCGCGTCGCTCAGCGATGCGGCGTACCCATCCGCTGGACGGGGCACAGTCTCCGGTCCGGCCTAGCCACCGAGGGCCGGAAAAACGGGAAGGACGCCGTGAACATCGCCCGGCAAGGCGGGTGGGCACCGAACAGCAAGGCCATGCTTGGCTACATGCAGCTGGCCGACGAGTGGGACGACAACGCTGCAGCCGGCCTGCGCCGGACGGACCGCTAGCAGCTAGGGGAAGAACGGTATGCGCTGGGCGGTCCCGCCGGTCCGGTCGGAACCTGATTGCTTGCTTCCGCGGGGCGCAGCAGGCTGTTATCACTATGCTGCGCAACGTGAAGAGCCGTAAGCCCAGGGCCCCCCGGGACCGCGCGCCGCGGAACCCCGAGGGGCGGTGCGCCATCTGTCGCGAGTCGCTCGCTGGCCTCCCATCGGAGGTGAGTAGGTCCCGCAAGCCCTGCCACAGTTCGTGTTTGGAACGCGCCCGCCTCGCCGGGCAACGGTCAGCGGCGCCGCCCACGCCGATCGGGCCTCGCCCCTCGAAGGCCAAGCCTGAAGAACGCGGCCCTGGGACACCTTCGCGCTACCCGGGAAAGTGTCCCATGTGCAAGAAGTCGTACCCGGTAAAGGCGCTGGTCACGAAGATCTTCGCCGGCTGGGCCCATACCGCATGCGTGTTCCCGCCCGGCACCTTGCGCGCCCCAGGCGCGGTTGGCGCGTTCGAGGCCAACCGACAGGCCGTGCTGTCCGGCGAGACGTTCCGCAGCCGTGCACGTTCCACATGGCGTCTCGGCTCCTCACCCTCCCGCGGCAGGCCCTGAAGGGAGAGGACGACTCCACCTGGCACCCCGCCCGCTGTCGGCGCCCATGCCACACTGGCCGCACATCATCCGCGTCTGCTGGCTGCAGTCGCACCGGACCCGCCCGTCGGCCCCACCCGGGGACAGCGACCGACGGGCGGAGGCGCGTCAGCCCTCCGGGTGCCGCACGATCCGCTTCAGCTCCCGCTCGACCTCGTACCGGTTCTCCCCGGTGGCCTCGGCGTGCGCGGTGACCGCAGCCTGCACGGCGAGGGCGGTGTCGGGGGTCAGCGCGCCGGCCTGGATCTCCGCCCAGGCGGCCGTCTCGAGCGCGATCAGGTCGTCGGTCAGTTCGATAGCCACGCCCGGATCCTACGCCGCCCCCTGCTGTACGATTGACGGCGCAATCGGGAATTCGTTCGCATATGTCAAGGTTGCTACCGATATGGACCTTGCGAAGGAAGGAGCGGCGTTGACCTGCCCGTACCTCGTCACCCGCGAGTTCGGCACCGACAACCTGGGCCGCCCCCTCTGGGCGCACGGCTACCCCTGCGACCAGCCCATAGCCGACGACGACGCCTGCACAGACCACCTCACGGAAGCCGCAGGCCTCTCGCCGCGGCAGATCCTCCCGCGCGCCTAGGCCGCGAGCCACCGCTCAAAGACACGCTCCCGCTCCTGCGCCTCAGCGAACTCCACGACCAGCCGGTGGTAGCGCGCCTTCTCCTCGGACGACAGGGCGCCCCGTGACCACAAGGCGCGGATCTCTGCGTTCACCTCATCCGCGGTGCGCTCACCGATCATGCCGACAGGCTACGCCCCGCCACTGTCAGCAGGTCGGCCGGAGACGAACGTCCCCTTGTTTGGCATCGTCACCACCAGGCCGCGGTCCCGCAGCTCCCGCACGGCCCGCCGCGCGGTACCGGGCGCCACACCGTACTGCGCGCCCATGTCCCGTTCATTCGGCAGCCGCGCCCCATACGGGAGCCGGCCGGAGCGGATGTCCTGCTCCACCGCGTCAGCCACGCGCAGGTACACGTACTCAAAGGGCTCGGGGCTCATGGCCGGAACGTATGGCGCTGCTGGGCGCCGGATATTGGTAGGTGGCTCCATGGTGCACCATGGGGCGGTATGTAGCGGTAGCCTCTGAGCAGGAGAAACCCCCGCAGCCGTGTCGTCGGCCCGGGGGTGCGGTCAACCTGGTGAAGAGGTCAACATGCCAGATTGTAGAGACGCCACCACTGCCAGCGAAGGGCGCGGACCGGCCACGCGCGCCTTACGCGCCACCTCCCACGCAGTCCTCACCGCCTACCGCGCATTCATCGCCCACGTCAGCGGCTGTGCCGACTGCCGGACCACGGGCCGCGACTGCAAGCAGGCCGGCGAACTGCGGGCAGCGTGGCGGGCCGCCAAGCAGGCCGCCACCGCATGACCCCGCCCGCCCCGGAGCGGCGGCCCGGGGCGGGCGGAATGACCGCTCGCGCAGGTCAGGTGGGCGTTCAGTGGCAACGTTACTGATCCGTAATTCAGGAGCACTGACGTGAACGCTCGTTACGCAACTAGGTTGATAAAGCCACCGCCAGTCACTCGTCTGGCGGTATGGGCCCGTCTGCGAGGAGGTCGGTCAGCGAGATGCGCAGCGCGCGAGCGAGTCGCAGCAGGTGGCTGATCTTTGCGTCGTTAGAGCCGGCCTCGATCTGCTGAAGCGTTGTCCGTGAGATCCCGGCGAGCTCGACGAGCTCTTCCTGGGTGAGGTTCCGCCACATGCGGATGTCCCGGACGCGCAGACCGATGGCGCGGCGGATGGCGTCGATCCAGGCCTGGTCGTCAGGGGCGGGGCGGTGCACTCCGTCAACGCTCAGGCCCCATGATCATTTTGTCAGCACGGGATTCCGGGCTTTATTTGATCTTGGTCCGGGGTAAGCGACGTCGCGGGACATGTGACACATGTCACGCAAAGTAAGAGCTCGGCGGGTGGGATTCCCGCTCCGCCGGGGCCCGGATCTGCCCCTCTTGCGGATCACGGGCTGAGCGCCCCGAGGCTGTAGACGGCAGTCGACGGGCGTAGGGCCGGGGTGAGGGCGGTCAGGAACCCCCCAGGGGACGCCCTCCCCCGGCCCGCTCCCACTGGGAGAAGTGGGAGACGAACTGGGAGATGATCAAGCCGAGCAGGCTCGACCATCCTCCAATACTCTCTAGAAATCTCTAGGCGTCGTCACTCGAACTGGCCCGCGTTCGGCTCCAGGACGCCGAAGCCCACGAGGGCGAACAGGAGCAGACCGAGGATGATGCGGTAGATCACGAACGGCATGAAGCTCTTGGTGGTGATGAACTTCATGAACCACGCGATCACCGCGTAGCCCACGACGAACGCGATCACCGTGGCGAAGATCGTCGGACCCCAGGAGACGTGACCGCCCTCGGCCGCGTCCTTCAGCTCGAACACACCGGAGGCCAGCACCGCCGGAATGGCGAGCAGGAAGGAGTAACGGGCCGCGGCCTCACGGGTGTAGCCCATGAGGAGCCCACCACTGATCGTGGCACCGGAACGGGAGACGCCGGGGACCAGCGCCATGGCCTGACAGACACCGAAGATCAGGCCGTCCTTCACGGACAGCTCCTGGAGCGTCTTGCGCTGTACGGCCGCCCGGTGCCGGCCGCCCTCCTCGTCGCGGGCCGCGAGGCGGTCGGCGACACCGAGGACGATGCCCATCACGATCAGCATGGTGGCCGTGAGCCGGAGATCACGGAACGGACCCTCGATCTGGTCCTTGAGCGTGACACCCAGCACACCGATCGGAATCGAGCCGATGATGACCAGCCACCCCATCTGGGCGTCGTGGTTACCGCGCATCGACTTGTCGACCAGGGACCGGGACCACGCCGAGATGATGCGTCCGATGTCCTTGCGGAAGTAGATCAGGACGGCCGCTTCGGTGCCGATCTGGGTGATGGCGGTGAACGCGGCGCCCGGGTCGGTCCAGCCCGCGAACGCGGCGGTGAGCCGCAGGTGCGCGCTGGACGAGATGGGCAGGAACTCGGTCAGCCCCTGGACGAGTCCGAGAATGAACGATTCGAACCAACTCATGGGGCGTGGCCATCCCGGAATTCATCGAGCCCATGGGGCGGTGTACACATACGGATACGGTCGGCGACTGATCGACTGCCGACCGGTCCGCAGCGTACCGTCCCGAGGTGACGGCGTGTCGGGCAGGTACCGCGCTCCGCATCCGGTATGGCGTCAGCGACCGCTCAGCCGCCGCCTGCTGCGCCAGGCGACCGCTGCCGCCGCCAGGCCCGTCACCACGATGAAGCCCGAAGCGGCGAGGAAGACCGGCGAGGTGGGCGACGAGGCGCTGCTCCCCGCGAGCACGTACGCCGCGGTGTTCGGGACGGTGCCCAGGGCCGTGGCCGACAGGAAGGCCGGCCAGCCCATCCGGGACACCGCCGCACAGTAGTTGGCCGCGGCGAACGGCACCCCCGGGAACAGCCGGATCGCCAGCATCGACCGGAAACCGTGCCGGCTCAGCTGCCCGTCCGCGGCCTCCAGCCACCGCCCCCGCACCAGGGGACGCAACGCGTCCTGTCCCAGCACCCGGCCGAGACCGAACGAGATCCCCGCGCCCAGCACCGTACCGGCGACGGCGGCCGCAAGGCCCGGACCGGACCCGAAGAGGGCGCCCGCCGCCAGATTGAGCAGCGGGCGCGGTACGAACGCCGCGACGCACAGGCCGTACGCGAGGCCGAACAGCGCCACCGCGCCCGCGCCCTCGAACTGCACCGGCCAGCCGTCCGCGAGCAGCCGCTGCGGCTCGTACAGCAGCACGGCCGACACGGCGGCCACGAGCACGGAGACGAGCAGCGCGAACCGTGCCCACGGCGACAGCAGTGCCCGGGTGCAGCGCAGGGCGAGCGTCGCGGAGGGCTGGGGAGAGGGCTCGAACATCCCGGCGAGAGTAACCGACGGGGGTGAACGTTCGCCGTAACGTGGGTCGCAGGGAGGTGACCGCATGACCGTCGTCGAAGGGTCCGGGAGTCCGCTGGCGGACACCGTCATGGAACGGCTCACCCGGGCCTATCCGGCGGCCGGTGATCCGCAGCGGGCGGCCGAGGCGGCCGCGTACATGAAGCACGTCGCGCCGTTCCTCGGCATCCGCACACCGGAGCGGCGTGCGCTCTCCCGCACCGTGCTGGTCGGGCTGCCGCGCCCCGGTGAGGCGGACTGCACGGCGATCGCGCTCCGCTGCTGGCGACTGCCCGAGCGCGAGTACCACTACTTCGCCGTGGACTACCTGCGCCGCCACGCGAACCGCTGCGGCTCCGGATTCCTCCCCGTGGTGCGCCGGCTGATCACGGACGTGCCCTGGTGGGACACGGTCGACCTGCTCGCCGCGCACGTCGTCGGGCCGCTGGTCGCCGCGGCCCCGGCGCTCCGGCGCGACATGGACGCGTGGATCGAGGACGACGACCTCTGGATCGCCCGCGCCGCGCTGCTGCACCAGCTGCGCTACAAGGAGTCCACCGACGCGGGCCGGCTCTTCGGCTACTGCCTGCGCAGGTCCGGGCATCCCGACTTCTTCATCCGCAAGGCCATCGGCTGGAGCCTGCGCGAGTACGCCAAGACCGACCCGGAAGCCGTCCGCGACTTCGTGGAGCGTCACCGCGACCGGCTGGCGCCCCTCTCCGTGCGCGAGGCACTGAAGAACCTCTGAGCGGAGGGGCCGCGGGCCGGCGGGCCTTCGGCAGGGGCGCCCCGCCCGCAACCGCCGTGCCGTGCACACGTTGTGAAAACCATTCGACACCCCACCGGCCGGCGGGCGAGGATCGGTGCATGTTCCGGTACGCCTTCGTCGCAGCGCCGTCCGCAGTCGCGGATGCGCCGAAGGCTGCCGCCGTTTTCCTGGACGGCGCACGAAGCTGACCCTTCCCGGACCGTCCGGTGGACCCCACAGGGGGAGGGTCGGCAAGGCCCGGGGGTCCCTCACCGCTTCGTGTTCCAGGAAGGAACCATGCCCAAGACGGCATACGTGCGCACCAAGCCGCACCTCAACATCGGCACCATGGGCCACGTCGACCACGGCAAGACCACCCTCACCGCAGCCATCACCAAGGTCCTCAGCGACCGGGGATCCGGCACGTTCGTTCCCTTCGAGCGCATCGACCGCGCCCCCGAGGAGGCGCAGCGCGGCATCACCATCAACATCGCGCACGTCGAGTACGAGACCGGAACCCGGCACTACGCCCACGTGGACATGCCCGGCCACGCCGACTACATCAAGAACATGGTCACCGGAGCGGCACAGCTCGACGGGGCGATCCTCGTCGTCTCCGCGCTCGACGGGATCATGCCGCAGACCGCCGAGCACGTGCTCCTGGCCCGTCAGGTCGGCGTCGACCACATCGTCGTCGCTCTCAACAAGGCCGACGCCGGCGACCCGGAACTGACCGACCTGGTCGAGCTGGAGGTGCGCGAACTGCTCACCGCGCACGGATACGGCGGTGACGCCGTGCCCGTCGTCCGGGTCTCCGGGCTCGGGGCGCTGGAGGGCGACCCGCGCTGGACCGGCGCGATCGAGGCGCTCCTCGACGCCGTGGACACCTATGTGCCGACGCCCGTGCGCTATACGGACGCGCCGTTCCTGCTGCCCGTGGAGAACGTGCTCACCATCACCGGACGCGGCACGGTGGTCACCGGGGCGGTGGAGCGCGGCACCGTACGGGTCGGCGACGCCGTGGAGGTGCCGGGGGCGGACGTCACCACCGTCGTCACCGGCCTGGAGACCTTCGGCAAGCCGATGGAATCCGCGGAGGCGGGCGACAACGTGGCGCTGCTGCTCCGCGGAGTGGCGCGCGACACCGTCCGCCGGGGCCATGTCGTGGCGGCGCCCGGCAGCATCACCCCGCGCCGGCGCTTCTCGGCGCAGGTGTATCTGCTGTCCGGGCGCGAGGGCGGGCGCACCACCGCGGTGTCCACCGGGTACCGCCCGCAGTTCTACATCCGCACTGCGGACGTCGTCGGCGACATCGACCTCGGCGAGGCCGCCGTGGCCCGGCCCGGGGAGACGGTCGACCTGATCGTGGAACTGGGCCGTGAGATGCCGCTGGAGCCCGGCCTCGGCTTCGCGATCCGCGAGGGCGGACGCACCGTGGGCGCGGGCACGGTGACCGAGGTGTTCTGACCGGACCGGACCGGACCGGACGGGACCGGACCGGACCGGGCGACGGGCGGCGGCCTGCCGGGTGCGGCGACCGGTGTCCGGCCGGGGCGCGTGGCATTCCGGCCGGACACGCGGTGTGCCGGCCACGTCGGCGCGGCCGGCCGCCCGGACTGCGCCGCTGGGCGTGCCCGCAGGGCCCGCGCAGAGCCCCGCACGGCGGGTCAGCCACCACGTCGGCGCGGCCCGGCCGCCCGGGTGCCGCGGCCCGGTGTGCCCCGCAGAGCCCCGCACGGCGGATTCACGCCCGCGGGCGGAGCGGCGACGGGCCCGTACGCGCCCGCCACGGCGCTCCCGCGCGGGGCGGCGTGGCGGCGCGGGACAATGGGGCGGTGAACGACCCGATACCTGTCGTCCGGACCGTCGACCAGGGCACCGCGAAGCTCATGCCCGATGTGGACCGTCCCAGGGCCTGGCTGCTCACCGTGGACGGCGCGCCCCAGTCATACGTGGACCTGGACGAGCCCGCACATCTGGAGTTCGAGTACGCGCAGCGGCTCGCGCATGTCCTCGACTGCGCCGCCCCCGAGGGCCGCCCGCTCGACGTACTGCACCTCGGGGGAGGTGCGCTGGCCCTGCCGCGCTACGTGGCGGTCACCCGGCCCGGCTCCCGCCAGGACGTCGTCGAAGCCGACCGCGCCCTCCTCGGCCTCGTGGCAGAGCATCTGCCGCTGCCCGAGGACTCAGGGGTGACCGTGCACGCGGCGGATGCCCGCGCGTGGACCGAGGCAGCGCCGGCGAACACCGTCGACGTGCTGATCGCCGACGTCTTCGGCGGATCGCGCGTGCCGGCTCATCTGACGTCCGTCGAGTACGCGCGGGCCGCCGCCCGGGTGCTGCGGGCGGACGGTGTGTACGCGGCCAACCTCGCCGACGGGGCGCCGTTCGGCTTCCTGCGGTCGCAAGTGGCCACGTTCGCAGAAGTGTTCACGGAACTGGCGCTGATCGCCGAACCGTCCGTCCTGCGCGGCAGACGGTTCGGCAACGCGGTGCTGCTCGCCTCGCGCGCGCCCCTGGACATCGCGGAACTGGCCCGGCGCAGCGCCTCCGACGCCTTCCCGGCCCGTGTCGAGCACGGGCCGGGGCTGCGGCGGTTCACCGCCGGGGCCCGCCCGGTGCACGACACGGACGCGAGCCCCTCACCCGAGCCGCCCGACGGGGCCTTCAGCATCGGCTGACCGCTCCTCGCCGGACTTCCCCGGCGAGGGCCGCGCCGGTCCCGTGAGGGGCGGCCCGTCCGGACGCCGCGTCAGGTTCCGCACGTCCGGTACGAAGAGCACGGCGGCCGTCACCACGACCACCAGTGAGGCGCAGCCCCACAGGGCCGGGGTCCGGCCGACGAGGCCCTCCACGGGTCCGGCCACGGCGGTCGCGACGGGCAGCATCGCCGTCGAACCGAACCAGTCGTAGGCCGCGACCCGGGACATCTTCTCCTCGGGGATCTCCTGGTGCAGCGCGGTCATCCAGGAGACCCCGAACACCTCGATCGACACCCCGCTGACGAACATCACGGCTGCCAGGGCCGCAGTCGGCAACGGCACGGCGAGCCCTGCGGAGGGCAGGGCGAGGGGGAAGACGCACAGCGTCCCGGCCAGCAGCAGCCGGCGGGGCTTCCAGCGGATCATGAGCAGGGCGCCGCACAGCGTGCCGACGCCGAACGCCGCGAGGGCGAGTCCCCATGGCCCGGCGCCGCCCAGTTCGTCGCGGGCGACCAGCGGCCCGTACACCGACTCCGCTGCACCGACGACCGCCACGACCACCGAGAACTGGGCCACGATCGCCCACAGCCAGGGGCGCCCGGTGAACTCCCGCCAGCCGTCCCGGAGATCGGCGAGCATTCCGCCGCCCGGGGTGCGCTCCGGTATGTGGCCCACGTCGAGGAACGCGCGGAGCGTGCCTGCCACGGCGAAGGCGGCGGCATCGACGGCGAGCACCCAGCCGGGCCCCATCGCGGCGATCATCGCACCGCCGAGCGCGGCCCCGCCGATCCCGGCGCCGTGCATGGCCATCCGGAACAGCGCGAATGCGCGCCCCGCCTGCTCTCCGGTGACGCTGGACATCAGCATGCCCTCGGCGGCGGGATTGAAGAACGCCTGGCCGGTGCCGCACAGCGCGCTGAGCAGCATCATCTGCCAGAGCTCCGCCTCGCCGGCCAGGACGAGCATGGCGAAGACGCCCTGCGACAGGCAGTTGAGCGCGTTCGCGGCGACCATCACCCGGTGCCTGGGCACCCGGTCGGCAATGGCGCCGCCGATCAGCAGGAACAGGACGAGTGGCAGCGTACGGGCGGCCGCCACCAGGCCGACGTCGCCACCGTCGCCGCCCGCCTGGAGCACCGCGAAGGCGGACGCGATCAGCGCTCCGTGGGTGCCGAGATTGGTGACGACCGCCGCGGCGGTCAGCAGTGTGTAGTTGCGTCCCGCCCAGACGGGGCGGCGGAAGCGCGGCGGGGCGGAGGCCGGGGAACTCACCCGGGGACTATCGCCGCCCCCACCACGTCGTGCAAACCGTTCCGGCCGGCGTCGCATCCGCGCCGGCCGGAACGATACGTCAGGAGCTGGCCGGCGGGCCGATCAGCCGCAGCGATCCGACGACCTTCTGGATGGTCGCGTCCGGGACCTCGCCGGACACACCGGTCGCCGCGTACAGGACCCAGGCGGCGTAGTCACCGTTCTGCGCCTTGAAGCCGAAGGAGGCCGCCTTGCCGTCGCTGTCGCACTTGCCCTTCTTGGCGACACCGACCGCCTTGGCCGTGGCGAAGCTGCCCTGGAGGCCCGAGGTCGTGGTGAACGGCTTGGCCTTGACGGCTTTGATCTTGCCCTTCTCCGGCTGGGCGAACGCGGCGTAGGCCCATGCCTGCGCCTGGGTCTCGGCGACCTCGTCGGTGCTCTTGGCGCCGTTCGCGCCCTTGGTCCCGACACCCGCGAGCTCGGAGGTCTCCTCGTAGCCGTCCTTGTCGGAGTCCTGCGTGCACCACTTGCTCTTGTAGTACGCGGGCGCCGTCATGGCGACCATCATCCCGAGGTCGTCCGGCTTCGTGGCGTCCCCGAAACCGCTGACGGTGCCCTTGGACGACACCTCCCAGTCCGCCGGCACGTCGAACGCCGTGCCGTAGCGGGGGTTGACCACGACCTTCCAGCCCGCGACGACCGGCTTGATCTCGGCTCCGCCGCGCGGATTGTCGCCGGCGGCGGGGGAGGAGGCGTCCGGGGAGGCCGGGGCGGAAGCGGTCGGCTTCGCCACGACCGGGGGCTGGTCCTGGTCCTCCTTCAGTACGAGGACACCGGTGATGACGGCCGCGGCGACGACCGCGGCGGCAGCGACGACGGCCACGACGGCCGTCTTCTTCCGGTTGCCCTGCCCCGGCTGCGGCGGCCCCGGGACCGCGTACTGCGGCACGGTCGGCTGCTGGTACGGGTTCGGCTGCTGGTACGTGTCCGGCTGCGAACCAGGCTGTTGCTGGTACGGGTTGGGCTGCTGGTACCCCTGCTGCTGATAGGGGTTCGGCTGCTGGTACCCCGGCTGCTGGTACGGGTTCGCTTGCTGGTCCTGCGGGTTCTGCTCGCCCCCGGGCGGCTGCTGTCCTGGCCACATGGCCGACAACGATAGAGGGGGCCTCCGACGGCTGCTACGGCCGGTCCCGCCTGCAACAGCCCTGCAACGGGGTTGCGACGGACCCGCGACGTCGGCGGGTCGGCCCAAGGGGAGGCGAGGAGGGGTGGGACCTCACCGTCGTCGTCGCCGTAGCGGGCCTGCGGCCGGGGATGGCCAACGCTGCTACTCGTGGGTAACAATGCGGGGCATGAGCGCAGACCAGATGTCCGTCGGCGAGATGCTCGCCGCCACGGTCCCCATGGCCAGGACCCTCAAGCTGGAGTTCCTGGAGACCACGCCCGAGCGCGCGGTCGTCCGCCTGCCCGACCAGGCCGACTACCACAACCACATCGGCGGCCCGCACGCCGGTGCGATGTTCACCCTCGCGGAGTCCGCGAGCGGCGCGATCGTGATCGCCGCCTTCGGTGACCAGCTCTCCCGCGCCGTTCCGCTGGCCGTGAAGGCGGAGATCGCGTACAAGAAGCTCGCCATGGGCGTCGTCACCGCGACCGCCACCCTCGGCCGCCCGGTGGCCGACGTGGTCGCGGAACTGGACGCGGGCGGGCGCCCCGAGTTCCCGGTCGAGATCGCCATCCAGCGCGAGGACGGCGCCGTCACCGGGGAGATGACCGTCGTCTGGACGCTGCGCCCCAACGCGTAACCACCCCGTTCGCCTCCCCGGGGTAGGCTTCCCGGCGTGCGCCCTACGCGCACGCCGGGCAGCGGCACATCACACGGGAGGAACTGCCTTGCATATCCAGGAGTGGCTCGAGACCGTCCCGGCGGTCAGCATCTACCTCCTGGTGGGGGTGGTCATCGGACTCGAGAGCCTGGGCATTCCGCTGCCCGGCGAGATCATCCTCGTGAGCTCGGCGCTGCTCGCCTCCCAGCACGGCGAGGTCGACCCCGTGGTCCTCGGCACGTGCGCCACCGCAGGCGCCATCATCGGCGACTCGATCGGCTACGCCATCGGCCGGCGCGGCGGCCGTCCCCTGCTGGCCCGGCTGGGACGAAGGTTCCCCAAGCACTTCAGCGAAGCCAACATCGCCATGGCGGAGCGCTCCTTCGAGCGGTGGGGCATGTGGGCGGTGTTCTTCGGCCGCTTCGTCGCCCTCCTGCGGATCTTCGCCGGCCCGCTCGCCGGGGTGCTTCGCATGCCCTACTGGAAGTTCCTCATCGCCAACGTCTTCGGCGGGATCCTGTGGGCCGGCGGCACGACCGCCGTCATCTACTACGTCGGCATCGTCGCCGAGGCCTGGCTCAAGCGCTTCTCCTGGCTGGGCCTGGTCGCGGCGGTGCTCGTCGGGCTCACCTCGATGCTGATCCTCAAGCGCCGCGCGAGCAAGGCCGCGGCCGCGTCCGGTGCGGAGACGAAGAGCACCTCCGACAAAGCGTCGGAGCGGGTGCCGGTCTCCGACTGAGCCGGGTACGGCCGGCCGGCCCCGGGGTCCGAGCCAGGCCTGCTGTGAGGTGCTGCCGCTCGTACGGAACCCGAAGGCAGCCTGCTCGACACCTGCCCCGGTCACCGTCCACCGCTCCTCCGCCCGGACGGTGCGGGCCTGCCCGCGCGTGAGCCCTGGGGGAGCACGACCGAAGGCTTCGCCTGTCGGCGGAGCGCGTCACCCGGGCCCACGTCGCCCGGCACACCGCAGGGAGCCCGGCAGATGCCCACCTCTTCCCGTCGTGTCGATCGCGGACCCGACGGCCGTGTCGACCACGGACCCGACGGCCGTGTCGACCTGGAACTCGTGGAGGCGGCGGCCCGCGTCGCGCGCACGCGCTGCCGGGGCGACAACCACACGATGGCGGCCGCCGCCCGCTCCCGGGACGGTCGGATCGTCACCGCGGTGAACGCGTACCACTTCACCGGAGGTCCCTGCGCCGAGCTGGTCCTCATCGGCACCGCCGCTGCCCAGGGCATCCACGAACTGGACACGGTCGTCGCCGTCGGAGACCGCGACCGGGGGGTGGTTCCGCCGTGCGGCCGGTGCCGTCAGGTCCTCCTCGACTATTTCCCGGGCCTTGAGGTCATCGTCGCCACAGCCGACGGCCTGCGGAGCGTATCCGTCACCGACCTGCTGCCCGTGGGCTACGTCTGGGCAGACCATCAGCTCGGCGCCGGGCAGGACGTGCCGCCAGGGGCGGGCTGACGCCGCCCGGGGCAGGCGCGGGCCCGTTCAGTGCCGACGGTCGCCGTCGCCGAGGAGTGCCGTGACGGCACGTCCGAAGACCACTCGGGCCACGGCCGTGACCAGGGGGTCGGCCGCACGCGGAACGGCACGCAGCCGGAGCTCCTCGCGCCAGACCAGGACGGCGCGCCGAGCCTCGGCGGCCGCCTCGGTGTCCTCGCCGACCTCGAACTCGGCCCAGCCCGTCACCGCCCGGCCGCGCTTCTCCACCCGGCAGCGGCCCGGCCCGCCGGGGGTCGGCGGTTCCCAGCGGACGACCTCCATCGGGTCGTCGAAACCCAGCCGTCCCCATCCCTGACGGACGACGAAGACCGTGCCGACGGAGGTCGGCGGCGGCGTGGTGACCGCGACCCGGGCCAGCGGGACCGTGCCCGAGTGCCGCTCCCAATCGGTGACGCGGTGCCAGGTCTCCTCGACGGAGTACGGCGAGCGGCGGCGGATCACGAAGAAGGCCATCGGCTGATCGTAGGGGTCACCGCGGCCGTCACGGGTCCGGCGCTCCGGCCCGTCACGGGTCCGGCGCTCCGGCCCGGCCGGCTGGGCGCCGCCCGTCAGTCCTCGCCGAGCGATGCCACCGCGGCCCGGTGGTGCTTGGCCAGCTCGACGTACATCACCGCGTTCAGCTTGATGCCCTCGCGCTCCTCGTCCGTCAGTTGCCGCCGGACCTTCGCGGGCACCCCGGCGACCAGCGAACCGGGCGGGACCTGCATGCCCTGCGGCACCAGTGCCTGCGCCGCGACGAGGGAACCGGCACCGATGACCGCGCCGTTGAGGATCGTGGCACCCATGCCGATGAGGCAGTCGTCCTCGACCGTGCAGCCGTGCACCACGGCGTTGTGGCCGATCGACACCCGCTCGCCGACGGACACGGGGAACCCGGGGTCGACGTGGAGCGTGCACTGGTCCTGGATGTTGCTGTCCGCGCCGATCGAGATCGGCCCGCAGTCGGCGCGCAGCACCGCGTGGTACCAGACGCTCGATCCCGCAGCCATCGTGACCTCCCCGGTCACGACGGACATCGGTGCGGTGAACGCCTCCGTGTCGATCCGCGGCTCCTTGCCGCCGACACCCATCACCAGTGCCCGGTCCGCCATCGTCATCTCGATCTCCTCCGTCCGCCCGTTCGCGCAGAGGAACGGTAGTCACCCCCGTACCAACTGTGCGCGCCGGGGCGTGATCACGGGCGTGTGCCCGGGCCGGGCCGGCCGAGTCCACGGGCTGAGCCCAAGATCACAGGTCCCGGCTCTCCGCCTCCCGTCTACGGATGAGTAACGTGGCCGGGTGCCCAGGATCCGAATCCTTCCCCCCAAGCTGACCGCCTGGCGGCGCCGTGTCGCCACGGGCGCCGTCCTCCGCGGCTGGAAGTGGATCCAGGAGGCCGGCACGGTCAGCGCCGAGCGCCCCGGGCCCCTGCGGTTCCGGCGGATCGGTGCCGGCACCCGCCTCGCGTTCCCCCAGGGAACGGTCTTCGGAGAGCGGTGGATCGAGCTGGGCGAATGCTGCATCATCGCCGAACAGGTCACCCTCACCGCCGGCATGATGCCGGGCCTCGACCTCGGCTCCGATCCCGTCGTGCGGCTCGGTGACGGTGTCGTGCTGGGCCGGGGCAGCCACGTCGTCGCGGACGGCCCGATCACGATCCACAACGACGTGTTCTGCGGCCCGTACGTCTACATCACGTCCACCAACCACAGCTACGACGACCCGGAGGAGCCCGTCGGCCGGCAGTGGCCGCGCTCGGCCCCCGTGGAGATCGGCCCGGGCTGCTGGATAGGCACCGGGGCGGTGATCCTGCCGGGCGCACGGCTCGGGCGGAACGTCGTCGTCGCGGCCGGCGCCGTCGTCCGGGGCGAAGTGCCCGATCACGCGGTGGTCGCGGGGGCGCCGGCCCGTGTCGTGCGGCGCTGGCAGCCGGAGACCGGCTGGCAGCCGCCGCTGCGGACGCCCGCGCCGGTCCCCCTTCCCGACGGCGTCACCACCGAGCAGCTGCTCGCCGTCGCGGCGCTGGAGCGGGAGCTCGAACACGACCTGGGCGAGCTGGAGCGCAGGCTCGGGCGCGAGGCCTGACGCCGTCAGCCACTGGCCAGCAGCACCGTGCCGACCAGCGCCAGGCCCGCACCCGCGGCCTGGACACCGCGCAGCCGCTCCTTCAGCACGCCCCGCGCCGCGAGCGCCGTGACCACCGGATAGAGCGAGGCGAGGACGGCGGCGACCGTGACGGGTCCGTGCTGGGCCGCTATCGCGTAGGTGCCGTTGGCCGCGACATCGGCGAGCCCCACGAAGGCCAGAGCCGGCAAGGCGGCCGACAGCAGGCGTGCTCCTCCGTCCGCGGGGAGTGCCCTGGCTCCCCGGCGGACCGACGCGTACAACGCGGCCCCGCCGACCGCGACGTTGGTGACCCGCTGGACGAACAGCGCCAGGAACAGCCCGGTGACCGTCGTGGAAGCCTCCGCGATCAGGGTCATCACGGCGCCGAAACCGAATGCGGCGAGCACGGTCAGCAGGATCGCCTGCCGTCGCACCGGGGCCCCGCGCAGCTCCGGGCCGCCGGCGAGCATCACCCCGGTCACCGCCACCGCGATCCCCGCGAACTGGAGGACCCCCGGCCGCTCGCCGAGCATCAGCCCGGCCCCGACCGGAACGGCGACGCCGATGGACCCGAGCGGTGACACCACGCCCATCGGACCGAGGGCGAGCGCCTGGTAGAAGGCGAGCATGGCGACCGGGCCCACGACTCCCGCGGCCACGGCGAACCACAGCTGCGGGCCCGCCTCGGCGAAGCCGCCGGTGGCGGCCACGACGGCGCCGAGCACCAGCACGGCGATCGTCTGGGACGCGACGACGACCGTCAGGGCGGGCATCCGTCGGGTGAGCAGACCACCGCCGAAGTCGGCCAGCCCCCAGAGAAGGCTGGTTGCCAGGGCGAACAGCGCCGTCATTCCGGTCCTCGCAGTACAGTGCAGTGAACGTTGGGTACAGCCCACCGTAGTTCAGTAAACTGAACCCTGTCATTCAAAATAATGGACGGAATGTGTCGGATCTCGATCTGCTCGCCCAGTCCCTGGCGCGCAACGTCAAGCGCTGGCGCGGTGAGCGCGGCTTCACCCTCGAAGCGCTCGCCACCCGGGCGGGCGTCAGCCGCGGCATGCTCATCCAGATCGAGCAGGCCCGCACCAACCCCAGCCTCGGCACCGTCGTCAAGATCGGTGACGCACTCGGCGTGAGCATCACCACGCTGCTGGACTTCGAGGCCGGCCCGCAGGTCCGCGTGGTGCCCCCCTCGCAGGCCGTCCGCATGTGGTCCACCGAAGCGGGAAGCCACAGCCTGCTCCTCGCCGGCACCGAGGCCCCGGGACCGCTGGAGCTCTGGCACTGGCGGCTGATGCCCGGCGAGGGCAGCTCCTCGGACCCGCATCCCGCGGGCACCGCCGAGCTCATCCATGTCACGGCGGGCGAGCTCACCCTCGTCGTCGACGGCAACGAGCACCGCGTCCCGGCCGGCTCCTCGGCCTCCTTCGCCGCCGGCGCCGCGCACACCTACCGCAACGACGGGACGGAACCGGCCGAGTTCACCCTCGCCATCTCCGTGCCGGCCGTCCGCTGACCCGGGCCGACCCCGGGCTTCATTCCGCCTCCGGTCAGCCGGGACTGCTCGCCGGCCTCCACCACCCGCGGAAACGGGATGCCCCGGTCCGGACGTGCAGCGGACCGGGCGGCCGCCGAGACCGCCGCCCCCGCCGAGACCGCCGCCCCCGCCTCACACGACTGTCAGCGTGCCCGTATGCGCGCACCCATCGGAGACTTCACCGACGCCCGGCCCGCCCGCCGGTGCCTCGACGAGCTCGTCGCCCCCGTCGCCGGAGCGGTCCGCTCCTGGCGGGGCGAGGTGCCCGCCGAGCAGCTCGTCTACTTGGACACCGACCCGGCGATCGCCGACACCGCGGTCTTCGTCGAGCACCACGGCCGGCAGCTCCTCGACCACTCCGCCAACTGCGTGGTCGTCGCGGGCAAACGAGGCGGCGGCACCGCGCTCGCCGCATGCCTGGTCCTGGCCGGCAACCGGGTCGACGTCAACGGCACCGTCCGCGCCCGGCTCGGCGCACGCAGGGCCTCGTTCGCGCCGATGGGCACCGCGACCGGCGAGACCGGCATGGAGTACGGCGGCATCACCCCGATCGGGCTCCCCGCGCACGGGCCACTGCTGGTCGACTCCGCCGTGGTCGACACCGAGTGGGTACTCGTCGGCAGCGGCCGTCGCCGCGGCAAACCGATCCTCCCCGGCAGGGCCTTCGCCGACCTGCCCGGCGCCGTGGTGGTGGACGGCCTCGGCACCTGATCCCGGGAAGGCGCCGCGGGTATCGCAGGACTCGATCCCGGCAGCTTCTGTCCCGCCTCGTGCCGAGAAGCTCCTCAGGCGTGTGGCACCACCGCGACGGGGCAGGCGGCATGGTGCAGGGCGGCATGTGCCACCGAGCCGATGCGCGTACCGACGGGGGAGCGGCGTACCCGGCGGCCCAGCACGAGCAGCTGGGCCTGCGAGGCGGCTGACAGCAACACCTGCCCTGCGCTGCCGATTTCGACGTGCGGGATCACCGGCACGCCGGGGAACCTCTTCCGCCAGGGAGCGAGCGCCTGCTCCAGCGCCTTCCTCTCGAACGGTTCCAGTCCTCCCGCCTCGTCGGCCAGGCGCATCGACCCCGGGCTGTAGGCAAAGACGGGCGGCAGACTCCAGGCCCGCACCGCTCGAACGGCGGCGCCTCTCGCGGCAGCGGCCTCGAAGGCGAACTCCAGGACGGCGTCACTGTCCTCGGCCTCACCCTGCTGGCCCACGACGACCTCGCCGGCTTCCGGCTCGTGTGTCTGCCGGTCGAGGGCCCGGACCGACACCACCGGGCACGTCGCGCTCGCGATCACCTGCTGGCCGTATGAGCCGAGCAGGAAACCGAGGAGGGCGCCGTGACCTCGCGAGCCGAGCACCAGCATCTCGGACCGCTCGGCCTCGGTGAGCAGGGCGGATACCGGTGTGTCGGGCACCACCTCGGCGCTGACGGCCAGGTCCGGGTACCGGCCGGACACGCGGGTCTCGGCTTCCCGGAGCACGGCGTCGGCCGACTGGGCCTGTGTCTCCCTGTCCTGGACGATCGGTACGTCCAGGGGCTGCCAGAGCCAGGCATGGACGATACGGAGCGGCAGCCCACGGAGCTCGGCTTCGCGGGCTGCCCAGTCGGCGGCGGCCAGGCTCTCGGGGGATCCGTCCACTCCTACAGCGACAGGGCGAGTCATGTCATGGCCTCCGCACAGGGTCGGGTGGGCACGACCGCTGCGGCCGTCCCTCTGTCCTTCGATCTTCACGCAGCCGGTGGCTGCTCGACGAGGGCCGGTCGGCCCGACACGTGGGGCCGACCGGCCGCGTAGCACGACTGGCAGCACCGGCCGACCGGGGTCGGCCCCTGCCTGAATCCCGGGGCGGATCGGAAGAGCCCCTCCGCGGATCGCACACGCCGTCTGCGGGCCCATCGTCCCCAGGCAGGGGCCTGCCGCTCCTCCGCACATGCCACCGGGCGGCCACCGTGGAAGACGTGGGCTGGTCCCCTTCTTCCTTTGGAACAAGGACGAGGAACGCCACACCCGGTGGGGCGATCCGGCGACAGCACGCTGACGGGGGGAGCGGACCCCGGGAATCACGAAACGGTGTCCGCAGCGTCGTCACCCCGTCGGACGTCGGGCTCGCCGCGCGCGGATCGGCACCCACATCGGTGCCGTCACCCATGGGGTTCTGCGCCACTCCGTGGCCCCCGTCGCGGTCGTACCGCACGACTGACGAACCGCTCCCGGCCCCGGAATGCCGTCCCGGACGGCACACGGTACCCACGGAAGAGAAAGGCAACCTGTCATGGTCACCTATGTGTACGACTTCGCCGAGGGCGCCGGGACAAGGTCGATCTGCTCGGGGGCAAGGGCGCGAACCTCGCGGAAATGGCGCGCATCGAGAGCGGATCGCTGCCCGGCGAGTCAGTCCGGCTCCAGGTAGGACGGGCGGAAGACCGGAACCTGGCCGGTGCCGTACGGGCGCACGGCCGCCAGCGCCTGGAAGACAGCGGCTTCCAAGGAGCCGCTGGTGTCCACTGTGAGGGCCTGCTCCCACGGCGGCTCCTTCTCCGCCATGGCAGTGGCCACGTCCAGGCCGGCGTCGGACGGTCCGAGGGCACGGGTGGTCAGGCGGGATGCCGAGAGATCGGCCGGAACCTGGCAGTGCAGTGCCACCAGGTCGGAGCTGGTGCGCTCGGCCATGCGTTGGGCCGCTTCGCGTTGCCCCGCATCGGACCAGGTGGCGTCCAGGACGACGGATTCCCCGGAGGACAGCAGTGTGGATGCGCGGTCGAGAAGGGTCGCGTAGGTCCTGGCGGTCCACTCGGGCGTGTACAGGCCCTCGCCGTAGGCGGCGGCAGCAGGCTGGTCCGCTGGGATGCCCGCCAGTTCTTTGCGCAGGCGGTCGCTGCTGAGCAGCGTGACACCCAGGCGATCGGCCAGCGCGCCGGAGAGCGTCGACTTCCCGCTACCCGGGAGCCCGCCGACAAGGGTCAGGCCGACGGCGGAGGTACGCAGGTGGCGCAGGGTTGTGGTGGTCAGTCGCCGTGCGGCGGGGTCCGCGCCGGGCGCGCCTTGGCGGGCTTGGATCAGGGCGACCTTGGCACGGACGAAAGCGCGGTAGGCGACGTAGTGGTGCCACAGGGAGGGCGGCGCGTGGTCGCCGGAGTACTCGCTGTACTGGGCGAGGAAAAGCGCCGCGGCCTCCGGGGCACCGAGCTGTTCCAGATCCATGGCGAGGAAGGCGGCGTCGTCCAAGCCGTCGACATAGCGGAGGTGGTCGTCGAACTCCAGGCAATCCAGGACACGCGGGCCGTCGTCGAGGCAGAAGATGTCGTCGGCGAGCAGGTCTCCGTGGCCGTCCACCATCCGGCCTTGTTCGATGCGCAGGGCGAACAACTTGTCGCGGCCGACGAGATAGCGGCGTACGAGCTGCTCGATCTCCTCCACGCCCTCGGGCACAGGGCCGTTGCCGGTCAGCGCGCGGACCTGGGCGAAGCTCGCTTCCCAGCGCGACAACAGGGCGTCCCGGCTGCCCTGTTGGTCCACCTCTCGGCTGCGGAGGGCATCCGCGTGACGGGCGGCGAGCTGCCGGGCGACGGCCCTGAGGGCGTCGTCGACGGCGGCGCCTTCCCGCACCAGCAGGGAGAGCCGGCGGTCAGTCGGCATGCGGCGCATCACGACGAGCGGTTCCGGCGCCTCCGCGTTCGGATCGCGGATCTCCCCCACACCCAGATAGACGTCGGGGGCGAAGCGGCGGTTGAGGGCGACCTCCCGCTCGCACGCGGCCCGCCGAGCGGCCACGGTGGTGTAGTCCAGGAACTCCAGATCGACCGGTTTCTTGAGCTTGTAGGCGCGGTCACGGACGAAGAACACGATCGCGGTGTGGGTCTCGCGCACCTCTGCACGCGGAAGCGGCGGAGCGTCGTAGCCCGTGCCGGACCGGAGCGCGGACGCGTCGGCCGGCTGTGCCGCAATCGTCGGCTCTGTGCCGTGGTTCGCGTCAGTCATGGGGGACGACGGCGACCGGACAACGTGCGTGGTGGATGGCGGCTTCGGCTACGGGGCCCAGGCGTGGTGCCAAGGGGGGACGGTGCTTGCGTCGGCCGACGACCAGCAGCCCGGCGCTCTCGGCGTCGCGTACGACGGCCCTGGCCGGGCTGTCGAGCTGGATCACGTCGATTACCTCCGCCCCGGAGAACTTCTCGCGCCAGGGGCGGAGGGCTTGGCCCAAGTGCTTCTGCGCGTCCTGTGCGATCTCTTGCTTGACGTCAGGGTCTACGCCCCAGGTGTACGCATGGACCGGCACGCTTCGGCCATGGACGGCTCGAAGAGGCACGCCTCGCGCCGCGGCGGTGGCGAAGGCGAATTCGAGCAGGTCGTCGCACGGGCCATGGAGCTTCAGTGCCACCACGACGGCACCTGCCGCACCTGGAACGGGCGGACGCCCTCCTTCGCGCTCCTCGGCACGTACAAGGACCACTGGCCGCTCGGCCCGTCCCACCACAGACATGCTGATGTCGCCGAGGAAGTAGCTCTCGACGGGCCTCAGCCCCCGCGAACCGAGGACGGTCATCTCGGACTCCGACGCCGCTTGCAGGAGAGCGTCCTCGGCATCCTCGGCGACCAGGTCGCCGACAACTGTGAGGCCCGGATGGCGTGCCTGGAGCTCCGCCCGCGCATTGTGCACAATCCGCTTCGCCCAGTAGTTCTGATCCACTTCCGCAGGCAGGTGGGCCGGTTCCGGAACCAGCATGGGCCACGCATGCAGCAGGCGCAGCGTGAGCTTGCGCCGCTCGGCCTCGTCGGCGGCCCAATGGGCGGCGGCAAGGCTCTCCGGCGAGCCGTCGAGACCCACGGTGATCACTGCCTCCATGGCGACTGCCTCCGTCTCGTAAGAAGCTGGAATGACGGTGAACGGTGCATGAGTCCGCGTGCCGTGGCCTGCGTCGGCACGCCGAGTACAGCTCCTTCTGATTCGAGGAGTACCCCAAAGCGTCCGGCTGCGCATGCGGACCGCGCTGTGGCAGGGCTCGGAGAGGTGCGGGGCAGGTGGTGAGGGCGGTGGCGATTCCCCTGGTGGTCGGCATCGACGGGTCCGAGGCGAGCCTGGAGGCGGTGGAGTGGGCCGCCGACGAAGCCGCCCGCCATGAGGTGCCGCTCCACCTCGTCCACGCGGTCGCGCCGGACCACGACGCGGGCGATCTGATCGCCGCTGCCTCGGAACGGGCCGGGAAGAGTGCTCCTACGCTGCGGCCGTCGAGCGAGGTTTCGCATGAGGACGCGGCGTCCCGTCGTGGTCGTTCCGCAGATATGACGGTCGACGGCCGGGGAACGGAGTCCGTCAGCACGTGGAGTCCGGGTGGCCGCCCACCGGGGACCTTCGGCCCAGTGACGGTGGGCCGTGGCTGTTCGACCGTGGTGGGGAACTGACCAGCGACAGCTGGAGGAACAAGCCATGAGTGCACAAGGTTCGCCGCACGCATCAAGCCCTCACCCCTCGGCCCGGAGACACTCGTCCAAGGGGGCAAACCCCCTGAGGCGTACGTCCGACAGGGTCGAATCCTGGTTCTTCCGCTTCCTGATGCTCGTGCTCGTCCTCGGACTGCCGGCGGCCTCAGCGAGTGCCGGGCTGGCGTCGTACGAGTCCTCGATGCGCATCGTGCAGGCCCAGTCGGCGGAACGGCAGGAGATCACCGCTCGGGTGCTCGGGCCCGCTGAGGGAGATCCGGCCCGGGACGTCGTGCAGCGGGCACGGGTCAGCTGGACCGGGGCCGATGGCAAGGAGAGGTCCGGGATCGCGCGGGTGGAGGCGGGAACGCGCGAGGGCGCTGCCGTACACGTGTGGGTGGACCGTGCGGGGACTATGAGGACTCCGCCGATGACCATGGCCAATGCGACGGCCACGGGTTGGCTGGCGGGTGGGATGACGGCGGTGGCGGTGGGGATGGGGGTCTTCGCCGCGAGGGCGGGGATGCGCCTGGTGCTGGACCGTAGGAGGTACGCGCAGTGGGACGCAGAGTGGGACCTGGTTGAGCCCGGCTGGTCCGCACGCTTCCACCAGTGACAGGCCGGAGGGCCGTACTGGCACCGAGGAGGTGAGGTGATGTCCGATGCGATGACCACCGATCTGTACGAGGTGACGATGGCGATGTCGTATCTGCAGGAGGGGATGACCGCTCCGGCGACGTTCAGTCTCTTCGTCCGCAACCTGCCGCGCGACCGCGGCTTTCTGGTCGCCGCGGGACTGGAGTCGGCACTGGATTTCCTGTCCGGTCTCCGTGTCGGTTCCGAGGACGTCGATGCCTTCGCAGCTGCGCTGCACCGGCCGCGGCGGGATCTGGAGCCGCTGCTCGGCCTGGAGTTCAGCGGCCAGGTACGGGCGGTGCCGGAGGGGCGGATCGTGCTCGCGGGAGAGCCGCTGCTGGAGGTGACCGCTCCGCTTCCACAGGCACAGTTGGCCGAAACATACGTGCTCAACCAGCTCAGCCATCAGACGATGATCGCCTCCAAGGCCGCACGGTGCGTGCTCGCCGCGGCCGGGCACCCGGTCGTGGACTTCTCCCTGCGGCGCACCCATGGCCCCGAGGCCGGATTCCAGACGGCCCGGCTGGGCGCCATGGTGGGCTTCGCAGGGACCAGCAACGTGGCGGCGGCCACGGCCGAAAGCATCCCCGCGGTCGGCACCATGGCCCACTCGTTCGTCGAGGCGTTCCCGACGGAGGAGGAGGCGTTCCGCACCTTCGCTCGCTCCCACCCCGGTCCGGTGACGTTGCTGGTGGACACTTACGACACCGAGCGGGGTGTCCACGTCGCGGCACGCGTGCTGAGGGACCTGGACCGCGGGCCCGGCTCGGCCATCCGGCTGGACAGCGGCGACCTCGGAGCCCTGGCGGTACGGGCACGCGCCATCCTCGACGCCGCCGGGCTGTCGGACGTACGGATCGTCGCCAGCGGAAGTCTCGACGAATACGCCGTGGACGAACTGGTCCGTTCCGGTACGCCGATCGACACCTACGCCGTCGGTACGCGCGTCGGGGTCTCGGCCGACGCCCCGTATCTGGACTCGGCGTACAAGATGGTGGAATACGACGGCCGCCCGGTGATGAAGCTCTCTGCTGCGAAGGTGACGGCACCTGGCCCGAAGCAGGTATTCCGTCGCGCCGGCTACGCCGACATCATCGGCCTCGCCGACGAGCAGCCGCCTGAGGGCGCGCGGCCGTTGCTGGAGACGGTGATGCAGAAGGGGCAGCGCACCAGAGCGAGGCTCACGCTCGGCGGATGCCGGGAGAGGTTCGCAACCGATCTGGCCGAACTGCCGCCGAAGGCCCGGCTGATCCGAGCCCCGGTGGCGCCGTCTGCGACGGTCTCCGAGCGACTGGGCGCACTGGCCGACCAAGTCCGGCGTCGTATCGAGGAGGAGACGCTGGTCTCCGCCACACGGCCCCGGAGCCGGGCACGAAGCACCGGGCCGAGCATGTGACAGGCGGCCGCGGCCCAATGACCGACGAACCCGAAGCGGGTCCGTCGCAGCAGTGGGCACTCCCTCCAGCAGCAGGGGCCACTCCCTCTATGGGATCCGTTCCGCGAACTTGAGGATCTGCGCAGCCGGATGGACGAGAACGCCAAGCCGCACCGCATCGAGATCACCGGGTGACTGTCGTCCTGTCCGGGAAGGGCCCACGATCCCGCCGTAGGCCCGTGGGCTCTTCCCGGTACTGGAATCATGTGCCTGTCGCGGAACTCCTGGCATCGTCACTCCGGTACCCGATGTGTTCCGTGACAGAGACCACGCCGTCCACGCTCCGGCACAGCCGTTCGATGATGGGGATCAGGCTCTTGTACTCGACGGACCCGCCGAGGGTGATCTGCCCCTCGCGCACTTCGACGGTCACCTCCGAGGGAGCGAGGCCCATCGTCTGCTGCAGCACATCCCGGATGACCTCCTCGCGGATGGCGTCGTCACGGCGCAGGAAGATCCGCAGCAGGTCGCTGCGGCTGACGATGCCTTGCAGCTTGTCCGTCTCGTCCACCACGGGCAGCCGCTTGACGCCATGGACCTCCATCAGGCGGGCCGCCTCCACCACGGTCCACTCCGGACGTGCGCACACGGCAGGGGCCGACATCAGTTCCTCTGCCCTGGCTCCCTCGGCCTTGGCCCGCTCCCACGCCTCCAGACGCGGAATCGGCGTCCTGCCGGACAGGTCGGCCTGGTCCGCGGACTTGCGCAGCAGGTCGGCCTCGGACACGACACCCATGGGGCGGTCGTGCTCGTCCACCACGGGTACGGCGGTGACGTCATTGTCCGCCAGCAGCTTGACGATCTCCTTGAACGGCAGGTCACGCCGCGCCCGGACAACCTGTCGGGTCATGAGCTCTGCGACCGTTCGGTGGTGCATGTCGCCTTCCCCTTCGAGGCCCGTGACAGCCAGTTGTGGTCACGTGTCGAGCGTGTCGGGAACCAGTGGCCCAGGGGTGACCAGCCGAGGCCCAGGGGCTATTGGTCCCGAGACCGGTCTGGTCGACCCCCCGGGGCAGGGCTTGCCGGCCCGTGCGGCGGCACGCCGTGCGTGGCACGTTGGGTACAGCAGCATTCTGAGGAAGCGGTGGCGATCGTGCGAGCTCACCTTGGCGATCAACTCGTCATCGAAAGCCAGAAGACCGGCGCTACCAGGCGCGACGGCGAGATTGTCGGACTGCACCATGCGGATGGAACGCCTCCCGGCGGTCTGCGCTGGTCGGACACGGACGAGGTGACGCCGGTGTTCCCCGGGCCCGACGCGCAGGTCCGTCACGTGGAGCACGAGCCTGGGACGCAGATCGTGCTGCGCCTCGGAAACGGCACCGATGACCCGCCCGCCGCCCTCGGGGCGCCCTGACCTCCACCGCTCCATGGTCCGAACGATCTCTTCGGAGGGCCTGTCGCGCCCGACGGCCACCACCGGCCGGGTCTCACATCGCTCAAGATGCGCGGAGTCTCAAGCACCTCGGACCTCCTCCTGCGGGGTAGCGCGCCGAAGTGACCGTGCCCTCTGATCACGGTGATCTTTCCCAATGCATCCTGTCGCGCTCGGCGTCGTCGGGAACGATGGCAGTCTTCTTCCGGGCGGGGCGCGAGCCGGAGTCGTCCATGCGGTAGGTCAGCTTGTCGATGACGGAGATCACGCCGTCCACCTCCTGCGCCAGCCGCACCGCGACCTGTATGTCGCTGAACCGCTCCAACCGTCCTTCGAGAGTGACCACACCGTCGATCACATGCACCTGGACCGAGTCCGGGGACAGCCACAGCGTCTGATCCAGGATCTCGTCGACGATCTCCCGGCGGATGTCAGGGTCCGGCCGCAGGAAGACCTGCAGCAAGTCGCGGCGGGTCACGATGCCCACCAAGCGGTCCTCCTCATCGACCACGGGCAGCCGCTCGACGCGATGCTCCGCCATGGTGCGGGCGGCCACGGCGATGGTGTCGCCGGCCTTGACGGTGATCGCGGGGTGCGACATCAGCTCCCGGGCGCTCATCGCCTTTGCCTCGGCTTCTGTGCCGCTTGCGGTGTCGTCGCCGCCCGCCGGCGACGATCGCCAGGCCGGCCGTGCGCCGCGGATGGCTCCCGGCTCGGGTGGAACGCCCGCCTGCCGGAGTATGAGGTCGCTTTCGGATATGACACCGAGCACCTTGTCATCGGTGTCGACCACCGGCAGACCGCTGATCCCGTGCAGGGCGAGCAGTTTGGCGACCTCCTTGAACGGGGTCTGCGGAATCACCGAGACGACGTCGTTCACCATCAGGCTGCCGATCTTGCTGTGCTTCATGGCTGGCTTCCTCTCGCAGGTGTGGACCGCCGTGGTCGTGCTCTCGGCTTCAGCCTCTGGCGGGAAGGCGGCCGGCTCCAGGGCCTTAAGGGGCACGGAGGTGGGCCGACCGGCCGTATGACTCGACCATCGCTGCAAACCGGCGCGGTGCAACCGGGCCGAAGGCCCCGGGTCCGGGGCGGTTCGCATGTCGCGATGGCTCCAGGGCGGTGCGACGGTATTCACAGAGGCTTGTAATGTCCGGAAAGAAGGCGGTGGGGACGATGGAGCTCCCGCCCGCACCGTGTGCCCTCCTGGCCGAGCTGCCGCACAACCGGCTCCGGCCGACCTCGAGCGCACCCCGACAACCCTGCGACGCCGCTGAACCGACAAGACCCGCGCCTGGTCGGGGGCGGAGTCCGCGCCGGCCCTGGACGTCCGACGGACTGTCCCCGCCGTCTTTCAGCAGCAGCGTTCGACGTGGCACACCGGTCGTCGAGGACGACTGGACGCGGCGGAATCAAGATGCGGTCCTGCCGGTGGAGAGGGAGCGCGGCGGCGCCTCGGCGCTGCACGAAGTGACGGCGCCCGGATACGCACCGGCTGTGACTGATCGGTCCGGCCGCCGCCGTGGCGGCTCACGCCGCCGTGCGGGCGATGAGGAAGTCGGTGCAGCTGGAGAGCGTGGTGAGCTGTGGCGTGTCCTCGTCCTCGATGCGGATCCCGGTCCGTTCACCGACGGTCTCGACAAAGCTCAGGAAGTCCAGCGAGTCCATCTCCAGAGCGTCGCGGAACGAGTCGTCAGGCCCCAGAGCGGCGAAGTCGGCGTCGGGGATGACGCTGGCGATCGATTCCTTGACCACATCCAGTGCTTCGGCTCGGTTCACAGCTGCTCCGGGTTCTGCAACAGGCGGTCCACGGCTGTCAGATAGCGAGCTCCGACAGCGCCGTCCGTCGCTCGGTGGTCGGCGGACAGGGTGGCCGTGACCACAGGCCGGACGCCGAGCAGGCCGTCGACAGCGCACGGCCGGTCGACGACCCGTCCGAAGCCGACCAGGGCCACTTGGGGCGGGTAGATCACGCCGAACACGGTCTCCACACCCTGATCGCCGAGGTTGGTGACCGTGATCGTGGATTCGGAGACTTCGGATCCACGCAGTCGACCCGTGCGGGCGCGGGCGACCACGTCTTTCAGACCGGCCATCAGCTGCGGGAGTCGGAGAGCGTCGGCGTCGTGCAGGGCGGGGGCGACGAGCCCACCGCCGCGCAGCGATATCGCCACGCCGAGGTGTACGCCGCCGCCCGGGACGAATTGGTCGTCGGTCCAGAAGCCGTTGAGTTCGGGCACCTCCCGGGCCGCGCGGGCCGCGGCCTTGAGCAGGAGGGCTGCGGGAAGCAGCCGTTCGCCGACCGGACTGTGCCGGTTGTGCTCGTGCAGCCAGTCCATCGCGGCGGCCATGTCGACGGTTGCGGACAGGTAGTAGTGCGGGATGTCGCGGTTGGCACGTGTCATCAGTGCGGCGATCGTCTGGCGCATCGCGGCTGCGCGGTCCTCGGGGAGACGTGCCCGGGCGGCGTTGCGGCCCGCGGGTGGGGCTGCGGTTGCCGGCCCCGGGGCTGCTTGGCGCACGTCTGCGGCACGCACGGCGCCGTCGGTGCCCGTCCCGGCCACAGCGGCCAGATCGACGTCCAGTTCGGCGGCGAGCCGTCGGGCCAGCGGAGTCGCCCGTATCCGTGCCGGCCGCGGCGCAGCCCCGGCGGCGTGCTCGATGTCGCTCCGGGTGACACGCCCTCCGGGCCCGGATCCATGGAGGGCTTCCAGGTCGACGCCGCTGCGCTCCGCGAGGTGCCGGAGCAACGGGCCGGCTTCGGTGTGCCCGTGTTCGTGGGCGGCGGCGGATGACACCGGAAGGCGGGCGGGCTCGGGCCGGGCCGGGTGCGTCGCACGCTCCCGTTCCGGCCGATGCGGGCGCTGCACCTCGGCCTTCTCGGCCTTCTCACGCTCCTCGCGTGTCGCGGATACCTCTGCGGCGGGCTCGATCAGCGCGAGCGCAGTGCCGACCGGCACCGTCGTGCCCGGCTCGACGAGCAGCCTTCCCACCGTCCCGGTCTCGAAGCACTCCACCTCGATGGTGGACTTCGCGGTCTCGACGACCGCGACGGGATCGCCCTTACGGACCCGCGCACCGGGCTGCACCAACCACTCCTGGAGCGTGCCCTCGTCCATGTCGGCGCCCAGGGACGGCATGGTGAACTCGCCCATGGTCAGTCCACCGCCCGGTGCGCCGCTGCCACGATGTCGGCGGTCTGCGGCAAGGCCGCATCCTCGAGCCGCCTGGCGTACGGAATGGGCACCTCTGCGCTGCACACCCGCTCCACGGGGGCGTCCAGTTCGTAGAACGAACCCTCGGAGATGCGGGCGGACACCTCTGCGGCCAGACTGCCGGTGCGCCATGCCTCGTCGATGACCACTGCTCGGTGCGTACGGGCCACCGAGGCGGCGATGGCCGCGTCGTCGAGGGGCCGGAGGGATCGGAGGTCGAGTACCTCGGCGTCGATGCCATCGGCGGCCAGCTCGTCCGCCGCGTCGAGGGCCTTGGTCAGCGAACCGCCGTACGTGATCAGGGAGATGTCGGTGCCGGGACGGCGGACCGTGGCGTGGTCCAGGTCCACGGCGGTGGCCGGGGGGACATCACCGGAGGCGTTGTAGAGGCTGCCGTGCTCGAAGATCAGCACCGGGTCGGGGTCGGCCAGCGCCGCGGCCAGCATGTTGCGGGCGTCATCGATGGTGGCCGGAGCCACCACACGGATGCCGGGGATGTGGGCGTACCAGCCCTCCAGGCTGTGCGAGTGCTGTGCGGCGAGCTGCCGTCCCGCGCCGGTCGTCATACGGATCACCAGCGGTACCGGCAGCTGACCGCCCGACATGTGCAGTAGCGTGGCCGCGTTGTTGAGGATCTGGTCGAGGGCGAGCAGGCTGAAGTTCACGGTCATGATTTCGACGATCGGCCGCAATCCGGCCAGCGCCGCGCCGATGCCCGCACCCACGAATGCGGATTCCGAGAGCGGGGTGTCGCGGATCCGCTCCGGTCCGAACTCCTCCAGCAGGCCGAGGCTGACGCCGAAGCACCCGCCGTACCGGCCCACGTCTTCGCCCATGAGGAAGACGCGGTCGTCGGAGCTCAGGGCTTCTCGCAGAGCCTCCCGCAGGGCCTCTCGGTAGGTCGTCTTGAGTTCCTGGGGCTGCCCGCCTGCGCCCATGGTCAGCTCACCTCCGTCGGCGTACTGCTGACATGGCGCAGCAGGTCCTCGACCGGCTCCTCGGGCGCCTGCTCGGCCGCTTCGACGGCGCGGTCGAGCTCGTCGGTGACCTGCTGCTCCAGCCGGGTGAGCTCCTCGTCGCTCAGCCGGCCCTGCTCGCGCGTGCGGTCGATGAGCCGGGTGATCGGGTCCCGGGCTTTCCACTGCCCGACCTCCGCCTTGTCCCGGTAGCGGTCCGGGTCGTACATGGAGTGGGCGCGGAAGCGGTACGTGCGCAGCTCCAGGAAGTGCGGTCCGGTGCCGGCCCGGATGCCCTCGGCGGCCCGGCGGGCGGCCTGCTCGACGGCTTCGACGTCCATGCCGTCCACGGCCCAGGCGGGCATTCCGTAGGAGGCGGCACGCATCGCCAGATCGGTCTGCGCGTGCTCCCGGGAGAGCGAGGTGCCCATGGCGTAGAGGTTGTTCTCGCAGGCGAGCAGCAGTGGCAGATTCCACAGGGCGGCGAGGTTCGCCGTCTCGTGGAACTCCCCCTCGGCGAAGGCCCCGTCGCCGAAGAAGCAGCACGTGACACGGGGCAGTCCGCGCATCCGGTCGGCGAGCGCGAGCCCCGCGGCCAGAGGGAGCCCGCCGGCGACGATCGCGCTGCCGCCGTAGAAGCGGCGGCTCGCGTCGAACAGGTGCATGGATCCGCCCCGCCCTCCGCTGCAGCCGGTCGTCTTGCCGTACATCTCGGCCATGACTGCCTCGGCGGTGATGCCCCGGGCCAGCGCGTGGCCGTGTTCGCGGTAGGTGGAGACGACGGCGTCCTCGGGGTTCAGCGCCTCGTTGACACCGACGGCGACGGCCTCCTCGCCGATGTAGAGGTGGACGAAGCCGCGGATCTTCGCGGCGCTGTACAGCTCGACGCATCGCTCCTCGAAACGCCGGATGCGCAGCATCGCCTCGAGCAGATCCATCCTGTGCTCGGCGGCCGCCCGGTCGGCAGGAAATCCGCTTCGTGCGCTCGGCCTGTCCGTCGCGGCCTTCCTCACAGGCTTCGACGTCGCGGAGGTCTTCCGGGTGCGGCTGCCGCGGGCCGAGGTCATGCGGATCCCTCCAAGGTCGACAAGTCACCGGTGGGCAAGCCGAGTTCACGCGCACGGAGCAGCCGGCGCATGACCTTGCCGCTACGGGTCCTGGGCAGGTTCTGGTCGAAGGCGATCTCCCGAGGCGCGACAGCGGGGCCGAGCCTGCGCCGGGAGAAGGCCAGCAGTTCCCGTTCCAGATCGGGGCTCGGCGCGATGCCGGGGCGCAGCGACACGAACGCCTTGACGATGTTGCCGGCGACAGGGTCCGGTCGGCCGATCACTCCGGCCTCCGCGACCGATGAGTGCTCCATCAGTGCGCTCTCCACCTCGAACGGCCCGATCAGATGTCCCGCCGATTTGATGACGTCGTCGGCGCGCCCCACGAACCAGTACCAGCCGTCGGCGTCCCGCCGGGCCAGGTCGCCGGTCAGATACCAGCCGTCGGCGAACGCGGCCTCGTAGCGTTCCCTGTCGTGCAGATAGCCGCGGAACATTGACGGCCAGCCGGGCCGCAACGCCAACTCACCCTCGACGCCGGGGCTGTCGACCACCGTCACCCGGCCGTCGGTGATGAGCGCCCGACCGTCTTCGCCTCGCTCCAGCACGGCTGCCTCGACACCCGGCAGCGGACGTCCCATCGAACCCGGCCGGATGTCGCATGCCGCGAAGTTCGCGATCATGATGCAGCCGGTCTCGGTCTGCCACCAGTTGTCATGCACCGGAAGACCCAGCACGTCCCGGCCCCACACCACTGCCTCAGGATTGAGGGGCTCGCCGACCGAGGCTATGAAGCGCAGCTCGGACAGGTCGTACGAGCGCGGCAGGTCGTACGGACCCTCCCGGGGAGTGGAGCGCATCAGCATCCTCAGGGCCGTGGGCGCGGTGTACCAGACACTGACCCGCTGCTCGCAGAGAATCCGGTACCAGCGCCGGGCGTCGTAGTCGCCTTCGTCGGCAACAACCGTCACTCCGTGGACGAGCGGGGCGATGATTCCGTACGACATGCCCGTGACCCAGCCGGGGTCGGCGGTGCACCAGTACACGTCATCGGGATGCAGATCGAGCGCGTAAGCGGCCGTTGCGTAGTGGGCCACCACCGCCTCGTGGACATGGATCGCACCCTTGGGAGCGCCCGTGGTTCCGCTCGTGAAGTGCAGCAGAGCCATGTCGTCGGGCGACGTCGGCGGGATGGTGAACGCGTCGGGTGCGGCGGACATCAGCTCGTCGAAGGAGACCGTGCCAGGCAGTTCCTCCGCCCCGGTCCCTACGATGAGTACATGTTCGAGCGCGGGCAGCGACGACCGTCGCTCCGCCACTTTCCGTCGGTACAGGGGGGCGGTGGTGACCAGGAGCCGGGCATCGCCGAGCCGCAGCCGCTGCTCGACCGGGTCTGGGCCGAACGCGGAGAAGAGCGGGCACAGCACGCTGGTGTTCTTCAGCGTGCCCAGCACCGCCGTGTACAGCTCGGGACAACGGCCGAGCAGGGTGAACACGCGGTCGCCATGGCCGACGCCGGACGATCGCAGGACGTTTGCGAAGCGGGCCGTACGGCGGGCCAGCTCGGCGTAGGTGACGGTCGAGACGGCGTTGTCGCGGGCGATGCACCGCAGCGCGACCCTGTCTCCACGGCCCGCGCCGACATGCCGGTCGACCGCCTCGTGCGCGATGTTCAGCCCGCCACCGGGCAGACCAGCCAGCTCGTTGCGCGCCTGCGACCAGGTGAAACCAGAGCGAGCCTGCTCATAGTCGGCGAGATTCGGCGCGGCGCCCGGCACAGTGCCCTTGTGGATCGTCTCCCAGCGCATGGGCGCTCCTCCCGACGCCTGCTCCTGCCTCCAGAGTCGCCGAGCCAGAACCGGGCCGCACGGTGAGGGTCCGGTACTGATCGGAGGCCACCGGAACCGCACGCATCCAGGACCGTTCGTGGAGCCGGGGGCCGCCTGCTTCTCGCGGACCCGGTTGCACGGTGCGCTGTTTCGCTCCGCCGTGTCTCTGGTGGCCCTCGGCTCATTTCCACGGCACCACAGCCCCGTCGGGCGAGGCGCAGGGCCGACCGGTCCAGGCCGAGGGGGCCGACAGGGTCTCTCGTCTGGATCAGGCCGGATCAGGGAACGGGTTCTGGTGCCAGGCGTCGCGAGGCGTGGGGGAAATCGACGCGGAGCGTCGGTGACCGACGACAATGCAGCGAGATGCGGTGCCGGAACCGCGGGCCCGGCAGGATCCGAACGAAGCCCCGGCCCCGTGCGGACCGCGACGCCGTCCCTGCACCTCGGCCCGGGCGACGAATGTCGCCTACAGCCAATGCCGCTGACTCAACAGGCTCGCGGTTCGCTGACCTGCAACGATGTTCCGATCGGCATGCCCTGGAAGCCCGCGAGGTCAGTGGTACTGCGCCCACGGCCGGTGTCCCGACGGCTGCTCGCCACGGATCGGTGACGGGCCGGGCAGCCGCCAGGGAGGGACCTTCGGCCCTCTGCAAGGACTCGCCGGGGAGACGAGTCTGGGAAGTACGCACGAGGAGAGAACGCCTCGTCGGATCCCCGCGGGCCCCGCAGAGATGAGCCCCCTACGGGTCGGCCCGCACATCCCACTGTCGCGGAGGTTGATGATGACGACGGGGAACAGCGGACACGGACACGTGCCTCAGACCACGGATGAGCGCCTGCGCCGGCTGGAATCGCAGGTGGAGACGCTCGCCGGAGCCATCAGGGCGCTTGCCGAAGGCCTTGAACAGAATCCGTCACAGGATACGGAGCAGGAGGAGCAAGCGGCGCGTGGCGCTCGCATGGCCCATGAGCTGCTGCTGTCGCAAGGGCTGTAGCAGCGCAGCGCCCACGTGGCCGGTGATCACCCGGTGCCGTGATGAGCCGTGGATGCGGCCTCGACGCCCCGAGGGGCTGTCAGTATGCAAATTCAGTACATGATGAATGCACCGCCGGCTTGTGTGTCCAAGGAGGAGTCGCTCGAGAACGCCGCACGCCACATGGCCGGTGCAGGCGTCGGAGCCCTCCCCGTGGTCGACGGTGACCGGGTGATCGGCGTCGTCACCGATCGGGATCTGGTGGTTCGTGCGATGGCCCGGGGCCTGTCACCGCGGACCCCGGTGAAGGAGGTCATGTCCACTGACCCAGTGACCGTAGAGGCAGATACCGCCGTAGCGGTCGCCATCCTCCTCATGAGGTCCGTCCAGGTGCGTCACCTTCCCGTGGTGGCCGAGGGACGCCTCATCGGAATGATCGCCTTTGACGACCTGTTCTGGCAGCTCACGCAGGAACTGTCAGATCTGGCTGCTGTGGTCGACGCCGCCCGGAAGGTGCCGCAGGTCTTCCACGGCACGGAGAAGGCTCCGCTGCTCGACGGCTGATACGTCGGTCCTCCCGGGGTGATACGCCGTCAGAGGGTCAGCGTTCGGCCGTCGTCGGGAAACACCGAGGGCGCGCACGCATCCGCAGTGAGAAGGGAATCCGCTGGGACGGCGGACCCGCTCTTGCCGCGTGAGGGGCTTCCGCTCACAGCGCACACGAGGCGCTTTCCGGAAGTGGTGGTCGAGACTTTGCCATCGTGGCCAGGCCGTAGCGCGGTACTGGATCAGCGTCGCAGCCACTCGTCGAGAAGCGTGGCCTCAGCTTTGCTGAGACCGGGCAGTTCGGGCAGGACGGTGCGGAAGGCCGCAACGACGGCCGCCGGGTCCTGTGCGGAGACGGCGGGCTCATCTGTGAGGATGGCGCGAGCGATCGCGTCGAAGGCGGCATCGGCCAGGTGCGGGTCGCTTTGCTCTGGTGGCAGGGTCAGCAGGGTGTGGACGGTCCCGACCCCCGCCGAGCGGATGAGGTTGACGGCGTGTTCCTCGCTCACCCGAAGCCGCCCGGCGGCCGCGATTCTGTGCACACGCTCGGCAAGGATCAGTACACCCTTGACCTGTGCCGGGGTGTCGCGTGCGCGGGCCGGGTCGAGCAACAGGCCGTAGACGTACGGGTTGGCCAGGCCGAAGCTGATCTGCATGTTCCATCCGGCGCGGAGGTCTTCTACAGGGTCGTCCGAGGGCGCGGTGGTCTGCTTGCTCGCCACGTGTTCGGCGAAGACATGCTCCGCGGCGGCATCCAGCAGGTCGTCCTTGCCCTGGAAGAAGCGGTAGATGGCAGGAGGCTGCAGTCCGGCCTCGTGGGTCACGCGACGCGTGGTCACCGCGGTCGGCCCCTGGTCGCGCAGCAGGTCGGCCGCAGCCTTCACGATGCGGTCCCGAGTGGTGTCCCGTCGCTGCGTGTTCGGTGCCATGGAAACGATGGTATCGCCCGCGCGTGACAGGTGATGCTATCGCTGATACTGCCAACTCTCTGCTGTACCACCTGCCCGAAGGTGTCGGCACTGGTCGACCACCCCCGCATGGACACATGCGGTTGCATCCAACGGAATTATCGGTGTTACCGTAATTTTCGTTCCGCTGGAAACGTCATCGGATGGGAGCCACCAATGCTGATCGTCACCGGAGCCACCGGTCGCCTCGGGTCACTGATCATCAACCGCCTGCTGGAGCGGGTACCGGCCGACAGGATCGGCGTCAGTGTGCGCGACGTGAGCAAGGCCGCCGACCTCGCCGAGCGCGGCGTCCGAGTCCGAGCGGGCGACTTCACCGAACCCGACAGCCTGAAGGACGCCTTCGAAGGTGCCGAGCGCGTCCTGGTCGTCTCCGCGGCCATCCGAGGCGGCGGCGCGTTCACCGCCAACAGGGCCGCCATCGACGCAGCGCGGGAAGCGGGCGCCCGGCGCATCCTGTACACGAGCCACCAGGCTGCCTCTCCCGCGTCGCTCTTCCCTCCGCAGAAGGTCCACGCGGCCACCGAGGAGCACCTCAAGCGGCAAGCAGTCCCCTACACCGCCCTTCGCAACGGGTTCTACACCTCCACCTTGCGCTGCCACATAGGCGCGGCGCTGGAGACCGGCACGCTCGCCGTGCCGCAGGACGGCCCGGTGTCCTGGACGGCCCACGAGGACCTGGCAGAAGCCGCGGCCCTCGCTCTGACCGAAGACGGAGCACTCGAAGGGATCACACCGCCGCTGACGGCCTTCCATGCGCTGGACTTCGCCGACGTCGCCCAAATCCTCAGCCGCATCACCGGCCGGACGGTCACCCGAGTCGTCATGGACGACAACGAGTGGATATCCGCAGCAGTCGCCGGCGGGATGCCGCAGTCGGCGGCCGAGTTCTCCTTGACGATGTTCGCCGCATCGCGCAATGGCGAGTTCAATGCCACCGCCCCCACACTGGAAGCCACCATCGGCCACCCCGCGAAGACCGTCCACGAGGTCTTGGAGGCCGTCGTACGTTCCTGGTGAACAGCCCTCGGCCCTGGCGGGTCGACACCTCCGCGCCGCGACCCGCCAGGACCGGCGACGGCGGTCGCATCCACCCGGCCGCCGACCGCCGTGAAGGCCCGCAAGGGACAGACGGGCCGGGCGACGAATGACGCACGGCCCACTGCCAAAGCGCCCGCCGCCGGGGTCAACGATGCTTACGCGCCCTCCGGAACGGAGTCGTCGGCCAGAGCGGCCGCGGTCAGGGTGAGGTGCTGAACCAGTACCGCGGCTGCGGTGTCGGCGTCGCGGGCCAGCGCCGCCTCCTCCAGCCTGCGGTGCTCCTCTGAGCCGTCCCGGTCGGGGTTGCGGTGTGCCGACCAGCGGCGGGCCAGTTCGCTCGCGGTCCACAACCGGTCGAAGGTCTCCAGCAGGACGGGGTTGCCGCACCCCTCCAGCAGGGTGCGGTGGAAGCCCCTATGGGCCTCGGACCACGCGCCGCTGTAGTACTCGCCCTCCTCCGGCACGTACGCCGGGGTGCGAACCAGGCGATGGTGGGCGGCCCGCACGCGGGCCTCCCAGTCGACGTCGCCGCGCTCGATGGACATGCGCAGTACGGCCGGTTCGGTGGTTCGGCGGGCCTCCGCGATCTCCTGCCAGCGACGGTCGGAAAAGGACGGGACCGCGAATCCGCGGTTGGGCAGCCGGTCGGCGAGCCCCTCGCCGACCACCCGTACGAGCGCCTCGCGCACGACGGCCAGGCTCACGCCCTGTTCCTTGGCGAGGTCCTGCGGTTTGAGGGCGTCACCGGGGGCGTAGTCCCCACGCATGATCGCGTCCCGCAGGTGTGCGTAGACCTGCTCGGAAAGCATCTGCTTCCCGGAGGGAGCCGGGTTGTGGAGCGTGCCAGTCATGGCTTCAGCATAGACGATCCCTTGAATAATCGATTATCTGTGTTACGGTCGATTTAATGGTGGACGAGAGTCATCGACGGCGCCGTTCCGTCGACTCTGCGGCTCGATGACCGGCCGCACCACCGCCCCAGCGCACAGCCGGAAAGGAACACCGCGGTGTACGCCAACGACCCCTTCGCCCGCCTCCCCGAGGCGGCGTCCTTCACCGTCACCAGCACCACCGTTGCCGACGGAGCCGCCTGGCCGCACGAGCAGCACGCCTCCGGCCTGCCCGGCGGGAAGGACATATCTCCGCAGCTGTCCTGGAGCGGCGCCCCGGACGGCACCGAGAGTTACGCCGTCACCGTCTACGACCCCGACGCTCCCACCGGGTCCGGGTTCTGGCACTGGGCGGTCGCCGACATTCCCGCCACGGTCACCGAGCTGCCCGAGGGCGCCGGCGACGACACCGGCTCAGGCCTGCCCGAAGGCGCCTACCAGCTGCCCAACGACGCCCGCGCAGCCCGCTACATCGGCGCCGCCCCGCCGGCCGGGCACGGCCTGCACCGCTACTTCATCGTGGTGCACGCCCTCGACGTCGCCTCCATCGGCGTCCCCGCCGACGCCACCCCGGCCGCCCTCGGCTTCACCATGGCCGGTCACATCCTCGGCCGCGCGGTACTGATCGCCACCGCCGAGACCCCCGCCTGACGGCGCCGTCCAACTCCCGGGAGAAGCAACCGCGATGCACCTCACCGACCTTCCCGACGCCGTCCACCCCGGCGACGGCCTGATGGACCTGAACGCCGTCCGCGAAGTCAGCCGCGCCATCAGCGCGGCCCACCTGTTCATCTACCTCGCCCCCGAGAGCGCCCATGAGGCGGCCAAGCTCGGCGTGACTGACCGCGGACCGGCGTACCTCGCCTTCCGGTCGGCCGCGATGGGCGCGGTTCCGTGGCAGGTCACGCTCGCGGCTTTCTACAACTTCAGCCCGCGGGCAGTGCGGGCCATGGCGGGCGTCTGGGACGCCGCGCTGCCCGAGCAGTGGCAGGCCGCCCGCTTCCTGGCAGCCGGGCGGGCGATGCGGCGCGTCGGCGTGCATCTCGCGGGCGACCGACTCTCCGAGGCGCGATCGCTGATTGATCCGGTCGTCGCCGGTGCCGACTACGTCGGCAAGGTGCTGGCCGCCGCGAACGCGTCGGTCGCGCTTCCGTCCGATCCACTCGTCGCGCTGTGGCAGCAGATCACGGTGGCGCGCGAATGGCGCGGTGACGCGCATCTCGTCGTGCTCGCCGACAACGGTCTCGGGCCGTGCGACTGCCTCGTTCTGCACACCGCGACGGGTCGTCTTCCCACGGCCCTCGCTCGGGTGACCCGCCAGTGGAACGACGAGGAGTGGGCCGCGGCGACGGCACGCCTCGCCGCGCGCGGCTGGCTCGACTCCGACGCCACGATCACCGACGCCGGCAGCGCGGCGCGCGAGCGGATCGAGGTGGAGACGGACGAGCACTGTGCCGCGCTGTGGGCGCCGATCGGCGACGCGGGTGCCCGCCGCCTCGCCTCGCTCATCGCGCCGATCACCGACGCGTTCACCGAGGCGGGGACGTTTCAGGCCCTTCATTCGGCTCACTGATCATTTCAGCGGGATCCAGCGAGGAACCCCGGGCCTGGTGCGGGATCTCCTTCAGCGGCCATGTGCGGCTGCCCGTCCAGCCTCACTGGCCGACGGGAGGTGACGGTGGGGCCGAGAACCCTCTGCGGGGGCCGAACGCCCTGATCGCGGGTGCGAGGGGCGACGTCCCGCTCACGGCCACGACGGCGGGCAAGCCCCTTGCGCGAGGCGCCTGGGCGGGCTGTGCAGCAGTCCGTCCAGGCATCCTAGGGGCGCGACTCACGCGGTGTGCTTGATCTCGATGTGCTTCGGTTCCGGCTTCTCTTCGCCGAGGCCCACGCTGACGGTCAGCATGCCGTCGGCGTACTCGGCTCGGACGTCGTTCTCGTCCGCGCTCTTGGGCAGCGTGAGACTGCGGGTGAGGGATCCGTAGCGGATCTCGCTGCGGTGCTTGTCCACCTCGCGCTCGGTGCGCTCGGCCTTGATGGTGAGGACGCCGTCGTCGACGGTGACGTCGAGGTCCGTGACATCGATGCCGGGGAGTTCGGCCCGGACGACGTACCGGCCCTCCTCGGTGTACTCCTCGAGCCTCATCGCGTACAGATCCGCCATGGCCGGCATGGTGAATCGGGTGGGGAAGGCCTCGAACCACTCGGGCAGGTCGGGAAACGGGAACTTCTGCTTGCGTGCGAGTACAGCCATGACCAGGCTCCTCGGTATGGCGGTTACGACATACGTCCAGTCCACCGCACCAGGTGCAAGATCGCAGGGGCCGAAGAGGCATCATCGAGGTCCGAAGGTCCCCAGGAACGCAGGTTCACGGACGATCGGATTCCATGAAGGGGGCCACTCGGTCCTGCCGCGTCGACCGCCTCCTGCGCAGCGTGCAGGTATGAGCCGGCCGCAGCCGACGGCTGCCGACGCGTGGGATGCGGACAGGTGGAGTGGCCAGGGCATCTGCCGGTGAAGCACTCCCGATCGCCTTCGGCGTCGACATCGTGGAACGGGACGCCGCCCTGGCCTGGGCGGCCGAGACAGCCGTCCGCCGGGGGTGCCCCTCCAGCCGGTCCGCGCGGTGCTGCCTGTCATCCGTCACGTGCGCGGCGTCGAGGAGACCGCACACACAAGGCCCTGCGTCAGCTGGGGGACGAGGCGCTCGACAGGGCCGAGGCGCGTGGCCATGAACGGCAGCCGGGGCTTGAGGTGACGACGTTCATCACGGACGCGACCCCGGCACAGGCGCTGGTACGGCAGTCCGCGCACACGGGACTGGTGGTCCTCGGCACGCGTCGGCTGGACCGACTGGCCGAAGTGCTCGGCGCCGCCTCCACGACGGTCAGGATTCTCGTCGTCTGCACGAGGCCGGATGGTTCCGGTACGGGAGAGGAGCAGGCGAGGAACGAGAACGTCGACCACGTGAACCCTACGATCCGCTAACGCAGGGAATCGAGTTCGATCGCCGGGCACTTGTCCATGACCATGTCGACGCCCGCGGCCCGCACCCGCCCGTAGGCCTCCTCGTCGATCACGTCGAGCTGGAACCACACGGCCCTGGCACCGGCCGCCACCGCCTCGTCCGCGACTTCGCCCGCGAGGTGGCTGTTGACGAACACGTCCACGACGTCGACGGGGAAGGGGATCTCCGCCAGCGAGGCGTAGCCCTGCTCGCCGTGCACCGACTCCGCCTTCGGATGCACCGGCACGATGCGCTTCCCGTAGCGCTGCAGCACCCGCGCGACCCCGTACGCGGCGCGCCTCTCGTTGGTGGACAGTCCCACGACGGCCCAGGTGTCCCCGGACTCGGTCAGGATCCTGCGAACGGTCTCGGCGTCCCCGTACACGTGCTGCCTCCACTGGTCGGCGCGGTTTCCTCCTCTCCGCAACCGACGACGGGTTCGGGGGATTCCCGGAGGGGCGCATAGGGTGGCGGGATGCAGGAGCAGTACCGGACCATCGCCCGCGAGGGCGTGCACGAGGCCGAGATCAACCGATCGCGGTTCATCTGCGCGCTCGCGCCCGCCGCCACCGAGCAGGAGGCCCAGGAGTTCGTCGCACGGATCCGCAAGGAGCACCCGACCGCGACGCATAACTGCTTCGCGTACGTCATCGGAGCCGACGCGGCGGTGCAGAAGGCGAGCGACGACGGCGAGCCCGGCGGGACGGCCGGGGTTCCGATGCTGCAGATGCTGATGCGCCGCGAGGTGCGCTACGTGGTGGCCGTGGTCACGCGGTACTACGGCGGGGTCAAGCTCGGCGCCGGCGGCCTGATCCGCGCCTACGGCGGAGTCGTCGGCGAAGCCCTCGACGCGATCGGCACGCTCACCCGGCAGCGCTTCCGGCTCGCCGTCGTCACCGTCGACCACCGCCGCGCCGGGAAGCTCGAGAACGACCTGCGCGCCACCGGCCGGGCGGTGCGCGCCGTGCACTACGGCGAGGCGGTGACCATCGAGGTCGGGCTCCCGGAGGCGGATGTCGAGGCGTTCCACGCCTGGCTCGCCGACACCACCGCGGGCACGGCCGCACTCGAACTGGGCGGGGAGGCGTACGGCGACGCCTGACGCGCGCGTGGCGTCCGCGGTACGGCCGCCGAGCGGACGGAAACCCCGATTGCCCCACGCGTTGTCGGACCCCACCGTTAATCTCCCGATCATGAGAATCCTGCACACGTCGGACTGGCACCTGGGACGGTCGTTCCACCGGGTGAGCCTTCTCGACGCCCAGGCCGCGTTCCTCGACCACCTCGTGGCGACCGTGCGGGAGCACGAGGTGGACGCGGTGCTGGTGGCAGGGGACATATACGACAGGGCGATCCCGCCGCTGACCGCCGTCGAGCTCTTCGACCGGGCCATCCACCGGCTCGCGGACCTGTCCGTACCGGCGATCGTGATCTCCGGCAACCACGACTCCGCCCGCAGGCTGGGCGTCGGCTCCGGCCTCATCGACAAGGCCGGGATCCACCTGCGGACCGATCCGGCCGGCTGCGGCACCCCCGTCGTCCTGTCCGACGAACACGGGGACGTCGCGTTCTACGGCCTCCCCTACCTCGAACCGGCCTTCGTACGCGACGAGTTGCGGGCGGAACGATCCAGCCACGAAGCGGTGCTCACCGCGGCCATGGAACGGGTCCGCGCCGACCTCGCCTCCCGGGCCCCCGGCACCCGCTCGGTCGTCCTCGCCCACGCCTTCGTCACCGGCGGCGAACCCAGCGCCAGCGAACGGGACATCACCGTCGGCGGCGTCGCGTCGGTCCCCGCCGGCGTGTTCTCCGGAGCCGACTACGTCGCCCTCGGGCACCTGCACGGCTGCCAGACGATCGCCGACCGGGTCCGCTACTCCGGCTCACCGCTCGCCTACTCCTTCTCCGAGACCCACCACCGCAAGACCATGTGGCTGGTCGACCTCGGCCCGGCGGGCGAGATCACCGCGGAGCGGATCGACTGCCCTGTGCCGCGCCCCCTCGCGCGTATCCGCGGACGTCTCGCCGACCTGCTGGACGATCCCGCACTCGAACCGCACACCGGCTCCTGGACCGAGGCGACCCTCACCGACCCCACCCGGCCCACCGACGCCATGGCACGGCTCGCCACGCGCTTCCCGCACACCGTCTCCCTCTACTACGAGCCCGAGAGCACCGGCCAGGACTCCCCGGCCTCGTACGCCGAGCGCCTCGACGGCCGGACCGACCAGGAGATCGCGGAGGACTTCGTGGCCCATGTACGCGGCGGCACCGGACCCGACGACCTGGAACGGACCGTGCTCCGCGACGCCTTCGAGCACGTCAGGACCGCTGCCGCGGCACGCGAGGTGCCGGCATGAGGCTGCACCGGCTCCGCGTCACCGCCTTCGGCCCCTTCGGAGGCCGGCACGAGGTCGACTTCGACGCCCTGGCCGCCGCCGGCCTGTTCCTGCTGCACGGCGCGACCGGGGCCGGCAAGACCTCGGTACTCGACGCCGTCTGCTTCGCGCTGTACGGCGCGGTGCCCGGCGCCCGCCAGGGCCCCGGAGCCGCACTGCGCAGCGACCACGCCCCGGCCGGCACACCCACCGAGGTCGTCCTCGAACTGACCGTGGCGGGCCGGCACCTGGAGATCACCCGCCGCCCCGCACAGGAGCGCCCCAAGCGGCGCGGCGCCGGCACCACCACCGAACCGGCACAGTGCCGGCTCCGCGAACGGGATCCGCGGACCGGTGACTGGCACGCCCTGAGCCGTTCCCTCCAGGAGATAGGCGTCGAGATCACCGAGCTCCTCGGCGGCATGAGCCGCGAGCAGTTCTGCCAGGTGGTCCTGCTGCCCCAGGGGGAGTTCGCGCAGTTCCTCCGCTCCGACGCCGAACAGCGCGCCAGACTGCTCGGACGGCTCTTCGACACCCGCCGCTTCAAGGACGTGGAGGAACGCCTCGCCGCCCTGGGCCGCGCGGCCGCGGACCGGGTGCACACCGGCGACGCACGGCTGCTCGCCCTCGCCCAGCGCATGGCGCAGGCCGCAGGCGACACCGCGGACACCCGCGCCTGGCCGCTGCCCGAACACAAACCCGGCGACGCCGGTCTCACCGACGCCGTCCTCGCCTGGGCAGCCGTCGTCCGCACCGAGGCCCGCGAGCGCCTCGACCACGCCGAGTACACGGCCCGGGCCGCGGAGAACCGGCAGAACGAGGCCCGGCACCTGCTCGACGAGCAGCGACGGCTCGCTGAGCTCCAGGAGCAGTACGCCGAGACCCGGCGCCGCGCCGACGCCCTCGCCGCCGCCCGGGAGGAGCGAGACCGGGTCGGCGCACTGCTCGAACGCTCCCGCAAGGCCGAACGGGTCGCCGCGCCGCTCGCCGCCCATGACGCGGCGGAACGCGAGCACGCCCGGGCGCGCGACACCGACGCCCGGGCGCGTGCCGGCCTCCCCGCCGAGCTCGCCGAGGCGGGCCCGGAACAGCTCGCCGCTGCCGCGGACCGCCTGCGCCAGGACCTGGGCGGCCTGGAGGCCGCCCGTCGCGACGAGGCGCGCAGCGAGGAGATCACCGAGGAACTCGCCGCGCTCGACCGCCAGGGGAAGGAAGACGAGAGCCGACTGCGCGAGGCCGACGAATGGCTGGCCGGCTGGGACGACCTGCGCCGCGCGTGCCAGGAGCGGATCGACACCGCACAGCAGGCCGCCGCCCGTGCCGAGCAGCTGTCCGCCCGGCTGGAACCGGCGCGTGCCCGACGCGATGCCGCGCAGCGTCGCGACGGGCTGGAGACCCGCGCCGATGCGGCCCGGCAGAGCGTGACCGCCGCCGAGAAGGCGGAACTGGCGGCCCGGAGCCGCTGGCTGGACCTCCGCGAACGTCGCCTCGACGGCATCGCCGCCGAACTCGCCACCGCACTCCGGGTCGGCGAGCCGTGCAAGGTGTGCGGTGCCACCGAGCACCCCGACCCCGCACGGACCGCCCCCGGCCGGGTCGACCGGGTCGCCGAGGACACCGCCCTCGAGGAGTGCCGCACCGCCGAGGCCGCCCGCGCCGACGCCGAACGGCAGCTCGCAGCCGTCAGTCAGGACCTCGCCGTAGCCGCGGCCGGGGCGGGCGGGGCGACCCTCGCCGAACTCGCCGCGCAGGCCGAGCGTCTGGCACAGGAGCACGACGAGGCGCGTGCCCGCGCCGCCGACGCGCACGCCGCCCACCTGGAGCTCGACCGCGCCGAGCGGGAACACGGCGAACGGCTCGCCGCCCGCCGGCAGGCAGAGCGTCGGATGGCCGGCAGCACCTCCCGGATCGAAACGCTCGCCGAGGAACGGCTGGTCCTCCGACGCCGGCTGGCCGAGGCCGGCGGCGGGTCCGGCACCGTCGCCGAGCGGGCGACCGCCCTCGAAGGGACAGCACGTGCCGTGGCCGCGGCAGCGGAGGCGGCCCGCGCGCTGGAAACCACGGCCCGCATCCTCAAGGAGGCCGACGGGCGGCTCTCCGAAGCCGCTTTCCGCGCCGGGTTCGACACCCCGGCGCAGGCCGCGGCCGCGCTGCTGGACGATGCGCAGCACCGGGCCGCCCAGCATCGGCTGGACGCCTGGCAGACCGAGGAGGCCGGCGTCGCGGAACGGCTCCGCGACGCCGCGACCACGGCGGCGGGAAGCCTGCCGCCGGCCCGCCCCGGCGCGGCCCGCACCGCGTACGACGCCGCCGAGCGGGCCGCCCGTGACGCCACGGCCGCCCTCGCCGCCGCACACGACCGGTGCGCATCCCTGGCGGCGCTCGCCCGGCAGGCCGCCGACGAGGTGCGCAGGCTCGGGCCGTTGCGCGACGAGTACCACCGGGTGTCGCGGCTCGCGGCCCTCGCGGCGGGCACCTCCGGGGAGAACACCCGCCGGATGCGACTGGAGTCGTATGTGCTGGCGGCCCGGCTGGAGCAGGTCGCTGCCGCGGCCACGGTGCGCCTGCACCGCATGTCGGGGGGCCGCTACACGCTCGTCCACTCCGATGTGCGCAGGGGCGGCAAGCGCGCCGGGCTCGGGCTGCACGTCGTGGACGCATGGACAGGACGTGCCCGGGACACCGCGACCCTCTCCGGCGGCGAGACCTTCTTCGCTTCCCTCGCACTCGCCCTCGGGCTCGCCGATGTCGTCACCGACGAGGCCGGGGGAGTGCGGCTCGACACGCTGTTCATCGACGAGGGTTTCGGCAGCCTCGACGAACAGACCCTGGACGAGGTGCTCGACGTCCTGGACTCGTTGCGGGAACGGGACCGCAGCGTAGGCATCGTCAGCCATGTCGCGGATCTGCGCCGCCGCATCCCCGCACAGCTGGAGGTCGTCAAGGAGCGGCACGGTTCCGCGCTCCGCCACCGGACGGCCGCGGTCAGAGACTGACGGCCCGCCGGGGCTCTCGCGCGTCGGCGCCGGCGTTCGGCCCCGGCCGGCGTCGACGCTCTCACAAGCCCCCTGGAAAAGGGTGGGGCAGACCCTTCTGCGGCCGGCGCACAGGGGTTCACCGAGCGAGGCTCACGACCCCGTTCAACGAGTCCCATCACGAGCAGCGCTACGTGTGTTGCACACCCGTGCGACGGCCTCCTCGGCCCGCCCCGCGAGCAGCGCGTCGTGGTCGACGAGGGCGATTCCGCCGCCTGCCGCCCGTACCGCCGAGGACTCCTCCTCGAACGCGGCGTCCGGCCGCCGGGGCCGCAGGGGATCGCCGCAGAACAGGAACCGGGGAGGCAAGGAAGGTGATCTCCTCGATCGGGGGAGGGGGAACAGGCGACGGTACGGCGACGCGCGGCCCTGTGCCGCGCGCCGGACGGGTCAGAGCCGCGACAGCTCCTCGACCAGGTCGTCGAGGCCCAGCGGTCCCTGGGACAGCGCCGCCATGTGCCAGGCCTTGGCGTCGAAGGCTTCGCCGTGGGCCCTGCGGGCGTGCTCCCGGCCCCGCAGCCAGGCACGTTCTCCGAGTTTGTAGCCGATCGCCTGGCCGGGCGTCGACAGGTAGCGGATCAGCTCGCTCTCCACGAACTCGGCGGGCCGGCCGCTGTGCCGCCCGAAGAACTCCTGTGCCAGCGCGGGAGTCCAGTACTCACCGGGGTGGAACGGGGAGTCCGCGGGGATCTCCAGCTCCAGGTGCATGCCGATGTCCACGATCACCCGGCAGGCACGCATCATCTGCGCGTCGAGGTATCCGAGGCGCTGTTCGGAGTCGTCGAGGAACCCCAGCTCGTCCATCAGCCGTTCCGCGTAGAGGGCCCAGCCCTCCGAGTTGGCGCTGACGTGACCGATCGTCGCCTGGTACCGGGACAGGCGGTCCGCGACGTGCACCCACTGCGCGATCTGCAGATGGTGGCCCGGTACGCCCTCGTGGTACCACGTCGACACCAGGTCGTAGACCGGGAACCGGGTCTCGCCCATGGTCGGGAGCCAGGTCCGTCCCGGCCGGGAGAAGTCCTCCGAAGGGCCCGTGTAGTAGGGCGCGGCCACCCCTCCGGGCGGCGCTATGCGCGACTCCACCCGCCGGACCCGCTCGGCCAGTTCGAAGTGGGTGCCGTCCAGGGCCGCTATTGCCTCGTCCATGAGGTTCTGCAGCCAGACTCGGGTCTCCTCGACTCCCTCGATGTGCCTGCCGTGCTCGTCGAGCCAGGCCAGCGCCTCCCACGGACCGGAACCGGGAAGGATCTTGTCCGCCTCGGCCTTCATCTCGTCGAGCAGCCGGTGGTACTCGGACCAGCCGTACGCGTAGGCCTCGTCGAGATCCAGATCGGTGCCGTTGAAGTAGCGCGCCCAGCGCGCGTACCGTTCACGTCCCACCGTGTCCGGGGCGTCGGCGACGGCGGGTGCGTACACGTCACGCATCCAGTCCCGCAGCTCGACCACCGCCTCGGTGGCGCTCCGTGCGGCGGAGTCCAGCTCGGTCCGCAGCGGCTCGGGACCGGCATCCGCGAATTCCTCGAACCAGCCGCGCCCGCTGCCGGCCCACTCGGTCAGCTGGCCGATGAACGTCGCGGTCGCGCGCGGACCGCCGTACAGCTTGCGCTCCAGACCGGCTTCCAGGGAGACCCGGTAGCTGTACAGCGCCGAGGGGACCGCCCGCAGCCGCTCCGCGATCGCCGACCAGTCCTCGTCGGTCTCCGTCGGCATCATGGTGAACACCTGGCGCACACTGTGGGCCGGCGACCGCATGTTGCCCACGGTGCGCAGGCCTTCCTCGGCCTCGTGCACGGCGAGTTTGGCGGTGAGCCGCTCGCGCAGGAGCCGGGCGCAGCGCCGCTCGGCCTCGCTGTCCGCGCCGGGCTGCCGCTCCGCCTCGGTCAGCCGCGCGAGTGTGATGCGGATGAGTTCGGCGACTGCCTCCTGCCCCGTGGGCGAGTAGTCCGGGAGCCGGCGGGAGCTCTCCTTCACTCCCAGGTGCGTTCCGGTGACCGGATCAAGGGTGATGAGCGCATCGACATGGGCGTCGGCGACCTGTCGGGGCAGCGGGCTGCTCGAGGTGTCTGGCATGCCGCCATCCTCGTATGCAACGGGTGTCCGCGTCATCACCCTCAGGCGATCAGTATGCGCCGATCAGTGGCTTGACATGGGCGGCAGCAGCGGGCCGCAGTCCCATTGCTGGAAGATCAACCGGGTTTCGACCCGCGCCACTTCACGGCGGGAGGTGAACTCGTCCAGGACCAGCCGCTGGAGGTCGGCGGTGTCCTTCACGGCCACGTGCACCAGGTAGTCGTCGGGCCCGGTGAGGTGGAAGACCGCCCGTGACTCGGGGAGCGCCCTGATGCGCTCGACGAAGGGGTCGATGAGCTCCCGTCGGTGCGGCCGGACCTGTACGGAGAGCAGGGCCTGGAGCCCCCTGCCGACCTTCGCCGGATCGACGCGCAGCTCGTAGCCGAGGATCACCCCGCTGCGGCGGAGCCGCGCCACCCGGTCCAGGCAGGTGGAGGGAGCCACACCGACCTCGGCGGCGAGGTCACGGTAGGTGGCCCGTGCGTCGTTCTGCAGCAGGCGCAGTATGTGCAGATCGACCGCGTCCAGTACGACGGAATCGGCCATGGGCCGAACGTAACACGCCAATCGAACGCTACCTGTCGGTAGTCGTTCACCTTTCCGCCATGGACACCGACGCCCCCACCCCATGGGCCCTGGCCACCGCGGCGGTGCACGCCGGCCGCGAAGATCTCGCCGGGCAGGGCCTGCACGCCGCACCCATCGATCTGTCCACCACCTACCCCTCGTACGACAGCCGGGCCGAGGCGGCCCGGATCGACGAGTTCGCGGCCACCGGCGCCCAGCCCGTCGGGCCGCCGGTCTACGCCCGGCTGGACAACCCCACGACGGCACGCTTCGAAGCGGCACTGGCACGGCTCGAGGGCACCGAGAGCGCCGTCGCCTTCGCCAGCGGCATGGCGGCCCTCTCCGCCGTCCTGCTCGTCAGGGCGAGCCTGGGCCTGCGGCACGTGGTCGCCGTCCGCCCGCTCTACGGCTGCAGCGACCACCTGCTGACCGCGGGCCTGCTCGGTTCCGAGGTCACCTGGACCGATCCGGCGGGCGTCGCGGACGCCATCCGCCCCGACACCGGCCTGGTCATGGTCGAGACGCCCGCCAACCCCACCCTGGCCGAGATCGACATACGGGCCGTGGCCCACTCCTGCGGCGAGGTGCCGCTGCTGGTCGACAGCACCTTCGCCACCCCCGTGCTCCAGCGGCCCGTGGAGAGCGGCGCCCGCATCGTGCTGCACAGCGCCACGAAGTACCTGGGCGGCCACGGCGACGTCCTGGCCGGCGTCGTCGCCTGCGACGAGGAGTTCGCCCGCGGTCTGCGCCAGGTGCGCTTCGCCACCGGCGGCGTGCTGCACCCCCTGTCCGGCTATCTGCTGCTGCGGGGCCTCTCGACGCTGCCCGTACGGGTCCGGGCCGCGTCGGCGGCTGCCGCGGAGCTGGCGGCGCGGCTGGCGGACGACCCCAGGGTCTCGCGGGTGCACTACCCGAAACTGGGTGGTGCGATGGTCGCCTTCGAGGTGCACGGCGACCCGCACGAGGTCATCGCCGGAGTCCGGCTGATCACCCCGGCGGTCAGCCTGGGCAGTGTGGACACCCTCATCCAGCACCCCGCCTCCATCAGTCACCGCATCGTGGACGAGGGCGACCGGCGGTCCGCCGGCGTCAGCGACCGGCTGCTGCGGATGTCCGTGGGGCTGGAGGACGTCGAGGACCTGTGGCGGGACCTGGACGCCGCGCTCAGCGCTCGGCCTGCTCGTACGGCGGGCGGGACCGCACCGGAGTCGCATCCAGCCGTGCGGTGATCACCAAGGTCCCCTCCTCGATCTGGTAGTCGAGGGGGAGACCGAGCCCGCGCATGGTCGCGACCATTCCGGTGTTCGACGACTGGGTGACGGCGTACACGCTGTCGCAGCCCGCCTCGACGGCCATCGCGACCAGTCGGCGCAGCAGTTCGGAGCCGATGCCCCGGTGCTGCCACTCGTCCTCGATCAGCAGCGCCACCTCGGTCTCGTCCCCGTCCCAGAGCAGGTGGCCGAGCGCGACCAGACGGCCGGAGACCGTCTGCACGGCGAGGGTGCGGCCGAAGCGGGGGCTGAGCAGATGGTTGAGGTAGCGGTCGGCGTCGGCCACCGGACCGTGGTACCGGAGGCCCAGTGTCCGCTCGGAGCAGCGGTCGTGCATCGCCCGGGCGGCGACGAGGTCGCCCTGGCCCACCCGGCGGATCGTGATGGCGTTGCCCTCGGGCAGCGTCAGCACGTCCTCGCTGCGCGGCATGCGCGGCCCGAGACGTGCGTCCAGCTCGACGAGGGCACGGGCGCGGGCGAACTCGGTCGGGGTGAACGGCAGATACGGGCGTTCGACGGTGATCACGCCGCCGTTCGGGTCGCGCAACCGCATCTCCGTACCGTCCAGCACGCCCTCGACCGGCGCCGGCACGGCCTCTCGCCGACCGGTCGGGGGGACGGCGGGCCAGGAACGGATGGTGCAGCGTCCCAGCAGCTGCCTGAGGGCGAGCGGCAGTTCGGCGGCGTCGAGGGCGGTCCGGGTGGCCAGGCCCAGCAGCCGGGTCGGGGTGTCCACCAGATCGTGGGCGTCGGCCCGCTCGATCCAGGTGTCGCAGCCACCGGCCGCGGACACCTCACGGGTGAGCTGCGAGGCGGTGAGGTCCAGCGGTGCGCGCAGCAGGAACTCGTCCACCGTTCCGTTCCCCAGCGGGTGCGTCTGGAGGCTCAGGATGTCGACGTGCCGGCGGGCGAACGCCGTGCAGAGGGCGGCCAGACTGCCCGGCTCGTCGCGCACGGTGGTGCGCATCCGCCACAGCGAGGTGCCGCTCGGGCCACCGGACGGCGGTCCGGCGGGCGAGGACGCGGGCTCCGCCTCCGCCGTGCCGGCGGTATGGGAACCAGGAGGCGCATGACTGTGGCGACGCGCCCACCAGGTGTGGAACGCGGCTGTGGCGATCAGGGCCACCGCGGAGGTGACGAGGAGGAACGGCCCGTCCGGACCGTGGGCGATCATGTTCGCGATCGCGTCGGCGACGGCGACGGCGGTGAAGAGGGCGGCGAGCTCGACAAGATCCCGGCGCCAGTGGTGACGACGGCGGGCGTTCTTCGCGGAAATCGTCTCGGTCATGGCATCACTCTGGCCGAGGGGTGTTGCGTGATCACGAACGCTTTGTGACTGACGGGTTAAGTGCGTTTTCGTCTATTTTGTCAACTTGTTTGATGGTTTGGGTCGCAATTCGACCGCCGGTGCGCCGTATTGTGCCCGGCGCGCTCCGCCGCCGGCTGACAAGTGCGCAGCAGGTCCGTACAGATGGGCGCGGGGCACCCTCCCGCAACGGAGGGCGCCGGAGCGCCCAGCCGAGTCGGGTCCGGAGGCGGGTCCGCGTCCGGGCGCCGGGACCCGGGTCCGGGCCTGCGCCCGGACCGGGCCAAGGGCCTTACGGCGGCCGCTCCTCCTGCTACTGCCCGACCAGCCCGGGCCGCAGCACCTTGCTGAACAGCACCGTGCCGCCCTCCGCGCGCAGCCGTACCGTCAGGTCGCCGCTCTCGCCGTCGACGTCGACCTCGCCGAAACACTGCGGGGCCTCCATGGGCGACACATTGGCACGGGTCGGCGCGTGCACGAAGACCCGGTCCGGTCCGAACGTCCCGTCCAGCGCGTTCGCGGGGAAACCACCGGCCGCCAGTGGTCCGGAGACGAACTCCCAGAAGGGCGCGAAGTCCTTGAACGCCGCACGTGACGGCTCGTAGTGCTGCGCCGAGGAGTAGTGCACGTCGGCCGTCAGCCACAGCGTGCCGGTGATCCGGTGGTGCTTGATGAAGCGCAGCAGCTCGGCGATCTGCAGCTCCCGGCCGAGCGGCGCCCCGGGGTCGCCCTGGGCGACGGCCTCGAAGTCCGTCGCCCCGTCCGCCACGACCAGACCCAGTGGCATGTCCGCGGCGAGGACCTTCCACACCGCACGCGAACGGCGCAGCTGCCGCTTCAGCCAGGCCAGTTGCTCCGCACCGAGGATGCCCGTCGAGTCGTCGGCCTGGCGTCCGGGCGAGTTCGCATTGCGGTACGACCGCATGTCCAGGACGAACACGTCGAGCAGGGGACCGTGCCGGACCACCCGGTGCATCCGGCCCTCGCGGGCCCCGGGGCGGAGCGTGGAGACCGGGAAGTACTCGCTGAAGGCCCGCATCGAACGGGCCGCGAGCACATCGACGTTCTTCTCCGTGTAGCGGCTGTCGTCGAGTATCTGCCCCGGGTACCAGTTGTTGCGGACCTCGTGGTCGTCCCACTGCGCGATCGTGGGGACCTGTGCGTTGAAGGCCCGTGTGTTGTGGTCGAGGAGGTTGTACCGGAAGACGCCGCGGAACTCCGCCAGCGACTCGGCGACCTTCGACTTCTCCTCCGTTGTGACGTTGCGCCACACCCGGCCGTCCGGCAGGGTCACGCTGGGCAGGATCACCCCGTCCGCGTAGACCGTGTCACCGCTGCAGAGGAAGAAGTCCGGGTCCAGCCGCCGCATCTCCTCGTACACGCGGAAGCCCCCGATGTCCGGGTTGATGCCCCAGCCCTGTCCCGCGATGTCGCCGGACCACAGGAAGCGCGTTCCGGCCCGCCGGAGTGCCGGAGCCGTCCGGAAGGTGCCGTACACCGGCTCGCCGGTGCGGCGCGGGTCGTCCGGGTCGGCGAGTGTCACGCGGTAGTGGATCTGCTCGCCCGCGGGGAGCCCGTTCAGTGCCGTGGTTCCGGTGAAGTCCGTACCCGGGCCGAGGAGCGGACCGTACCGGCGTCGGCTGTTGCGGAACGACTCGGTGGCCGAGACCTCGACGATCATCCGCGACGGGCGGTCCGCGCGCACCCACACCAGTGCGGAGGAGTCCGTGACATCCCCGGCCTGCACGCCCCAGGCGGCACGCGGGCGCCCGGAGAGCGCCAGCGCCGGTGCCGCGGCCCCGACGGCGGGCAGGGCCAGGGCGGCCGGCACGGCCAGCGAACCGCGCAGCAGGGTGCGGCGGGTGGACGAACTGCGGGGCAGGAGCGACATCGATGTGCCTCCGGAAGCGGTGCGGACGGCGGACTCGGGAGTACGCCCCATGCCTACTGCCCCGCAACGGCGGGCGCACGAACCCCGGATGAACACTCGCGCCGCATTCGGGGGACCCTCAACTGGCCGACGCTTTACGGGGTTTCGTCGGCCGGCAACGGCGGGTGCACGGCCGGGACGTTGCCGGTCCGACCTGCGCGGCGTCCGGGTCGCCGATCGTCCGGTGCCCGGTCCGGGTCCCCTCCGTCCGTGCCGCGTTGGCCGGCCCTGGCGGGGGCAGCCGAGGGGTCTTCGCCGTGCCCGGCAGCCCCGCACCGCCCTCCCGCGGCGGCTCCACGGCCGCCGCGGGAACCGGTGTCAGCGGCTTGTGTCCAGGATGACGCGCGCCACCAGTGCCGGGTCGTCGTTCATCGGGACGTGGCCGCAGCCGGGCAGGCGCACCAGCCGGGCGCCGGGGATGGCTTGCTTGGCGCGGGCCCCCTGGCGGCGCAGCAGCAGCCGGTCCCTGGTGCCCCAGGCCACGGTCACCGGCATGCCCGGGATGTCGTCGGCGAACAGCACCTCGCGGCCCGCTGCGAGGGTCTGCTCGAAGCCGGGCGCGTGGCGCAGCGCGAGCGTCTCGGCGATCACCGCCTCCGGTGAACGGCGGCCCGGCCGGGCGTAGATGGTGCTGGTCAGGGCGGCTCGGCCCGCCGCGGAACGGGACATCCGCTCGACCATGGGCACCGGCAGGGTGCGTGCTCCCCGGCGCATCGCCAGCAGCGCGGCGAAGGCGTAACGCCGTTCGGCCGGTGTCCAGAAGCCGGCCGGCGACAGTGCGGTCACCGACCGCACCAGCTTCGCCCTGCCGAGCCCCAGTGCCAGGAGTCCGCCGAGCGAGTTCCCCGCGACGTGCGGGCGGTCCAGGTCCAGTGCCTCGCACAGCGCGCCCAGCGCCGGCACCACATGCGCCAGGTCGTACGGCAGACCGTCGGGCAGTGCGGGCGACTCGCCGAAACCGGGCAGGTCCACCGCGATCACCTCGCGCTCCGCAGCCAGCGCGGGCAGCACCGGATCCCAGGCCTGGAGGTGGTGCCCTATGCCGTGCAGCAGCAGGAGGGGCTCACCGCTGCCGGTGCGGCGGTAGGTGACGGAGACCGTGCGGCGACCCCGGGGGGACTCCACGGGGAACGAGATCTGTGCGGACATGCTCCTGCTCCTGTCGGCGGATCGGGCGACGCCGGGGCTTCCTGGACACCCTGTCAGCAAGGATTACCGCTCGGTAGCTTCTAGTTCAAGAGGTTGCCCGGTCGGTTTCCGGGGCCGGCGCCGGGCGGAGCAGGCCCGTTCCCTCCCATCAGCCGGGCCTTCTGATCTCGAGGTTGAAGTCCGGGTCGCCGAAATGCCGCATGAGTCCCATCCATAGCGGCAGCCACATCTCGACCGCCCGGGACTCCTCGATGCCGCCGAGATCGATCACGCGGTCGGCCGGCCAGCCGAACAAGCCCAGCAGTGCGACCGCCGCGGCCTTGGCGGCACCGTCGTCGCCGCAGACGAAGACCTGGTGCGAACCCGGAACCCGGCCCGGGTCCACCATGACCGCACAGTTGAGGGTGTTCAGGGTCTTCACCACGCGGGCGTCCGGGAACGCGCGCTGGATCTGCTCGCCCACACTGTCCGACTCGACCGGCGCCAGTCGCAGCCGACCGTCCTCGAAGGCCAGGGGATTGGTCACGTCGATCAGCAGCTTCCCCGCCAGGTTGCCGGCGCCCGCCGACTCCAGCGCGGCGAGCGCCACCCGGCCGCCCACGGCGACGATCACGGCACCGCCGAAGGCGGCGGCCTCGGCGAACGTCCCGTGGCTCGCCCCGTCCCCCGTCTCCCGGGCCCATTCCCGGGCCGTGTGGTTGTCCTTCTCCCGGGACCCGAGCATCACCTCGTGGCCCAGTCCGACCAGTCGGCGGCCGAGCGTCCGGCCGACCTGCCCTGTCCCCAGCACTCCGTAGCGCACACCATTCATGTACACAGAGTAACCATCCCTCACTGTGTGTCAAAGGGGTTCGGGTAGGAGGGCCGTATCGCCGACTCGCGGGGTTCGGAAAGGTGGGCTGCACGGCCGGCTCGCGGCGGGGATGGGCGGGTCGTCAGCATTGCCGGCCCGGACCGTCCGTGGGGCGGCCCCGGCCGTGCGGTCGGAGCCGCCTGGACAGTGACGGGTGCTTCGGGTGGGATGGGAACCGTGGCGACCGACACCCTCACCGAAGTCTTCGAAGAGCACCGCGGCGTCCTGTTCGGCGTCGCCTACCGCATGCTCGGGAGGGCGGCCGACGCCGAGGACGTCGTCCAGGAGGCGTGGCTGCGCTGGACGGCCGAGGAACGCACCGATGTGCGCGAGCCACGTGCCTATCTCGTGCGCATCACCACGCGGTTGTCCCTCGACCGGCTGCGGCAGGTGCAGTCCCGGCGGGAGGCCTATGTCGGCCCCTGGCTCCCGGAGCCGCTCGCCACCGATTTCGGCGAGTCCGTCCCCGACACCGCTGAACAGGCCATGCTCGCCGACTCGGTGTCCCTCGCCGTGCTCGTCGTCCTCGAGTCGCTGTCCCCGCTGGAACGGGCCGTGTTCGTGCTGCGCGAGGCCTTCGGCTACTCCTATGCCGAGATCGCGGGCGTGCTGGAACGCTCGGAGGGGGCGGTCCGGCAACTCGCCGGCCGCGCACGGCGCCATGTGGAGGAGCGCAGACCTCGCTTCGACGTCGACCCGGCGGAGCGGCGCGACCTGACGGAGCGGTTCCTCGCCGCCTCGTCCGGCGGCGACCTCCAGGCGCTGCTGGAGCTCCTCGCCCCCGACGTCCGGCTGGTCGGGGACAGCGGAGGCAAGGCCAAGGCGCCCTTGCGGGTCATCGAAACGGCCGACAAGGTGGGCCGCTTCGTCGTCGCCGTGGCGCAGATCCCGGTTCCCGGCGCCGAGTACCGCCTCGTCGAGATCAACGGCGGACCGGCCGTGCTCGTCCTGTCCGAGGGCCGGCCGGACACCGTCGTCCAGCTCGACGTCGTCGACGGCCGCATCCAGTACCTGTACCTCGTGCGCAACCCCGACAAGCTGGGTGCGGTCGGCGAGCGGTAGTCCCTCCGCCCCGCGCTCGCGACCGTGTGACCGCGGGACTTGCACCCCTGAACCCGGCGGCCGCCGGCTCGGTGCCACGCCGCGGACGGTTGCTGGAACGTCGTGTGAACGCCTGTCCGAGGTGTCCGTCATGCCCCGTCCCGGCCCCATGATTGGTCTTGACCAACTCTTCGGCCCGTCCTATCGTCACAGGGTTAGTGCAGGAACCTTTAATAAACAAGGGCGCAGAAACACCGCGGGGACACGGCGGATTGCGGAGGACAGGGTGGGGACCACGCAGCTCGAATCGGCGCCGGAGCCGAAGTACTGGCATCTCAGGACCGTCCTCAGCGAAGCACTCGACTCCGAGTTCTCCGTGGGTGAGGTGCTGCCCAACGAGCGTGAACTCGCCGCGCGCTTCGGAGTCGCCCGCGCCACCCTGCGTCAGGCTCTCGAACAACTGGAGCTGGAAGGCAGACTCCAGCGCCGCCGGGGCGTCGGCACCACCGTCGCACCGCCGCGGTTCGGCGTGGACGTCGGCACCTCCGACCAGGAGTGGCCCGGCGCACCGGGTGACGACTGGCAGCCCGTCGACTGCACCACCGCCGCACCCCCCTCCGACGTCGCCCGGCACCTGGGCACCGAGAGGGGCGAGAGCGTGCACGTCGTGCGCCGGCTGCGACTGAGCCACGGCCGCCCCTTCGCCGCCGAACTGCTCTACGTCCCTTCCGCCTCCGTGCCCGACCTCCCCGCCATCGACACCCCCTCCGGCCCGACCCGGGTCCGCGCCCTGCTGCGCTCCCTCCAGCGGCTCACCCTCGACGGCCAGGACCGTGCGGTGGAGCTGGGGTCCGCCCGCGCCGACGACGCCAAGGAACTCGACCGGCTGCCCGGCGCTCCCGTCCTCGTGGTCACCACCCGCTACGCCGCGAACGGTGCGACCGCCGCCCTCTCCGTCGCCACCTACCGGGCCGACACCTGTCGGCTCACCTTCGGCGACTCCGGGGGCATCGAGATCAGCTCCGGCGCTCCGGAGCGCCGCGCCTCCTGACCGAGGGCCCGGCCGCTGCCCGCCTGCCGTTGCCCCGCCCGCCGTTGACCGTCCCGCCGGAATACGACGCCGCGCCGAGCACCCGGGTCCTTCCCCCGGTGAGGCCGCCCGGCGACCGTCCGGCGCGCCGCGCGGCCGTGCCGTGGACGTTCCCACGGCCGGCGGCATCCCGGTCAGCGCCGGGCCGTCACCGTCCGTTCGACGGCGAACAGCTCCTCCTCCACATGGTCCAGCGCCAGCCGGAGCGCACCCGTGGCTACCGCCGCCTCACCGAGCAGCGACAACGCCACTCGGGGCGGCCGCAGGCAGTAGCGGGCCAACTCGTCCCGCAGCGGGTCCAGTACGCCGTCGAGGCCCGCGGCCCAGCCGCCCACGACCACCAGCTCCGGATCGAGCGCCAGCACCAGGGCGGCCACATCGTGCACCAGCCGCTGGATGAACCGGCCGACCGCCGCGCGGGCCCGCTCGTCGCCCTCCCGGGCCAGCGCGAAGACCCGCGCCACCGCCTGCTCGTCCAGCGGGTGCAGGGGCTCGTCCGTGGTCGACAGCAGCGTCTCGGGCGTGACCTCGCGGCCCAGCAGATGCAGCGCCCCGATCTCCCCGGCCGCGCCACCGTACCCACGGTGCAGCCGCCCGCCGATCAGCGAACCGGCACCGGGGCTCAGGCCCGCGAGCACGAACACGATGTCGTCGGAATCGGTGCCCGCGCCCTTCCAGTGCTCCGCCACCGCCGCCGCGTTCGCGTCGTTCTCCACGAGCACCGGGCAGCGGAACGACCGGCGCAGCCGCTCGCCCAGCGCCAGTCCCGTCCAGCCCGGCAACGCGGTGCAGAGCCGGACCGTGCCGTCCGCCTCGACGATGCCCGGGCTGCCGACCCCCACCGCGCGCAGCGACCCACGCGGTACCCCGGTACGCCGCAGCACGTCCGCCACTGCCGCCCGCACCTTCTCCAGCCGCTCATCCGCCGACGACGTCTCCGAGACGTCCCTCGTGCCTGCGCCGATGATGCGTCCGTCCAGGCCGGAGATCAGCACCGCGATCCGGCGCACTCCGATCTCGACGCCCAGCAGATGGCCCGCCTCGGCACGGAAGCGGAACCTGCGGGCGGGCCGGCCCTGGCGCCTGGTCTCGCCCTCCTCCGGCGGAGCCTCGACCACCAGGCCCGACTGCATCAGTCCGTCGACCACGCCCTCGACGGTCGGCCGCGACAGGCCCGTCACCCTGGTCAGATCGGTCAGCGTGGGCGAACCCGCACCGCGCAGCGCGTGCAGCACCACCGCGGAGTTGATCCGCCGCAGCAGAGAGGGGTCCCCGCCGGTCAGCCGCCCCAACGTGTGTCCTCCCGGCTCGTACGCGTGTCTGCCGGATCGTACTCGGCGGCCGGACGCCTGTGCGAGCGGCACCGGGGCCAGGAACATCACTCAGGCCGGACGGCGATGCGGACCCGGCCCCGCGAAGGCTCGGCTCGGGGCGACCGAAGACTCAGCCCGGGGTGACGAGACCCGACTCGTACGCGGCGATGACCGCCTGGGTGCGGTCCCGGGCGCCGAGCTTGGCCAGAACCGCGCTGACGTGCGTCTTCACCGTCTCGGTGCCGACCATCAGCTCGGCGGCGATCTCCGCGTTCGACAGTCCCCGGGCCATCAGCCGCAGGACACCCGTCTCCCGGTCGGTGAGCCCCGCCCGGTCCAGGTCCTGCCGGGCCTTCCGGTTGCCGTACTCGGCGGCCAGTGAGCGGACCGCGGCCGGGAAGAGCAGTGACGTGCCCTCGGCGACCGGCCGGACCGCGTGCACGATCTCGGCGGGCCTGGACCGCTTCAGGAGGAAACCGTCGGCCCTCGCGGGTAGCGCCTCGTACACGTACTCGTCGTTCTCGAACGTCGTCACCACCAGGATCTTCGGTGGATCCGGCACGGTCCGCAGCACTGCCCCGGTCGCCGCGATCCCGTCCAGGAGAGGCATCCGCACGTCCATCGCCACCACGTCCGGGCGCAGTCGACGGACCAGCGGAATCACCGCGGCGCCGTCGGCGGCCTCGCCGACGACCTCGATGTCTTCCTGGGCCTCCAGGACGGCGCGCAGCCCCGCGCGCACCAGGGGTTCGTCGTCGACGAGAAGCACGGTGATCATCTGCTCGGCCTGTGGGTTCGAGGCGGTCCCACACGCACCCTCCGGATGCAGATGCGGCTCCCGGACGGGCCGTGGACGTCTTCCCGCCGAGCAGCGCGGCCGGTCGGCGGAACCAGGCTCGTGCAGGTGCCGCACAGCCCGTCGGCCGGTCGCCCGCGGCGCAGGGATGACCGAAGGCCACCCCAGGCGTCGGTGCCGGAAGGTTTGCCGACGGCATGACCACGGCGGACGGTGGACAGCGGTCGGAGTGTCCCGGGGAGGCCACGAGCCGCCCTTCCAGCTCGTGGCGGTGATCAATGGGACCGATCCGCCGTGACGCGCAGCCGGGCGAACTCCTCGGCCAGCGCCGCCGCCGTCCAGTGGGCGTTGAGACCGCTGGGATTGGGCAGCACCCACACCCGGGTCGCGCCGAACACCCGCTGCTGCGGCCCGATCCGGGCCGAGCGCTCACCGAAGGCCGTGCGGTACGCGGTCACGCCGACGACGGCGAGCCAGCGGGGGCGCAGCTCGGCGACCTTCGCGGTGAGGATGCGTCCGCCCTCGCGGTACTCCTCGGCCGACAGCTCGTCGGCGCGCGCGGTGGCCCGGGCCACCACATTGGTGATGCCGAGGCCGTACGACAGCAACTCGTCCTGCTCCGACGGCCGGAGCCGACGCGGGGTGAAACCCGACAGGTGCAGCACCGGCCAGAAGCGATTGCCGGGGCGGGCGAAATGATGGCCCGTGGCGGCCGACATCAGCCCCGGGTTGATACCGCAGAAGAGCACTGAGAGGCCGTCCGCGACCACGTCCGGCACGAGACGGTCACGGGCGGCCTCCAGCTCGGCGGGTGTCAGAGGATCGACCCCGGGGTGTAGGCGGCGGCCTCCGGGCGTTCCTTGACGATCTCCTCGATGCGGGAGACCAGTTGGGCGACCTGGTCGGCCGCGGCGCCGGTGAACGACAGCTTGTCGGCCATCAGTGCGTCCAGCCGGGCGCGGTCCAGCGGGAGGCGCTCGTCGGCGGCGAGCCGGTCGAGGAGCTCGTTTCGCTCGGCACCCTGCTCCCGCATGGCCAGGGCACAGGCGACCGCGTTCTCCTTGATGGCCTCGTGCGCGACCTCCCGGCCGACCCCGGCCCTGACCGCCCCCATGAGCACCTTGGTCGTGGCGAGGAACGGCAGGTAACGGTCCAGCTCACGGGCGACGACCGCGGGGAACGCCCCGAACTCGTCGAGGACCGTGAGGAAGGTCTCCAGCAGGCCGTCGAACGCGAAGAACGCGTCAGGCAGTGCGACCCGGCGCACCACCGAGCAGGACACGTCGCCCTCGTTCCACTGGTCGCCCGCCAGCTCGCCGGTCATCGACGCGTACCCGCGCAGGATCACCATGAGGCCGTTGACCCGCTCGCAGGAACGGGTGTTCATCTTGTGCGGCATCGCCGACGAGCCGACCTGGCCGGGCTTGAAGCCCTCGGTGACGAGCTCGTGGCCGGCCATCAGCCGGATCGTCTTGGCCAGCGAGGAGGGCGCTGCGGCGAGCTGCACCAGCACGGTGGCCACGTCGTAGTCGAGGGACCGCGGATAGACCTGGCCCACGGAGGTGAAGGCGTGCGCGAAGCCGAGGTGACCGGCGATGCGCTGCTCCAGCTCGGCCAGCTTCGCGGCGTCACCGCCGAGCAGGTCCAGCATGTCCTGGGCGGTACCGACCGGGCCCTTGATGCCGCGGAGCGGGTAGCGGCCCAGCAGTTCCTCAAGGCGCGCGTAGGCGACCAGCAGCTCGTCGGCAGCGGTCGCGAAGCGCTTCCCGAGCGTGGTGGCCTGCGCGGCGACGTTGTGCGAGCGCCCGGCCATGACCAGCTCCGCGTACTCCCCGGCGAGCTTGCCCAGGCGCGCGAGGACGGCGACCGTGCGGTCCCGCATCAGTTCCAGTGAGAGCCGGATCTGCAGCTGCTCGACGTTCTCGGTGAGATCGCGCGAGGTCATGCCCTTGTGGACGTGCTCGTGACCGGCGAGGGCGTTGAACTCCTCGATGCGCGCCTTCACGTCGTGACGCGTGACCTTCTCGCGTTCGGCGATCGAGGCCAGGTCGACCCGGTCGAGGACCCGCTCGTAGTCGTCGAGCGCCGCGTCCGGCACCTCGATCCCGAGGTCCTTCTGCGCACGGAGCACGGCCAGCCAGAGCTGACGCTCCAGCTTCACCTTCTGCTCGGGAGACCAGAGGACGGCGAGCTCCGCGGAGGCGTAGCGGCCGGCCAGGACGTTCGGGATGCGAGGCTTTGCAGTCACGTGACGACATTCTACTGGCGGTTCGTGCAGGCCAGCGCCCCGGTCCCGGTTGTGCGTTGCTACGAGGCCATCAGGCGGACGGTGCCTCGTACGGCAGCAGCTCGGGCCGTTTCGGCGGCAGCCCGTCCCCCGACGAGCGGCCGGTCAGCCGACGCCCGATCCACGGGATCAGGTGCTGCCGGGCGAAGCGCGCGTCCGCGGCCCGCCGGGCCGCCCAGCCGGCCCGCAGCGCGGTGGGAAGCGGGGTCCGCCAGTCCTCCTGCGGCTCCAGCCCCAGGGTCTGCCACACCGCCTCGGCCACCCGCCGGTGCCCCTCGGGCGTCAGATGGAGCCGGTCCACGTCCCACATCCGCCGGTCGCTCAGCGCCGATGCCGAGAACAGGTCGACGACGAGCGCCCCATGCCTTCCGGCGAGGACGTCGATCCGCGCGAACAGCTCCTCCATGCGTGGCCGGAATCGTTCCATCACCGGACCCTGCCGGCCGGGGCTCCGCATCAGCACCAGCTGTCCGCAGGCGGGGGAGAGGCGTTCCACCGCCTCCTCCAGACGGCCCAGCACGCCCGGCATGTCGCACTTGGGACGCAGCACGTCGTTCAGCCCGCCCACCAGGGTCACCACGTCGGCGCCCATCCCGACGGCCCGGCCCACCTGCTCGTCCACGATCTGCCCGATGAGCTTCCCGCGTACGGCGAGGTTGGCGTACCGGAAGCCCGGCGAGCGTTCCGCGAGCCGCGCCGCCAGCAGATCCGCCCAGCCCCGGTACGAGCCGTCGGGCAGCAGGTCGGACATCCCCTCGGTGAAGGAGTCGCCGACCGCGACGAAACTGGTGTAGGAAGCATGCGTTTTCATGGCGGAGCGATGCTATCGCGGTAGAGTCCAGTCGATCTCAGGGGTGACGGGGGAGGGGACCACCACCGTGAGCGAGGCAATGCCGCACGGCCTCACCGAGGCATCGGCGCACCCGCCGGCCGCGAGTGACTCCTGTGACGACAGGTTCGCACTCCCGGTCCGGGTCGCCTCGCGGCGTCGCGACGAGACGTTTCGCGCCCCGGTCGAGCGCCGGCCGCGGGGCAGGCCCCAAGAGCCCCGTCTCACGAACAGCCGGCATGCGCAGAGGTACGAGACCCGTCACGAGAGAGTGAGTGAGCAGTGTTCACCGCCGCCTTCTGGAAGGCCACCACGGAGCGGGCCATCCGTACGTTCGCTCAGTCGCTCGCCGCGGTGCTCATGGCCGGCGCCACCGATCTGTTCGACGTCGACTGGCGGGCCGCCCTCGCCACCGCCGGTCTGGCCACACTCATCGCCGTCCTGATGGCCATCGGCTCCTCCGGCCTGGGCAGACCGGGGCCCGGCCTGACCGAGACCACCGAGACCACCACCGCCCGCACGCCCCGCACGGCCGCGGCCCCGACGGCAGAGGCATGCCGGGAGGCGGGCTAGGGACTGAGCCACCGCCCGGGACTCGACGACCACCGGGGATGCAGGCTCGGTGGACAAAGCGTCCGGCACCGCATCGTCGACCGGCGACGGAGGACCGGCCTTCCCGCACCTGGTCCATGTGCCTACAGTTTGATGCTCGGGGTCGACTCGCCCGGAATGCAGGTGGGTTGAAACGGCAACGTGGTCATGCAGGCGCTCGGTCCGGACGATCCCGCATACGTCGCCGGCTACAGGCTGACGGGCAGGCTCGGCGAGGGAGGCATGGGGAAGGTCTACCAGGGCCGTTCCCAGGGCGGGCGCCTGGTCGCGGTCAAGACGGCGCGGCCGGAACTCGCGGCCGACCCCGGTTTCCGTTCGCGGTTCCGCAGCGAGGTCGAGGCGGCGCGGCGTGTCGGCGGGTTCCATACGGCACAGGTCGTCGACGCCGACCCGGACGGTGATCCGCCGTGGATGGTCACGGCCTTTGTACCGGGCAGGCCCCTGGACATGGTGATCGCCGAGGCCGGGCCGATGGACGAGGCAGCACTGCGCGAGCCGGGGGCGGCGCTGGCCGAGGCGCTGCTCGCCGTCCACAGCTGCGACCTGGTGCACCGCGACCTGAAGCCGTCCAGCATCATCATGTCGGACGACGGACCGCGCGTCCTCGACTTCGGTATCGCGCGGGCCCTGGACGAGACCCGGCTGACGAACACCAGCACGGTCGTCGGTACGCCGGGGTTCCTTGTCCCGGAGCAGATCGGGGGCGGTGTCATCGGGCCCGCGTGCGACGTCTTCGCGTTGGGCGCGGTGCTGGTGCACGCCGCCGGCGGGCGGGCCTTCGGCGAGGGCAGCCACATGGGGCTGATGTACCGGGCGGTGTCACGACGATCCGGACCTGTCGGCGGTGCCGGGCCCGCTCCGCCCCCTGGTCGCGGCGCCCGGCCATCCTGACCGGCAGGGGGCCGGCCACGCCCGATCATCGGTCTTCTCCGGAACGGGGTGACGGATCCTACGGGGACTCCGGCCGCCCCACGAGTTCCCGCAGGACGTCCTCCATGGTGACCAGACCGGAGAGGCGGTTGTCGTCGTCCAGTACGGCTGCCAGGTGCGTCCGGCTGCGGCGCATCGCCGTCAGGACGTCGTCCATCGGCGTCGCGGCCCGCACCCGGGCGATCGGGCGCATGCACGACACCGGGAACGGCTCGTCCCGCGGCATGGCGTCGAGGGCGTCCTTCACATGGAGGTAGCCGAGGATGCGGCCGTCCTTCTCGACCACGGGGAAGCGGGAGAGGCCGGACCTCGCGGCCAGCTGCTCCAGCTCCTCGGGGGTGGTCCCGGCCCAGGCGTGCACCACCCGCGACACGGGCACCACGACGTCCCGTACCGGCCGCCGGCCCAGCTCCAGCGCGTCGTGCAGCCGCTCGGCGGACCGGTCGTCGAGCAGGCCCGCGTCACCGGCGTCGGTGACCAGCCGGGCGAGTTCGTCGTCGGAGAAGGTCGCGGACACCTCACCCCTGGCCTCCACGCGCAGCAGCTTCAGCAGCCCGTTGGCGAACGCGTTGATCGCGAAGATCACCGGGCGCAGCGCCCGCGTCAGGGTCACCAGCGGTGGCCCCAGCAGCAGTGCGGTCCGCGCCGGTTCGGCGAGCGCCACGTTCTTCGGCACCATTTCGCCGAACAGCATGTGGAGGTAGGTGGCGAGGGCCAGGGCGATCACGAAGGAGACCGCGTGGGTCACGCCGGCCGGCGCCCCCGCCGCGTGGAACAGCGGCTCCAGGAGACGGGCGATGGCCGGCTCGGCGACCACGCCGAGGACCAGCGTGCACAGTGTGATGCCGAGCTGTGCGGCCGCCATCAGCGCCGACACGTGCTCCAGGCCCCACACCACGCTGCGGGCCCGCCGGTCGCCGCCCTCCGCGAGCGGCTCGATCTGCGCCCGGCGCACCGAGATCAGCGCGAACTCGGCGCCGACGAAGAACGCGTTCACGACGAGCGTCAGCACACCGATCAGGATCTGGACCGCGGTCATCGGGTGTCCTCCCCGCGGCGCCTCTCACGTCTCCGGCCACGCCCCCGGTGCCCGCGGGCACGGTCCTCGGAGCGTTCCCGGGCACCGGACCGTCCGCGGGCCGGCTTCGCTTCCTCTCCGGGCACCGGCCGCGGCACGTGCAGCACCACCCGCGCGGCACGCCGCCCCGACGCGTCCACCACGTCCAGCAGCCAGCCGTCCAGCTCGACGGTGTCGCCGATCTCCGGGATGCGTCCCAGCCGGGTGGCGACGAGTCCGGCGAGCGTCTCGTACGGGCCGTCGGGCACCCGCAGCCCGATCGTCTCCAGTTGGTCGGTCCTGGCCGCGCCGTCCGCCGAGTAGAGCGTGCGTCCGTCGGCGTCCTCCCCGGCCGGGGCCAGGTCCGGCGTCTCGTGCGGATCGTGCTCGTCGCGGACCTCGCCCACGACCTCCTCGACGATGTCCTCCAGGGTCACCACCCCGGCCGTGCCGCCGTACTCGTCGATCACCACGGCCATCGTGCGCTTGCCGGACAGCTCGTCGAGCAGTCGGTCCACGGCGAGCGTCTCCGGCACGAAGAGGGGCTCGCGGAGGAGCGCGGAGACGGGGTACCGCGGTCTGCGTCCGGCCGGCACCGCCAGGACGTCCTTGATGTGGGCGACCCCCACGACCGAGTCGAGACCGCCGCGGTAGACGGGGAAGCGGGAGAGACCGGTCGCCCGGGTGGCGTTGGCGACGTCCTCCGCCGTCGTCTGGACGTCGAGCGCCGTGACCTGGACGCGGGGCGTCATCACGTTCTCCGCGGTGAGTTCCGACAGCCGGAGGGTACGGACGAACAGTTCGGCGGTGTCGGCCTCCAGCGCGCCCTCCCGCGCGGAGTGCCGGGCGAGCGCCACCAGTTCCTGCGGGCTGCGCGCCGAGGCGAGTTCCTCGGCGGGTTCCAGACCGAGCCGGCGGACCGTGCGGTTGGCGGTGTTGTTGAGATGGCTGATGAACGGTCGGAACACGGCCGAGAACACCCTCTGGGGGGTCGCCACCACGCGCGCCACCGCCAGCGGCGAGGAGATCGCCCAGTTCTTCGGGACCAGCTCGCCCACGACCATCAGGAACACGGTCGAAAGCGCGGTCCCGAGCACCAGTGCCAGGGACGAGGCGGCCGACGCCGGGAGCCCCATCGCCTGGAGCGGGCCGGCGAGCAGCGCCGCGATCGACGGTTCGGCGAGCATGCCGATCACGAGGCTGGTGACGGTGATGCCGAGCTGTGCCCCGGAGAGCTGGAAGGTGAGGCTGCGCACGGCCTTCAGGGCGCTCGCGGCGCCTCGGTCGCCGCGCTCGACGGCCTGCTCGAGATCGCTGCGCTCGATCGTGGTCAGGGAGAACTCCGCTGCGACGAAGGCTCCACAGGCCAGCGAGAGCAGTACGGCCACCGCGAGCAGAAGCACCTCGGTCATCGGTTCACCTCAGTCCCATGATCGGCCAGGGCGGGGTGGACCGCGCGACAACGCCGGCTGTACGTCTTCCTCGCAGGTCTCGCCATGGGACGCTCGCACTCTTCCGTCGAGGGTGAATGCGCATGTCCATGGTAAAGGGACGGCAAAGGCGCCGCGGTCGGATCCGAAGGTTCCGTGACGCCGAGGCCTCCCGGCTGGGCCGGCACGCCCACGTCGCGCCGGCCGGCCATGTCGTCGGCGACCGTGGCGTGCCCGATCGCGCGGGCGTTGGACGGTGCGCTGGACCTGCCCGCGCATCGTCGACCGGTTGCGCCTGCCTGGCCAGGCCATCCACGCATGCGGATCTGCCGCTCCGGGAAGGAGTCTCCGCCGGCAACGGGTTGGACCGCCGCAGCACTTGCCGATGCTAGCGATTCCGCGCTAGCTTGATGGGGTGGCCAAGACTCAGCTGAACGTCCGGGTGGACGAATCGACCGCCGAGACCGCGCGGCAGCGCGCACTGCAGCGCGGCATGAGCGTGAACCGCTACATCGAGGAACTCGTCCGGCAGGACGCCGGCGAGGTCGGGCGTACCTTCGTGGAGGCGGCGGCCGACTTCATGAAGCAGTACGAGAACGTGTTCGCGGAGGAAGGCGAAGAGGACTCCGGCACGCGCGGCGCCCGCGCACGGGGCAGTGAGGACCGTTGAACGTCACGGTCGACCTCGCCTGGCTCCTCATGGTCGCCGAGGAGAAGATGCCCGGCGACCCGCAGGTCACCGACTGGGGCGCACTCGTCGCCGCCGTCAGCCGGCACCAGGCCGAGATCTTCGACATCCCCGTCTACGGCGATCCGCACGCCCGCGCGGCGGCCCTCCTGCAGCTCCTGCTGCACGTCCCCGCGCTGGAGCACTCCAACGCCATGTTCGCCTCCGCAGTGGCGTACGGCTATCTGGTCGCCTCCGGTCTGAACGTCGTCGCCACCCCCGCACGAGTCCGCGATCTGGCCCGGCTCGTCAAGGACGGCAGGGCCGACATACGGCGCATCGCCACCGAGCTGCGTCGCTGGAGCGACTGACCGGCGGTGCGACCAGTCGGCCGGCGGGCCGACCATGTGGGCCCCGGCGCGGGGTCACGCGAGCGTCCCGGCGCAAAGTCGGCGTACGGCGGTGTCCGCCCGGTCGCCCGGGACCGCGCCGGACCCGACAGAGGGCGGCTGCACCCGGTCGGCTCTCTTCAGGTCGATCCGCTGCGGCAGCCGGCCCACGGCAGTACCGGCTGCCCTGGACCCTCGTTGTGTCCGCCCGGCACCCACCCGGTCATCCGGCACCCGCGGTGGGCCGGCGGGCGACCCCCAGAACACACGGCGACGTCGGCAGCGGGAGGCCGACGTCCGGGACCCTGAGCCGCCGGTGGCTCAGGACCTCGAAGCCGGCTGCCTCGATCGCGCCGAGCGTGTCCCGGGCGGTGTGGCATCCGCCGAACAGCCTCGGCCACACCGTGCGGTCCAGTGACCGCTGCACCGCCGCCGGGCCCCGGCCCTGCGCCACCACGTGCTCGAAGAACCGCAGTTCACCGCCCGGCCGCAGCACGCGGGCCAGTTCCGAGAGCACCCTCGGCACGTCCCGTACCGTGCACAACACCAGAGACGCGACCGCCGCGTCGAACGCCTCGCTCTTCACCGGCAGGGCCTCCGCCACCCCCGGCACCACGTCCACCGGGACGTCCGACCGCATCGCGGCCTCCACGGCCATCCGGCGCAGTGAGCGCTCCGGTTCGATCGCCACGACCTCGGACACCGTCGCGGGGTAGTGCGCGAAGTTCAGCCCGTTGCCCGCCCCGATCTCGACGACCCGGCCGGACAGCCCGCTCAGCAGCTCGTCCCGATGGGCGGCGACTCCGCCTCTGAGATCCGCCGCCACACTCACACAGGCGTAGAAGCGGGCGAACAACGGATGGTGCACGACGTCCCGCTGATTCGGCACGGCACGTCCTCCTCACGCCGGGGAAGGTCCGACAACGGGATTCTCCCCCCGGCGCGGCGCCGTCTCACCCGTCGACGAAACAGAACTCGTTGCCCTCCGGGTCGCGCATCACCTGGTAGGTGCCCTGGGCATCCGTGACCGGCCCGCCCACCGCTGTCGCGCCGAGCCGCACCGCGGCGTCCCGCGCCTCCTCGACGTCGGCCACCAAGAGGTCCGGATGCAGACGGTTCTTCACGGTCCTCGCCTCGGGCACCTGCTGGAAGGCGAGCCGGGCGGACTGCGGCGGATCGACGTACGCCCAGGCCGGATCCCGGATCACCGGGTCACCGCCCAGCAGGGCCGCCCAGAAGCGGACCAGTCGCTCCGGGTCCTCGCAGTCGACGACGATCTGCCGCATCCGGGCCCGTGGGGGCAGCGGCGCGGCCTGCATCCGCGTCATGTGGCTCCCGTTCACGAGGCCTGGTCCCGACGGACCGCTTGTGACGCGGCGGCTTGTGACGCGCCGGTCATCCCTCGCCCCGCGCGAACGTCTCCGCGTCCCAGCGGCCACCGAGGACCGGAGCGAGCCAGTCCGCCGCACGCGCCCGGAAGTCGGCGGGCGTGAGCCCCCCTGCTCCCTCCGGCACCGCACCGACCAGCGGGGCGTCCGACACCAGCGGAAGGTCCTCCAGGTTGCACCGGGACGCCAGGTCCGGCTCCGCGGGCCAACTGCCCACCATCAGGCCCGCGCACTCCAGACCCCTGACCTTCAGCGCCTCCGTGGTGAGGGCCGTCGAGTTGAGCGTGCCCAGTCCGGGCGTGGTGACCACCAGGACGGGTGCGCCCAGCAGACGCGCCACATCGGCGAGCGTCCCGCCGTCGTCGTCGTAACGGACGAGCAGTCCGCCCGCGCCCTCCACCAGCACCAGGTCGTACTCGGCGGCCAGTTTCGCGGCGGCCTCCGCGGCCTCCTCCGGCCCCACCGCGGTGAGTCCGGCCCGCCGGGCCGATTTCGCGGGGGCCAATGGTTCCGGGAACCGGGCCAGTTCGAACCCGGTCACTCCGTCGCCGGCCAGCCGCGCGGCTTCCTCCGCGTCCCCCGGCTCACCGGGGCCGACGCCGGTCTGGGCGGGCTTCAGCACCGCTACGGTCCGGCCCTGTGCGGCGGCGACGGCGGCCACCGCCGCCGTCACGACCGTCTTGCCGATCTCCGTGCCCGTACCGCTGACCACGAGCACCGTCATGAGTGTTCCTTCCTCGCCGTTCAGCCGGCCGCGGCCGCCGCGCACACCGCACGGCCGATCCGGGCCAGGTCCTCGTCACCCGTGACGTACGGAGGCATGGTGTACACGAGGTCCCGGAACGGGCGCAGCCACACTCCCTCGCGCACAGCCGCCGCCGTCGCCGCGGCCATGTCCACCTCGTGGTCCAGCTGGACCACGCCGATGCCGCCGAGCACCCGCACCTCGCGCACCCCGGGCAGGTCCGCGGCCTCCGCGAGGCTGTCGAGCAGCCCCGCCTCCAGCCGCTTCACCTCGCGCTGCCAGTCCTGCGACAGCAGCAGCCCGATGGACGCGGAGGCGATCGACGCCGCCAGGGGATTGGCCATGAACGTCGGCCCGTGGGCGAGCACCGGCACCTCGCCCTGCGAGATCCCGTCCGCCACCCGTGCGGTGCACAGCGTCGCGGCCATCGTGAGGTAGCCGCCCGTCAACGCCTTGCCGAGGCACATCACATCGGGGGACACGCCCGCGTGCTCCGCCGCGAACAGCGCACCCGTACGGCCGAACCCGGTGGCGATCTCGTCGAACACGAGGAGCACGTCGTGCTCGTCGCAGGCCTCGCGCAGGACCCGCAGATACGCGGGGGAGTGGAACCTCATCCCGCCCGCGCCCTGGACCACCGGCTCGACGATCACCGCCGCCAGCTCTTGGGCGTGCCGCGCGATCAGCTCCCGCAGATGGCGGGAGTACGCATCGTGCGGGGCGGCGTCGAAGCCGCCGGGCGGCGCGTCCGCGAAGACCTGCTCCGGGAGCACCCCCGACCACAGCTGGTGCATCCCGCCCTCGGGGTCGCACACCGCCATCGGCTGCCAGGTGTCCCCGTGGTACCCGCCGCGCCACGTCAGCATCCGCCGTTTGGCGGGCCGTCCGACGGACCGCCAGTACTGCAGGCACATCTTCACGGCGACCTCGACCGACACCGACCCGGAGTCGCAGAGGAAGACGTGCCGCAGCGGCTCGGGCGTGATCTCGACGAGTGTGGCGGCGAGCCGCACGGCGGGCTCATGGGTGAGCCCGCCGAACATCACATGACTCATCCGGTCCAGCTGGCTGCGGGCCGCCTCGTTCAGGGCGGGGTGGTTGTACCCGTGGATCGCCGACCACCAGGACGACATGCCGTCGACCAGCTCCCGCTGCCCGTGGGCCGGTTCGGCGAGCCGCAGCCGTACCCCGGACGCGGACGCCACGACCAGCGGCTGCTGCCGGCCGGGCATGGGGCCGTATGGGTGCCAGACGTGTTCCCGGTCCAGTGCGAGCAGCTCGCCGGGGGTGAGGGACGGCTCAGGCATTGGGCGGCAGGTCGGTACCGGCACCTCGGCGGCGGACGGAGACCAGTTCCGAACGGACGTCCCCGGCAGGCGCCTGGGCGCCCTGTGCCGCCTCCACGGGCCGGGCTTCGTCCTGTGCCGCCTCCACGGGCCGGGCTTCGTCCTGTGCGGCTTCCGGCGACGCCCCACACCCGGACTCCGCCGAGTGACCGTCACCGCAGGGCCCGCAACCGCCTCCGCCGTGCGAGCCGCAGCCCGCGCCGGCCGCCGCGAGGACGTCCGCCCGGTGCTCCGGGAGCGTCGTGGTGCCCGCGCCCTCGACCTCGAAACCGGCGTCCGCGATCATGTCCAGGTCGGCCTTGCCTGCCTGACCCTCGCTGGTGAGGTAGTCACCGAGGAAGATGGAGTTGGCCAGGTGCAGCGCCAGCGGCTGCATCGACCGCAGGTGCACCTCGCGGCCACCGGCGATCCGCACCTCGACGTCCGGGCACACGAACCGCACCATCGCCAGGATCCGCAGGCAGCGCTGCGGAGTCAGGTTCCACTCCTTGCCGAGCGGCGTGCCCTCGAACGGGATCAGGAAGTTCACCGGCACCGAGTCGGGGTCCAGTTCGCGCAGCGAGAAGACCACGTCGACCAGGTCCTCGTCCGACTCGCCCATACCGGCGATCAGACCCGAGCACGCGGACAGTCCGGCGGCCTGCGCCTGCTGGACGGTGTCCACCCGGTCGGCGTAGGTGTGCGTCGTCGTGATGTCCCCGTACGTCCCTTCGGACGTGTTGAGGTTGTGGTTGTACGCGTCGGCGCCCGCCTCCCGCAGCCGGTCCGCCTGGCCCTCCGAGAGGAGCCCGAGGCAGGCGCACACCTCGACGCCCTCGTTCTGCTCCTTGATGGCCTCGATCGTCTTCGACACGCGGTCCACGTCGCGGTCCGTCGGCCCACGGCCGCTGGCCACCAGGCACACCCGCTTGGCGCCGCCGGCCACACCCGCGGCGGCGGCCGCGGACGCCTCGTCCGGCTTCAGCCAGGTGTACTTGAGGATCTCCGCCTTGGACCCCAGCCGCTGGGAGCAGTACGAACAGTCCTCCGGGCACAGGCCGGACTTGAGGTTGACGAGATAGTTGAGCTTGACCCGTCGCCCGAACCAGTGGCGCCGCACCTTGCCGGCCGCGGCCACCACATCGAGTACGTCGTCGTCGGAAGTCGCCAGGACGGCGAGTGCCTCTTCACGGGTCGGCAGCTCGCGCCCCAACCCCTTCTCCACCAGCGTGTTCAGCAGGTCCATGGCGCGATCCTCGCCTACCGCACCGCCCTCGGCCAAGGAGTGATCGCACAACATGGGGCTATTGGGGTGTGTGTATCGCCACACCGTGTTCGCGAGCGGTCACCGTTAGGGTCTGTGCGCAGCCTACAAAAGGGACCCGAACATGCCGCGTACCCCGTTCGACTGGATCGACGACCAGGCACGGCGGCGCGAACGCGCCGGTCTCGTTCGTACGCTCCGGCCGCGCCCCGCGGAGTCCCCGCTGCTCGACCTCGCAAGCAACGACTACCTGGGTCTGACGCGGCGGCCCGAGGTCACCCGGTCGGCGGCCGACGCCGCGCTGCGCTGGGGAGGCGGCTCGACCGGGTCGCGGCTGGTCACCGGAACGACCGAACTCCATGCCGAACTCGAACGGGAGCTCGCCGCGTTCTGCGGCTTCGAGGCGGCGCTCGTCCTCTCGTCCGGCTACGCCGCGAACCTGGCTGCGCTGACCGCGCTCGGCGACCAGGGGTCCCTGATCGTCTCCGACACCGGCAACCACGCATCGATCGTCGACGGCTGCCGGCTGGCGCGGGCCGAGACCGCGGTCGTTCCGCACGCCGATCCGGAGGCGGTGCGCAAGACGCTGGACGCCCACGACGGCCGGGCCCTCGTGGTCACCGACTCGGTGTTCTCCGTGGACGGCGACCGGGCCCCGCTGGAGTCGCTCGCCGAGGCGTGTACGGCCCACGGCGCCGCCCTGGTCGTGGACGACGCGCACGGGCTCGGGGTGCTGGGCGAGGGAGGCCGGGGCGCCCTGAACGGCGCGGGCCTGGCCGGATGCCACGGTGTCGTCGCCACCCTCACTCTGTCCAAGTCCCTGGGCAGCCAGGGCGGGGCGGTGCTCGGACCGGCCCGCGTCATCGAGCACCTCGTCAACACGGCCCGCACGTTCATCTTCGACACCGGCCTCGCTCCCGCTGCCGCCGGGGCTGCACTCGGAGCCCTCCGTCTGCTGCAACACGAACCCGGACTTGCCGCGCGGGCCCGTGCGGTGGCCACCGGACTGTACGAGCGGCTGACCGCGGAGGGACTCGTCGCGGCGTGCCCCGACGCCGCCGTGGTATCGGTCCGGGCACCTTCGCCGGAGGCCGCGGTGCGCTGGGCCGCGGACTGCCGGGAGGGGGGCCTCGCGGTCGGATGCTTCCGGCCGCCGTCGGTGCCGGACGGCATCTCCCGTCTCCGGCTCACCGCTCGAGCCGATCTCACGGAGCAGCAGATCGACACCGCGGTCGACACGATCCTGCGGACGGCCCCCGCGGTCTGACCGGCGGTCGCCACCGGACGGATAGGGCGCCACACCCCACATACGGTCTCTCGTCGCATAGTTCACTGCATCGAGCGACAGATGTGCACCTATCTTGGTGGATCCGCCCGCGGGCCACACCTCGAATGGCACTCTGGCGCGAAGCGCAATCCGAGGCCGCGAGCGATCCGGGCGGCCCGGTGGGAAAGGGACAGCGTCGCCATGGCAGACCACCAGGAAGCATCCGTCACCCTGCCGAGCGACCCGGCCTCGGTCCCCACCGCCCGAAGATTCGTGAGCGAACTCCTCACCCGGTGGGGCCTGCCCGACGACGCCGAGACCGCCGACTCCGTCCGGGTGATCGTCTCCGAACTCGCCACCAACGCGGTCCAGCACACCTTCGGACAGTCCCCGACCTTCACCGTCGACGTACGGCTGGAACGCGACGAACTCCTCTGCATCGGGGTGACCGACAGCCACCCCCGACTGCCCCGACGGCTTCCCGCGGCGGTCCAGCAGGACAACGGCCGGGGAATGGTCATCATCCGCTGGCTGACGGCGGAGTCCGGCGGCCGGCTGTGGGTCACTCCCACGGCGGACGGCGGGAAGACCGTCCGCATCTCCCTGCCCTGGCCGCTCGTCGTCCGGCCCTGAACGGGTCTGGTCCGCTCGGCCCGGCCCCGATCTGGTCCTCTCGGACCGGGCTCCGGCCGTCGTCGCGCTCGCCGTCGCATGGTTCACGGTGGTGGCGCTGCCAGCCACCCCGCTCGGTGACCGGCTGGGCAGGGCCACGCGCGGCATGGGCGGTGGAACGTGTCGGCGGGGCGGCGCTCACCGCTCTGGGGCCGACCCTGGTGGCCGGTCCCGCGATGCTGTGATGAGCCCCCGCCCGATCAGCCTCGGCAGCACGCCCCACAGCGCTACGAACAGCAGGACGGTGCACAGCCCGCATACGATCCCCCAGGTCCGGCCGAGCGTGACGTCCACGACGAGCAGGACCGAACCCGCGAGGGCGAGTGCGAGGACCGCCATCCCGAAACGTGCGAGTTGCGACGAGACCACCACGATCTGTGGTTTGGCGCCCTGCTGGAACAGCATGCGGTGCACCGCGGCGGGCGCCGTGAGCAGCGCCGTGGCCACGACTGCCAGCAGCAGGGTGACCACATAGGTGGTGACCTGGTAGCTGTCGAGGGAGGGGAAGCGCTGGGTGAACGCGAGCGTCAGCAGGAAGGCGAAGAGGATCTGCACACCCATCTGCGTGACGCGCAGTTCCTGCAGCAGCTCGTTGAAGTTGCGGTCGGCGCGTTCGAGGCGGGTTTCGTGCCGGCTTCCGCGGGGTTCGTCGTCAGCCATACGGTGACGGGTACCCCGCAGTGATGCAGAGATGGGTGCCTGGCGCCGATGATTCCACCGGATGCGGCGCGAGGGGTCCGCGGCGCGTCCCGGGCCATGTTTCGTGGTGCGGACCGGGCCGTGTTCACGTGGTGCGGGCGGGGCCACGTGCCCCGTGGTGCGGGCCGGGCCGAGTCCCGCCGCGCCGCGGACCGGACCTCGGACGTCGAGGACCGGACCTCAGACCAGGCCGCGCTCCGCCGCGCTGCGCTCGACGCAGAACTCGTTGCCCTCGGGATCGGCCATGACGACCCAGCCCAGGCCGTCGTCGGTGCGCCGGTCGTCGACGATCCGCGCGCCGAGCGCGCCGAGCCGGGTCACTTCCGCGTCCCGGGTGCCGGTGGGCGGCTGGATGTCGAGGTGGACGCGGTTCTTGACCGTCTTGTCGTCGGGCACGCGGATGAACAGCAGTCCGGGCGCCTCCGGCCGGTCCGATTCGAGCAGGACCTCGTCGTCCTCGGGCTCCGAGTCCACCAGCGGATAGCCGGTGAGGGCCGCCCAGAACTCGGCGACCCGGTACGGATCGCGTGCGTCGAACGTGATGTGGCGTACGGGGTTGAGGCCTGACACGGGACTCCTCGGGGAACGCGGTCGTCGGTGACGGATCGTCACGGCCGCTGGGCGAACAGGGCGGACGTTCCGCAACGGACCGCGGGGACGGCTCGGGCAACCGCCAACGTACCGTCCCCGCCTGCGCGTCGGGCTAGCGTACGCGTCCGTAGAGGACCTTGGAGGACCAGATCTTCTCCAGCTTCACATGGGAGCCGGTCTTGGGAGAGTGCCAGATCCTGCCGTTACCGGCGTATATCCCCACGTGGTAGACGTGCCCGCCGGAGTGGAAGAAGACGAGGTCACCGCGCTGTCGGCTGGACGCCGAGATATGCCGCGTCCTGTTGTACTGCGCCTGGGCGGTGCGCGGCAGGGACTTGCCCGCCTTCTTGTACGAGTAGAGCGTCAGGCCCGAGCAGTCGAACCGGTTCGGTCCCGCGGCGCCGTACTTGTAAGGGGAACCCTTCTTCGACGCGGCGACCTGGAGCGCCTTCGTCGCATGGGCCGTCACGGCGTGGGCCTCGGTCGCCCCTCCGGGTGCCACGATGGTGGCGCCCACGGCGGCGAGTGTCAGAGCGGAAGCGGCACCGGCTCGGGACAGCAGGAACGGAATGTTGATCTGCGCAGACATGCGCAACCCTTCGTCAGCCGCCTGTGAAGGATGACCTGTCGGGTTCGGGCAGGCGAAGATGCCCGGCCGCTGGCGCGGCTTCACCCCAAGGGACGGCGTACTTCCCGTCCCGTCGTGCTTGGGTCCTCCACTCCTGCCGATGCAATCGAGTCGACCTGAATCCGGGACGGCGGCAGGACTCGGCGTCCGCCCGGACCGCCCCGCCGCGGTGGCGGGGGCTTGTCGTCCCAGGGATCTTGACTCATCACTTGCCGGATTTCCGAGTCGAAACGGCGGTTTGTGAGGCTCCTCACGACTGATCCGTTCGAGTGGACAGGGGCGATTCGGGACATCTCGCAGAGGGTGTGACCATGGCTGTACCAGCACTGGAGCCAAGTGTTCCGCTTCCCGATCGCCCAGGCCGCGCAAGTCGACTGGCACAGAATCAGAAGCTATGCAATCACTCGTTCGGAGGAATCAGGCTGGTGCATCTGAGCGAACCCCGAGTCCACGGCGCGATTCAACTCGCCGAAGAGGGCGGCACGGTGAGCCGTGCCGCTCTCCGCTCCCCGTCCAACACCCGCAGGGCTTGTGCCAATGTGACGGTATACAGATGTGACTCGCCGCGCTCATGCATCAGGGCGAGCGCGTCCCGCAGCGCCGCCGAACGGCCGACGAGCGCCTGCGCCGCCCGGAGCGCATGGTAGGTGTCCGTCCCGCGGGCGGGGTTGATCCGGCCCAGCAGGTCCACCACTTCGAGATACCGGTCGATGACATCGCCCTCGGCGCGGGTCAGGGCGGGCAGGCGAGGGAGCTCGGGCACCACCTGCCTCACCGTCCGCCGAGCGGGCCCGACGCGGGCTTCCGGCTCGTCATGACCGCGTCGATCAATCCGTAGGCGCGGGCGGCCTCAGCCTCGAACACCGTTGTGCGGTCGAGGACTTCGGTGACCAGGTCCGGGCTGCGCCCCGTGTGGCGCCCCAGCAGTCGGGCGACGGTCGCCCGCCCGCGCAGCAACTCCGCGGCATGGACCTCCAGATCGGACGGGGTGCCGTGCAACGGCTCCTCGAGAGAGGGCTGCTGGAGCACCACCCGGGTACTGGGCAGCGCGAAGCGCTTGCCGGGCGTGCCGGCTGCGAGCAGCACTGCCGCCACCGAGCCGCACTGGCCCAGGCAGACCGTCTCCACGTCGCAGGTGACGAACTGCATCGTGTCGTGGATCGCCGTCATCGCCGTGACCGAACCGCCCGGCGCGTTGATGTAGAGCGAGATGTCCCGGTCCGCTGCGGCGTGCTCCAGATGCATGAACTGGGCCATCACGTCGTTGGCGACGGCGTCGTCGATGACGGTGCCGATCACGACGATCCTCTCCTGGAGCAGCTTCGAATACGGGTCGAGGGTGCGGACTCCGTTCGCGGTGCGCTCCGTGAACTCCGGCAGGACGTAGCGGGCGGCGGGACGGTTCATTGGCCAGCCTCTCCTCTTGCGCGCTGTGGCAGCGGCAGCGACCTCTGTAAAAAATGTACAGGACGTACAGAAGGTTAGAATGGGCAGCATGGCCTACGAGATTCCGGTGACGCAAGCCCGCGCAGAGCTCGCCGAGCTCATCAACCGCGTCGTATACGGCGGCGAACGGGTGGTCGTGACCCGCCACGGGAAGCCGCTCGTCGCCCTGGTGTCCGCCGATGACCTGCAACGACTCGAAGGCGGTCCGAACGCGGCGGTCGAGCCGGACGAGCAGGTGATCAGCTCGGTCTCCTCCGTCCGCAGCGGCCCGACGTCCGCTGCGGGCGAACGGCGCCGGTTCGGGATCGCCGCGGAGCACCGCACTCCCGGCGCCGACGGCTGAGCGGACGGGCCGCGCGGCCCATAGGTGCGGGATCACTCGGCGATCCGGACGGCGGACCGGCCGCGTTCCCGCGGCTGATCGTCCAGGCCCGGGCCGGCCTGCGTGGTGATGTCGGTGGGCGAACGGTCTCGTTAACCAGCACGAAACCCACGGTAATCGCTAGGAAACGCCGCGCGACTAGCGTGCGCAACCCTGGATGCGCGCCGCCGTCGGGCCGGTCCGGTCCGGCCGGTGCGACGACTGTGAGGTGGGACGCGTGCAACTGACCCCGCACGAGCAGGAACGGCTGCTCGTCCATGTGGCCGCGGACGTGGCGGAGCGACGGCGGGCCCGTGGAGTGCTGCTGAACCATCCCGAGGCCGTGGCGCTCATCACCGCGCACGTCCTGGAAGGCGCCCGCGACGGCAGGACGGTCGCCGAACTCATGGCCTCCGGACGCAAGGTGCTCACCCGCGACGAGGTCATGGAGGGCATTCCCGAGATGATCCACGACGTCCAGGTCGAGGCCACCTTCCCCGACGGCACCAAACTCGTCACCGTCCACGACCCGATCGCCTGACGGGGGCGTGCGGATGATCCCCGGAGAGTTCCTGTACGCCGAGACGCCCGTCCTCCTCAACGAAGGACGTCCCGTCACCCGGCTCACCGTGCTCAATGCGGCGGACCGGCCCGTCCAGGTCGGTTCCCACTACCACTTCGCCGAGGTCAATCCCGGCCTGGAGTTCGACCGTCCGGCGGCTCACGGGCAGCGGCTGAACATCGCCGCCGGCACGGCCGTGCGCTTCGAGCCCGGCATCCCCGTCGACGTGGAGCTCGTCCCGCTCGCCGGCCTGCGGGTCGTGCCGGGCCTGCGCGGAGAGACCGGAGGTTCCCTCGATGCCTGAGCTGTCCCGCCCCGTCTACGCCGACCTGTTCGGGCCGACCACGGGCGACCGCATCCGGCTCGCGGACACCGATCTGCTCGTCGAGATCGAGGAGGACCGCTGCGGCGGGCCCGGACTCGCGGGCGACGAGGCGGTGTTCGGCGGCGGAAAGGTGATCCGCGAGTCCATGGGACAGGCCCGTACGACACGGGCCCAGGGGGCACCCGACACCGTCGTCACCGGCGCGGTGATCGTTGATCACTGGGGCGTCGTCAAGGCCGACATAGGCATCCGCGACGGGCGCATCACCGGCATCGGCAAGGCGGGCAACCCCGACACCATGGACGGCGTCCACCCCGACCTGGTCATCGGGCCCGAAACAGAGATCATCGCGGGCAACGGCAGGATCGTGACCGCCGGTGCCGTCGACGCCCATGTCCACTTCATCTCACCGACCGTCGTCGACCAGGCGCTGACGTCGGGGATCACCACCCTCGTCGGCGGCGGCACCGGCCCGGCCGAAGGCACCAAGGCCACCACCATCACCCCGGGTCAATGGCACCTCGCCCGGATGTTCGAGGCGTTGGAGCACTATCCCGTCAACATCGGTCTGCTGGGCAAGGGGAACACCGTGTCCCGGGAGGCGCTGTTCTCCCAACTGCGCGGCGGCGCCGTAGGTTTCAAGATCCATGAGGACTGGGGCGCCACCCCGGCCGCCATCGACGCCTGCCTGACCGTGTGCGAGGAGACCGGCGCCCAGCTCGCCGTCCACACCGACACCCTCAACGAGGCCGGATTCGTCGGCGACACCCTGGCCGCGGTCAAGGGCCGCACCGTCCACGCGTACCACACGGAAGGCGCGGGCGGCGGCCACGCCCCGGACATCATCACGGTGGTCTCCGAGCCGTACGTGCTGCCCAGTTCCACCAACCCGACGCGCCCCCACACCGTCAACACCATCGAGGAACACCTCGACATGCTGATGGTCTGCCACCACCTCAACCCCGCCGTCCCCGAAGACCTGGCCTTCGCGGAGTCCCGGATCCGTCCCTCCACCATCGCGGCCGAGGACGTACTCCACGACCTGGGCGCCATCTCGATCATCTCCTCCGACTCCCAGGCGATGGGCCGCATCGGTGAAGTGATCACCCGGACCTGGCAGACCGCGCACGTGATGAAGAAGCGCAGGGGCACGCTGCCGGGGGACGGGCGCGCTGACAACCTGCGGGCCCGCCGCTACGTCGCCAAGTACACGATCAATCCCGCCGTCGCCCAGGGCATGGACCACGAGATCGGATCCGTCGAGACCGGCAAGCTCGCCGACCTCGTCCTCTGGGACCCCGCGTTCTTCGGCGTCAAACCGGCCCTGGTCATCAAGGGCGGACAGATCGCCTACGCGCAGATGGGCGACGCCAACGCCTCCATCCCCACTCCACAGCCCGTACTGCCGCGCCCCATGTTCGGCGCCATCGGCCGCGCGCCCGCCACTAACTCCGTCAACTTCGCCACCGCCCAGGCGATCGAGGACGGACTCGCCGAGCACCTCGGGCTCGGCAAGCGGTTCGTGCCGATCCGCGGCACCCGCGGCGTCACCAAGGCCGACATGCGGGAGAACGACGCCCTGCCGCGCGTCGAGGTCGACCCCGACACCTTCACGGTCTCGATCGACGGCGAACCGGTCGAGCCGGCCCCTGCCGCCGAACTGCCCATGGCCCAGCGCTACTTCCTCTTCTAATGGCCGAACGGACACCACGATGAGCCGCGCGGCACTGCTCGTCCTGGCCGACGGCCGCTTCCCCGCCGGCGGACACGCCCACTCCGGCGGGGCGGAGGCGGCCGTCCGGGCCGGCCGGCTCCGGGACGCCTCCGACCTGGCGGCGTTCTGCCGCGGCCGCCTGCACACCACCGGACTGACCACGGCCGCCCTCGCTGCCGCGGCCGCGCTCGGCATGGATCCCCTCGCCCTCGACGAGGCCGCCGACGCCCGTACGCCCTCGCCCGCCCTGCGCACCACGGCCCGCAAGCTCGGCCGGCAGCTGATGCGGGCAGCTCGCGCCACCTGGCCGGGACCGGGACTCGACGCGCTGGCCGAAGCCCGGCCGCGCGGCGCGCACCAGCCCGTCGTCCTCGGCGTGACCGCCCGCTCCGCCGGACTCGGTCCCGAGGACGCCGCCCACTGCGCGGCCTACGAAACGGTCGGCGGGCCGGCGAGCGCCGCCGTCCGGCTGCTCGGCCTCGACCCCTTCGAGGCCACCGCCGTGCTCGCCCGGCTCGCCCCCGACCTCGACGGCATCGCCCGACGGGCCGCGCACTCCGCACAGCTCGCCCTGCAGGAGGGCACCGACGCACTGCCGGCAGCCTCCTCGCCCCTCCTGGACATCGGGGCCGAGGCCCATGCCGTATGGCCCGTGCGTCTGTTCGCCTCCTGAACCGCCCCCCCCCTCGACCCCACCGGAGCCGCACCATGCACCTCGACCACCCCACGATCTATCCGCAGCGGCACACCCACAGCGCGGAGCCCGTCCGCCCCGACGGCACCCGGCGCGCCCTGCGCATCGGCCTCGGCGGGCCCGTCGGCTCCGGCAAGACCGCGACCGTCGCCGCCCTGTGCCGGGCCCTGCGCGACGAAATGTCCATCGCCGTCGTCACCAACGACATCTACACCCGTGAGGACGCCGAGTTCCTGCTGCGCAACGCCGTCCTGCCGCCCGAGCGCATCCAGGCCGTCGAGACCGGCGCCTGCCCGCACACCGCCATCCGCGACGACATCTCCGCCAACCTGGAAGCCGTCGAGGACCTGGAGGACGCCGTCGGGCCGCTCGACCTGATCCTCGTCGAGTCCGGGGGCGACAACCTCACCGCCACCTTCTCCAAAGGCCTCGTCGACGCACAGATCTTCGTGATCGACGTCGCCGGCGGGGACGACATCCCGCGCAAGGGCGGCCCCGGTGTCACCACCGCCGACCTCCTCGTCGTCAACAAGACCGACCTCGCCCCGTACGTCGGCTCGGACCTCGACCGCATGGCCCGTGACGCCGCCGAGCAACGCGGCGATCTCCCGGTGGTGTTCACCTCGCTGCGTGCCGCGGACGGCGTACGGCCGGTCGCCGAATGGGTGCGCGCACGGCTCGCCGGATGGACCGCCGCCGTATGACGCCGTCCGGCGTCCGCGCCACCGCCCGGATCGTCGCCAGGGCCGACGGGCGCGGCGGAACCAGCCTGCCGGTCCTCGACGGCCGGGCTCCGCTCGCCCCGCGCCGGACGCGCTCGCACGGCCCGGAAGCACGTGTCACCCTCGTCGGGGCGATGAGCGCGCCCCTCGGCGGGGACCGGCTGACGGTGGAGGCGGACGTGGGTCCGGGCGCCCGTCTGCACATCGCATCCGCGGCAGCGACGATCGCACTCCCGGGACGGACGGGCGACCCGGCCGCCTACGACGTCCGTCTCACCATCGGCGCGGACGGCGCACTCCACTGGCTGCCCGAACCGCTGATCTCCGCGCACGGCAGCGACCTGCGCATGCACACCCGCGTCGAACTCGACGCCGGCGCACGGCTGGTGCTGCGCGAGGAGCAGATCCTCGGCCGGCACGGCGAGCCGCCGGGCACCCTCATCAGCAGGCTCACCGTCCGTCTCGCCGGCCGTCCGCTGCTCGACCAGGAACTGGCCTACGGGCCGGGCGCACCCGGCGGATGGGACGGCCCGGCCGTGCTGGCCGGTCACCGGGCCGCAGGCCAACTCCTGGTCGTCGACACCGCTTTCACCGAGAAGCCGCCCGCCGTCCGCATCCTCGGCGACACGGCGGCCCTCACCCCGCTCGCCGGACCGGCAGCCCTGGTCACCGCCCTCGCCCCGGACGGACGCGGTCTACGAGCCGTCCTGGACACGGCACTTGACGAACTGACGCCCTGCTGACCCCGGGCCGTCGAGACCTCCGACGGCACACCGGGACGGCGAACGCCACCACAACCGGGATCCGGAAGTGCTGCTTCAGCGCGCTGAGCGGTACTCCGCTGAGCGGAAACCGCTGTCCGGTTATGGGTTCGGTAAAGAAACCCCTGTGCGATCTGGCCTGTTGAGTACCGGAAACGAAAGGATCAGCGACAGACCACGACGTATCGCGCCGCGCACACTGCGGCGCGCAGCAGGGGGAGGTACCACTTGAGACGCACAGCAGTGCTCGGCTCGGCCGGCACTCTGATCGCGGGAACACTCATCGCGGGCGCGATAGCCGCCCCGTCCGCCAGCGCCGACGCGCGCCGCCTCGGCAGCGCGGAGGACCGCGGTGTCCGCCTCGCCGCCGAGCGCGCGGCCAAGGCCGGCATCGGCTGGCAGGACTGCCCCGCCGACTGGGGCATAGAGAAGCCGATCCAGTGCGGCTGGGTCACCGTGCCGCTCGACTACGCCCGTCCGAACGGCAAGCAGATCAAGATCGCCGTGGACCGGATCGGGAACACCGGCACCAAGAAGGAGCGCCAGGGCGCCCTCGTCTACAACCCCGGCGGCCCCGGCGGCTCCGGAATGCGCTTCCCGCGCCGGGTCACGACCAAGAACCCGCTGTGGGCCAACGCCGCCAAGGCGTACGACTTCGTCGGCTTCGACCCGCGCGGCGTGGGCCACTCCACGCCCATCTCCTGCATCGACCCGCAGGAGTTCGTCAAGGCGCCCAAGCTCGACCCGGTCCCGGACAGCGAGGCCGACAAGCGCGCCCAGCGCAAGCTCGCCGCCCAGTACGCGGACGGCTGCGCCAAGCGCAGCGGCTGGATGCTGCCGCACATGACCACCCCCAACACCGCGCGCGACCTCGACGTGATCCGCGCCGCGCTCGGTGAGAAGAAGCTGAACTTCCTCGGCGTCTCCTACGGCACCTACCTGGGTGCGGTCTACGGGACACTCTTCCCCTCGCACGTCCGCCGCATGGTCGTCGACAGTGTGGTGAACCCCTCCAAGAAGAAGATCTGGTACCAGGCCAACCTGGACCAGGACGTCGCCTTCCAGATGCGCTGGAACGACTGGAAGGCGTGGGTCGCCAAGAACGACGCCGTCTTCCACATCGGCAACACCCCCGCGAAGGTCGAGCAGCAGTGGGTGAAGCTGCGGGCCACCGCCAAGAAGCGCCCCCTCGGCGGTGTCGTCGGACCGGCCGAGCTCGTCAGCTTCTTCCAGAGCGCGCCGTACTACGACTCCGCCTGGGTGCCGGTCGCCCAGACCTGGAGCAAGTACGTCGCCGGTGACACCCAGGCGCTCGTCGACGCGGCGGCCCCCGACCTGTCGGACACCGCGGGCAACATCTCCGCGGAGAACGGCAACGCCGTCTACACGGCCGTCGAGTGCGCCGACGCCAAGTGGCCCACCAGCTGGAAGACATGGGACCGCGACAACACCCGGCTGCACAAGAAGCACCCGTTCATGACCTGGGCCAACGCCTGGATGAACCTGCCGTGCGCCACCTGGTCGTCCAAGCAGCACACCCCGGTCGAGGTGCGCACCGGCAAGGGTCTCCCCGCCGTGCTGATCGTCCAGGCGACGCGTGACGCCGCCACTCCGTACGACGGCGCCGTCGAGCTCCACAAGCGGTTCAAGGGCTCGCGCCTGATCACCGAGAAGGGCGCCGGTTCGCACGGCGTCACGAGCATCGCCAACGCCTGCATCAACGAGCGGGTCGACACCTACCTGCTCACCGGCAAGGTGGACGGCAAGGACGTGACCTGCGCGCCGCACGCGGCTCCGAAGGCCCCCGCGGCCGCCGCCAAGGCGCCCGCCGTGGCCAAGGCCGACCTGCCGGCCGTTCCGTAACGGACCGGCACCCGGCGGATCGTCTCCGGGGCGGCGGGGCTCAGCCCCGCCGCCCCTGCGTCTGCCCGGCCTTCACATCGGCGGCGTACCGGTCGACGTACTCCTGACCCGACAGTCCGAGGACCGCGTACATGATCTCGTCGGTGACGGCCCGCAGCACCGCCTTCTGGTTCTCCATCCCGGCGAAGCGCGAGAAGTCCAGCGGCTCACCGAAGCGGATCGTGACCCGCTTGATCCGCGGTACGACCCGGCCGGGCGGCTGGATCTCGAACGTCCCGACCATCGCGCACGGGACGACCGGGACCCCTGCACGCAGCGCCATGACCGCCACGCCCACCTTGCCCTTGTACAGCCGGCCGTCGTGCGAGCGGGTTCCCTCGGGGTAGATGCCGAGCAATTCGCCCTTCCGCAACACCCCCAGGCCCTCCCGGATCGCGGCCTGTCCCGCGTCCTTGCCGGACCGGTCGACCGGGATCTGACCGGCGCTCCGGAAGAACGACGCGATCAGCCTGCCCTTCAGCCCCGGCCCGGTGAAGTACTCCGCCTTGGCGAGGAACGTGATGCGGCGCTTCAGGATCGCCGGCATCAGGAAGTGGTCGGAGAACGAGAGGTGGTTGCCGGCGACGATCGCGGCGCCCTCCGCCGGGACGTGCTCCAGTCCTTCGATCCGGGGCCGGAACAGCAGACGCAGCAACGGCCCGAGAACGACGTACTTGAGCACGTAATAGAACACAGGGCTGGCTCCCAACTCGTCACGGACGGTTCCGGGGATGTGCTCTTCGGCTTCGCAGGCGAGATCGAGGTGCGCCAGTTTAGGGGCATGTGTCGCCGGTTGTAACCACTGCTGCGCGCACCGTGACGGCCTCGGGGTGCGATCGCGCACGACGGGCGGCATGGGGGAGCGGCCGACGCGCAAGCCAAGGGTTCGGCCGACGCGAAGACAGGGGCCCAGCCGGGCCCGGAAGCCGGGGGAGCGGCCGTCCGGAGCAATCCGTCACGCCCGTGAGGAGGACTCGTGCGGCGCGCCTCCTCGCGGCCGGTGCCGGGCGGCTGTCGCCTGTGCCGGGGGGCTTCCGTCGCCACCCAGGAGGTCATCATGTGTTCACGGGCCACCGCACTCGCCGCCCGGGCCACCGCACTCACCGCCGCCACCCTGCTCGCGCTTGCCGCTGCCCCTGCCGAGGCCGCGCATGAGCCGGGGGACGAGGCGCCGCGGAGTGCCTTCTTCCTCACCATTTCCGGGTCGGGGAACACCTGGATCCGGGGGCTCGTCCTCAACTGCCCGCCGGACGCCGACTCCCCGCACCCCGACGCGGTAGCGGCCTGCGAAGCCCTCTCCGGGGTCCAGGGCGACTTCGAGTCGCTGTCGGGCGACTCACGGGTGTGCACGAAGGAGTTCGATCCGGTCACGGTCTCGGCGAGTGGGACGTGGCTGGGCAGCCCCGTCGTCTGGAGCAAGTCCTTCCCCAACGCCTGCGTGATGGAGTCGCAGAACGGGCCCGTCTTCCGGTTCTGACCGCTCCGACCGTCGCGAAGGGATCCTTGGGACCGTCCCGGCGCGTCAGGCCTTCTGCGAGACGATCATCCCCACGGTGATCAGGCCGAGCACCACCCAGCCGAACCACAGCCAGCCGTTGCTGCCCAGTGCCACCGTGTACGCCGTGACCAGCACCAGCGCACCGACGGTCACCCCGCCCATGGTCTTCACCGATCCGGGCATAGCGCACCCTCCTCAAGGACGCGGCCGTGGCCACCATCGTCCCCCGGGAGGGTGCCCCCGCGCTACCGGCCGCGTGCGTGCAGCGAGGCGAGGTAGGCGTTGTACGCCTCCAGCTCCTTGTCCCCGTCGCGGTCGGCGGCGCGGTCCTTGCGCCGCGCCTGCCGCTGCTCGGACTGATACCACTGGAACACCAGCGCGATCAGCACCAGCACGGACGGGATCTCGCTGAACGCCCAGGCGATGCCGCCCGCCGCCTGCTGGTCGGACAGCGCGTCGATGCCCAGCGAGGCCGGCGGATCCATGTACGGCCCCACCATCGGGGCACTCGCCATCATCAGCGCGATGCCGAAGAACGCGTGGAACGGCATGCCCGCGAACAGCTCCAGCATCCGCATCACGTAGCCGGGACGGCGCGGACCCGGATCCACGCCCATGATCGGCCAGAAGAACACCACTCCCACGGCGAGGAAGTGCACCATCATGGCGATGTGGCCGGGCCGCGTCTCCATCAGGAAGTCGAACAGCGCCGTGAAGTAGAGGCCGTAGAGACTCGCGATGAACATCGGGATCGTGAACGCGGGATGGGTGATCACCCGCATGTAGCGGCTGTGCAGCAGGGCCAGCAGCAGCTCGCGCGGACCCTTGCGACCCCGGCCGGCCACCGGCAGGGCCCGCAGAGCCAGGGTCACCGGCGCGCCGAGCAGCAGCAGGATCGGCGACAGCATGCTGATCACCATGTGCTGCACCATGTGCACGCTAAACATGACCATGCCGTAGTCGTTGAGCTTGGTGCACATCACCAGCACCACGCTCAGCACACCGACGGTGAAGAACACCGTGCGGTTCACCGGCCACGCATCACCGCGACGCCTCAGCCGGACCACGCCCCAGGCGTAGAGCGCGAGCCCCAGAAGGCTTCCGATCAGGAAGAAAGGGTCCCCGGACCACTCCAGGCCCCGTCCCAGCGTGAACGGCGGCAGATCCGCCGTCATGCCGTGCCCGCTGTGGTCCATCCGCTCACTCCTGATTCGTACCGGTTGTCCGGACCAGACTAGAACCGCCCCCGGTCGCGGCTGCGACCGGGGGCGGTTCCTTCACGGGCGGGCGGGTGTCACAGCACGCACTCGGCCTCGGCGTACCGCTCGGCGGGCACCGTCTTGAGCGTGGCGACGGCCTCGGAGAGCGGGACCATGACGATGTCCGTGCCGCGCAGGGCGGTGAGCATGCCGAACTCGCCGCGGTGCGCGGCCTCCACGGCGTGCCAGCCGAAACGCGTGGCCAGGACCCTGTCGTACGCCGTGGGGGTGCCGCCGCGCTGCACATGGCCGAGGATCACCGGGCGGGCCTCCTTGCCCAGCCGCTCCTCGAGCTCCACGGAGAGCTGGCGGGCCACGCCGGCGAAACGCTCGTGGCCGTACATGTCCTTGCCGCCCTCGTCGAACTCCATGCTGCCCTCACGGGGCTTGGCGCCCTCGGCGACCACGACGATCGCAAAGCGCTTGCCGGCCTCGAAACGCTCGCCGACCCGCCGGGTCAGTTCCTCGATGTCGAAGGGGCGCTCGGGCACCACGATGGCGTGGGCGCCGGCCGCCATGCCCGAGTGCAGGGCGATCCAGCCGGTGTGCCGGCCCATGACCTCGACGATCAGCACCCGCTGGTGCGACTCCGCGGTGGTCTTGAGCCGGTCGAGCGCGTCGGTGGCCACGCCGACGGCCGTGTCGAAACCGAAGGTGACGTCGGTCGACGCGATGTCGTTGTCGATCGTCTTGGGCACGCCCACGATCGGCAGTCCGGCCTCGGACAGCAGGTTCGCGGCCTTCAGCGTGCCCTCGCCGCCGATCGGGATGATCGCGTCGAGGCCGAGGTCGGCCACATGGCCCTTGGCCCGCTCGACACCGTCGACCAGGTGGGCGGGCTGTACCCGCGAGGAGCCGAGGATCGTGCCGCCGCGGGTCAGGATGCCGGCCACCGCGTCGAGATCGAGCTTGCGGTAGTCGCACTCCAGGAGGCCCTTCCAGCCGTCGTGGAAGCCGATGACCTCGTCGCCGTGGTCGACGACGGCACGGTGGACGACGGAGCGGATGACGGCGTTGAGGCCGGGGCAGTCGCCGCCGGAGGTGAGCACACCAATTCGCATTGCCCGGGAAACCTTTGCAACGTGGGCCGACGACCGGACCCCGTCGTCCGGTGGAATCCCCGCCACCCTACCGGCGCAGGGTGACGGGGAACGAACCGGACGTCCACACAGTGGACATCGGATTTTTGTACGGTCCGACTTCCAGCCGGCCATACCGGTCCGACTTCCGCCTGGCCGCACACACACCGGCTCCCCGGTCGCGGTGTCCGGCTCCGTGGCGGCACGGTCCGGCTCTATGGCAGTACGCCCCGAGTCCCCGGCCATCCGATCCGAGTCTCAGCCGGCGGACCGCCGGGGCGTCACGCGGGCTGGGTCGCCGCCGCGATGCGCTCCGCGCGCAGCGCCTCGTACCAGTGGTCGTCCAGCGGCGGCAGCGCGTTCACGTCGAGGGCCAGCTTCAGCAGCAGGTCCGCGATCTGCGGATTGCGCGCCATCACGGGACCGTGCATGTACGTGCCGAACACGGTGTCGTTGTACGCGCCCTCGGTGCCGTCGCCGGTGCCGTTGCCCCGGCCGATCCGGACCCGCGCGAACGGGCGGGCCGTCGGGCCGAGGTGGGTGACGCCCTGGTGGTTCTCGAAACCGGTCAGCGGGGGCAGGCCGAAACGCTCGTCGATGTCCGCCAGGACGTCGCCGACGCACCGCTCGCCCTCGCCACGGGTGGAGACCACGTCGATCAGGCCCAGACCGGGCTCGCGCTCGCCGAGGTCGTTGATGAACTCGTGGCCGAGGATCTGGTAGCCGGCGCACACCGAGAAGATGATCGCGCCGTTGGAGGCCGCCCGGCTCAGACCGCCGTCGCGGCGCAGCCGCTCGGCGGCCAGCCGCTGCGGCCGGTCCTCGCCTCCGCCGATGAGATAGATGTCACCGGAGGTCGGCACCGGCTGGTCGCTGCGCACGTCGACGCGGGTGACGTCCAGGCCGCGCTGCCGGGCCCGGCGCTCCACGACCAGCGCGTTGCCCTGGTCGCCGTAGGTGCTGAGCAGGTCCGGGTAGACCCACACCAGACGAAGGCTGCTCTCGCTCACTCTGTTGTCCCTTGTCCTCATGGGTCAGTTGCCGACGATCCGGCGCAGGTCCTGGAACGCCGTGTAGTTGGCGATCGTCTCGATCCTGCCGGGCGGGCAGAGCTGCACGGCCTCGTCGAGGGACTGGCACACCTGGAACTGCACGCCCGCGACCTCCAGCCGGACCGCCAGGTCGAGCTTGCGGTCGCCCAGCACGAAGACCGGGTGGCCGACGAGCCGGCCGTAGTCCACGTCCCACAGCCAGGAGGTGTCCGTGCCGTCGGCGCCCCGTGCGTTCACGGAGAGGATCACCGGGGCCGGCGGGCCGTCGATGAGGGAGAAGGTCTCCAGCCAGCCGGCCGGGTTCTTCGCGAGCAGCAGACGCAGGTCGCGGCCCTGGTACGACACCACGTCGTACCGGCCGGCCACCGCCTGGACCTGGTACATGCGCTCCAGCGCCACCTGCGGCGGCACCCCGAAGACCGCGGCGACCGCGGCGGACGTGGCAGCGTTCGCCTTGTTGGCGCGGCCGGGCAGCTGGAGGTGGATCGGCCAGGCCGAGCCGTGCGGGTCCAGGACGTGGTCGCCGCTGAGCACCCAGCTGGGGGCGGGGCGGCGGAAGCCGCACTCGCCGCAGAACCAGTCGTCGCCCGGGCGCTGCATCACACCGCCGCAGGCGGGGCAGGACCAGGCGTCGTCCTTCCACTCCTGGCCCGCGGCCACCCACACCACGGTGGGCGACGAGGAGGCGGCCCACACCACGAGCGGGTCGTCGGCGTTGGCGATGACGACGGCCTTGGTGCCGGTCAGGCCCTCGCGCCACTTCTCGGCCAGCATGCGGGTCTCCGCGGCGCGGTCGAGCTGGTCGCGCGACAGGTTCAGCAGCGCGATCGCCTTGGGCGTGGTGTCGCGGGCCACCCCCGCCAGGTACTTCTCGTCGACCTCGATCACGGCGTACTTGGCGTCCGAGCCGCCGGCCAGCGCCGACGTGATGCCGGCGGGCATGTTCGCGCCGAGCGCGTTCGACACCACGGGGCCTGCGGCCCGCAGAGCCTCGGCGATCAGCCGGGTCGTCGTCGTCTTGCCGTTCGTCGCCGACACCAGGACGACGTCCAGATGCTGGGCGAGCCGCCCCAGCAGATCGGGGTCGAGCTTGAGCGCCACCCGGCCGCCGATCACCGATCCGCTGCCTCGTCCGGCGGCGCGCGACACCGCCGCAGCGGCCTTGCCGGCCGTCACGGCCAGTTTCGCTCGCGGCGAAAGCGGCTCCGCGTTGCCTGCCATCGTCCTTGATCCTCCTTGCCTCGGTCGTGCTCAGCCTATCCAGATCAGGTCGAAGGCCCGAACGGCGGCACCTCCCGGAGCGGGCCGGGCCTGCCGGAACGTACCCTTGCGGCCATGCGACACCGTGTCATTCCCGGCAGTTCCGGACGGGTGCGAGCCATGACGCTCCTCCGCGATCCGGTGCTGCACGCGCCGTGCGAGCCCGTCACCGACTTCGGGCCGTCGCTGGCCCGGCTGGTCGAGGACATGTTCGCGACGATGTACGCGGCCGAGGGCGTCGGCCTCGCGGCGAACCAGGTCGGTGTCGCACAGCGGGTGTTCGTGTACGACTGCCCGGACGACGAGGACGTGCGGCACCTCGGCCACGTCGTCAATCCGCGGCTCGTCGAGGCCGACGGCATCACGGTGCGCGGTCCCGAGGGCTGCCTGTCCCTGCCCGGCGTCGAGGCGGGGACCGAGCGCTTCGACCGCGCGGTCGTGGAGGGCGTCACCGTCACCGGGGAGCCGGTCCGGGTCGAGGGGACCGGATTCTTCGCGCGCTGCCTCCAGCACGAGTGCGACCACCTCGACGGCACCGTCTACCTGGACCGGGTCACCGGGTGGCGCCGGGCCAGGGCCCTGCGCGCGGTGCGCAGGGCCTCCTGGTACCGGCCGAGCTCCTGACGTACCGGCGCGAACGGGCCGGACGTGACGTGGCGATGAGAACGGGCCCGACGTTCCGACGTGAACGGCCCGCCCCGCCGCCGCGGTGTCAGAAGCCGGGGCTGCCGGCCCGGTCGGCCACCGCGGCCAGCCGTCCCCACAGCAGGTCGGCGAGGCTGCGCACCAACTGGGCGCGGGAGCACGGGCGCTCACCGAGCCACCAGTCGCCGGCCGCGTGCATCATGCCGACGATGCCGTGGCCCCAGACGCGGGCGAGTTCCTCGCCGCCCGGACCGAGGTCGACGCGGTCGACGATGACCTTGCCGAGTTCCTCGCCGAGCCGGCGCAGCAGGGGGGCCGAGTGCAGACCGACCTCGAAACCCTGCTCGGCCTGCTGGGAGTCCTCGGCGGGGTGCATCAGGAAGCGGTAGACCTGCGGCCGGGCTTCGATCGCCGCGAGGTAGGTGTCCAACGTCGCCTCGACGCGTTCCCGGCGCTCCGCGGGGGCGTCCAGCGCCGTCTTCAGTGCCATGAGCAGCGCGTCGGTGTGCCGCTTGGCCAGGGCCCGGTAGAGGCCGCTCTTGTCGCCGAAGTGACGGTAGAGGATCGGCTTGGTGATGCCGGCCTCGGCGGCGATCGCGTTCATGGAGGCCTTGGGGCCGTCACGGAGAACCACCCGGTCCGCTGCCTCCAGCAGCTCCCGACGCCGGCGCTCGGCAGCCGACCGCTGCTGTCCGGTCTGCGTGGTGGTGTCCATTGCGTTCTCCCCGCCCTGTGCATTTTCCGTGATGACTGCGCAAAGTAACACCCGTGCCCTGGTGCGCGCTGATCGGTCCAGGCTGGTTGACACGCCGTACCAGCCGGTAACAGACTGCGGTTACCGCAGGTAACGCGCAGGTGGGGGATTGCTGTCATGTGCGCGGAAGGTACGACGCAGGAGGGGACATGGCGGAGTTCGGGTTCGAACTCAACGACGACCAGAAGCAGGTCCGCGACTGGCTCCACGGATTCGCCGCGGACGTGATCCGCCCGGCCGCCGCCGAATGGGACGAGCGCGAGGAGACCCCCTGGCCCGTCATCCAGGAGGCCGCCAAGGTGGGCATCTACTCGCTGGACTTCTACGCGCAGCAGTTCTTCGACCCGACCGGCCTCGGCATCCCGGTCGCCATGGAGGAACTCTTCTGGGGCGACGCCGGCATCGCCCTGTCCATCGTCGGCACCGGCCTGGCCGCCGTCGGCGTCCTCGCCAACGGCACCGAGGAACAGATCGGCACCTGGATCCCGCAGATGTACGGCGACGCGTCCGACGTGAAGGTCGCCGCCTTCTGCTCGTCCGAGCCGGACGCCGGCTCCGACGTCGCCGCGATGCGCACCCGCGCCGTCCACGACGAGGCCAAGGACGAATGGGTCCTCAACGGCACCAAGACCTGGGCCACCAACGGCGGCATCGCCAACGTCCACGTCGTCGTCGCGGTCGTCGACCCGGAGCTGGGCCCCAAGGGCCACGCCTCGTTCATCGTGCCGCCGAACACCCCCGGGCTGTCCCAGGGGCAGAAGTTCAAGAAGCACGGCATCCGTGCCTCGCACACCGCCGAGGTGGTCCTGGAGGACGTCCGTGTCCCCGGACACTGCCTGCTCGGGGGCAAGGACAAGCTCGACGAGCGGCTCGCCAGGGCCCGGGAGAGGGCCGGCAGCGGCGAGAGGGTCAAGAACGCCGCCATGGCCACCTTCGAGGCCTCCCGCCCCGCCGTCGGCGCCATGGCCGTCGGCACCGCCCGCGCCGCCTACGAGTACGCCCTCGACTACGCGCGGACCCGCAGCCAGTTCGGCCGCCCGATCATCGACAACCAGGGCGTCGCCTTCCAGCTCGCCGACATGCGCACCCGGATCGACGCCGCCCGGCTGCTGGTGTGGCGCGCCTCGTGGATGGCCACCACCGGCAAGCCCTTCACGGCGGCCGAGGGCTCGATGTCCAAGCTCTTCGCCAGCGAGACCGCCAAGACGGTCACCGCACAGGCCGTCCAGATCCTCGGCGGCAACGGCTTCACCCGCGAGTACCCGGTGGAGCGCATGCACCGCGACAGCGCGATCTACACGATCTTCGAGGGCACCAGCGAGATCCAGCGCCTGGTGATCGCCCGCACCCTCGCGGGCGTCCCCATCCGCTGACCCCGTCCGGCACGTGCCGCCCCCGGCAACGGGGGGCGGGCACGGCCGTGTACGTCAGGCGGAGAGCTGCGCCTCGATCACGGCGACCACCTCGGCGGCCTCCGGCACCGTACGAGGCCGGAAGCGGGCGACCACCTCGCCCTGCGCGGACAGCAGGAACTTCTCGAAGTTCCCGACCAAAGGTCGACAGCGAACGCGCAGGTCAGACGTGCCGGGGCAGGTGGGCCTCGATCGCAGTGACGATCTCGTCGGCCTCCGGCTCGGTGCGCGGGCGGAAGCGGCCCACGACCTCACCCTCCTCGTCGATCAAAAACTTCTCGAAGTTCCACTGGATGTCGCCGGCCTCGCCCTCGGCGTCCGCGACCTTCGTGAGCTCCGCGTACAGCGGGTGCCGGCCCTCCCCGTTGACCTCGGTCTTCTCCAGCAGCGGGAACGTCACGCCGTACGTCGCCGAGCAGAAGGCGGCGATCTCCTCACCAGTGCCCGGCTCCTGCCCGAGGAACTGGTTGCACGGCACTCCCAGCACCGTGAAGCCAAGCTCCCCGTAGCTCTTCTGCAGCCGCTCCAGCCCCGCGTACTGCGGCGTCAGTCCGCACTGGGAGGCGACGTTCACCACGAGCACCGCCTTGCCCTTGTGGTCGGCGAGGGACGTGGGCTCGCCGGTCAGCGTGCGCAGCGGGATGTCGTACAGACTCATCGGGTCTCCTTCTCGGCAAACGAAAGCACGGCACCGCTCTCCCCGGTGAGGACTCCCCACCCCGGTGCGCGGGTCCAGTCTGGCAAACGCGGTCAGCCGCCCAGCTTGCGGAACAGCCCCTCCTGGACCACCGAGACCAGCAGCCGGCCCGCACGGTCGTAGATCCGGCCGCGGGCCAGCCCACGGCCGCCCGTCGCGATCGGCGACTCCTGGTCGTACAGGAACCACTCGTCCGTGCGGAACGGCCGGTGGAACCACATCGCGTGGTCCAGCGACGCCATGTCGAAGCCACGAGGGCCCCACAACGGCTCGATCGGGATGCGCACCGCGTCCAGCAGGGTCATGTCCGACGCGTAGGTCAGCGCACAGGTGTGCACCAGCGGGTCGTCGCCCAGCGGGCCCACCGCGCGCATCCACACCGCGCTGCGCGGATCGGCGCCCCGCACCTCGTCCGGCGTCCAGCGCAGCCGGTCCACGTACCGGATGTCGAACGGCTGGCGGCGCGCCATGCGCTCCAGCGCCTCGGGCAGCGCCCCCAGGTGCTGGCGGATCTCGTCCACGACCGGCGGCAGCGACTCGGGGTCCGGGAAGTCCAGCCGCGGCGGCAGCTGGTGCTCGAACCCGGCCTCCTCCGGCTGGTGGAAGGACGCGGTCAGATTGAAGATCGTGCGGCCGCGCTGCACCGCCGTCACCCGCCGCGTGGTGAACGACCGCCCGTCACGGACCCGCTCCACCTGGTAGACGATCGGCATGCCCGGAATGCCCGGCCGCAGGAAGTAGGCGTGCAGCGAGTGCACCGGCCGCTCCCCGTCGGTGGTGCGCCCCGCCGCCACCAGGGCCTGACCGGCCACCTGGCCGCCGAAGACCCGCTGCAGGGACTCCTGGGGACTCAGGCCCCGGAAGATATTGACCTCGATCTGCTCCAGATCGAGCAGATCGACCAGGCGTTCTGCGGGGTTCGTCGTCATGCGCTGCCTCCTCGGATGGCCACGGCCTGCCCGTGTCAGGGGCTCACAGCTGACCGACGTCGGTGACCCGCACCACGGCCCGCCCCTCCTCGTCGGACGCCGCGAGGTCGACCTCGGCACTGATGCCCCAGTCATGGTCGCCGTTCGGGTCGGCGAACGTCTGCCGGACGCGCCACAGACCGTGCGCGGGGTCCTCCTCGATGGAGAGCAGCTTCGGACCGCGCGCGTCAGGGCCGGTTCCCAGGTCCTCGTACTCCTCCCAGTACGCGTCCATCGCCTCGCCCCAGGCGTCCGCGTCCCAGCCGGACTCGGCGTCCATCCCGCCCAGTTCCTCGATCTGGTCCAGCGCGGCCAGCTCCACGCGCCGGAACATCGCGTTGCGCACCAGCACCCGGAAGGCACGGGCATTGGCCGTGACCGGCTTGACCTGGTCGGCCTTCTCCTGGGCCTCCTCGGCCGTCTCCTCCTCCGGGTTGGCGAGCTGCTCCCACTCGTCGAGGAGGCTGGAGTCGACCTGGCGCACCATCTCGCCCAGCCACGCGATCAGGTCCTGGAGGTCCTCCGACTTCAGGTCGTCGGGGACGGCGTGGTCCAGGGCCTTGTACGCGCTCGCCAGATAGCGCAGCACAATGCCCTCGGTGCGGGCCAGTTCGTAGAACGAGGTGAACTCGGTGAAGGACAGGGCCCGTTCGTACATGTCCCGGATCACCGACTTCGGCGACACCGGATGGTCGCCGACCCACGGGTGGCTCTTGCGGTACGTCTGGTACGCGTGGACCAGGAGCTCCTCCAGCGGCCTCGGGTACGAGACGTCCTGGAGCCGTTCCATCCGCTCCTCGTACTCCACGCCGTCGGCCTTCATCGCCGCGACCGCCTCGGCGCGCGCCTTGTTCTGCTGCGCCGCCAGGATCTGCCGCGGATCGTCGAGCGTCGATTCCACGACCGACACCATGTCCAGCGCGTAGGACGGCGATTCGGGGTCCAGGAGGTCGAAGGCGGCCAGCGCGAACGTGGACAGCGCCTGGTTCAACGCGAAGTCCTGCTGGAAGTCCACCGTGAGGCGGACGATCCGGCCCTGCGCGTCGGGGGTGTCGAGGCGCTCCACGATGCCGCCGTCCAGCAGCGAGCGGTAGATCGCGATGGCCCGGCGGATGTGCCGCAGCTGCGCCCTGCGCGGCTCGTGGTTGTCCTCCAGGAGCTTGCGCATCGCCTCGAAGGCGTTGCCTGGGCGGGCGATCACCGACAGCAGCATGGCGTGCGTGACCTTGAATCGGGAGGTCAGCGGCTCGGGATCGGACGCGATGAGCTTCTCGAAGGAGTTCTGCGACCAGTTGACGAAGCCCTCCGGGGCCTTCTTGCGGACCACCTTCCGCTTCTTCTTCGGGTCGTCCCCGGCCTTCGCCAGGGCCCGCTCGTTCTCGATGACGTGCTCGGGTGCCTGGGCCACCACGAACCCCGCCGTGTCGAAGCCGGCGCGCCCGGCGCGGCCCGCGATCTGGTGGAACTCGCGGGAGCGCAGCACCCGTACACGGTTCCCGTCGTACTTCGTCAGCGCCGTGAACAGCACCGTCCGGATCGGCACGTTGACCCCCACGCCGAGCGTGTCGGTCCCGCAGATCACCTTCAGCAGACCCGCCTGCGCCAGCTTCTCGACGAGCCGGCGGTACTTGGGCAGCATGCCCGCGTGATGGACGCCGATACCGTGCCGCACATAGCGGGACAGGTTCCGGCCGAACTTGGTGGTGAAGCGGAAGTTGCCGATCAGCTCGGCGATACGGTCCTTCTCCTCACGCGTGCACATGTTGATGCTCATCAGCGACTGTGCGCGCTCCACCGCCTGCGCCTGGGTGAAGTGCACGATGTAGACGGGCGCCTGCTTGGTCGACAGCAGCTCCGTCAGCGTCTCCGTGATCGGCGTCGTCACGTACTCGTACGACAGCGGGACGGGACGGGTCGCCGAGCGGACCACCGCGGTTTCCCGGCCGGTGCGCCGGGTCAGGTCCTTCTCGAACATCGAGACGTCGCCGAGGGTCGCCGACATCAGCACGAACTGCGCCTGGGGCAGTTCCAGCAGCGGGATCTGCCAGGCCCAGCCCCGGTCCGGCTCGGCGTAGAAGTGGAACTCGTCCATCACGACCTGGCCGATGTCCGCGTCCTTGCCGTCCCGCAGCGCGATCGACGCCAGCACCTCGGCGGTGCAGCAGATCACGGGCGCGTCCGCGTTCACCGACGCGTCGCCGGTGAGCATGCCGACGTTCTCCGTGCCGAACAGCTTGCACAGGTCGAAGAACTTCTCCGACACCAGCGCCTTGATCGGAGCGGTGTAGAACGTCACCTCGTCACGGGCCAGCGCGGCGAAGTGAGCCCCCGCCGCGACCAGGCTCTTTCCCGATCCGGTCGGTGTGGAGAGGATCACGTTCGCCCCGGAGACCACCTCGATCAGCGCCTCCTCCTGAGCCGGGTAGAGGCTGATGCCCCGGTCGGAGGCCCATGAGGAGAAAGCCTCGAAAAGGGCATCGGGGTCGGCGTCCTGCGGCAGCTGATCGATAAGGGTCACGCCCCCATCTTGCCTGCCTTCCCGTCCAATGGGGGAACCGGAGGGTGCAGCGAAGATCACGGCCGATACGCTGTGCCGTCGACCGGCGGTCAACCGGTCCTCCACACAACAGCATCGCGAGCGATGGGGCGGGAACGACCATGATGGGACCGGCGCACTCACTCTCCGGGGCGGCGGCCTGGCTGGGGGTCGGCGCGGCGACGGCCGCGGCCGGGCATCCCATGCCCTGGCCCGTCCTCGTCGTCGGGGCCCTGATATGCGCGGGCGCCGCCCTCGCCCCCGACCTCGACCACAAGGCGGCGACCATCTCGCGCGCCTTCGGGCCGGTCTCCCGGTGGCTGTGCGAGATCATCGACAAGCTGTCCTACGCCGTCTACAAGGCCACCAGGACCACCACCGACCCACGCCGCTCAGGTGGCCACCGCACGCTCACCCACACATGGGTGTGGGCCGTGCTGACCGGAGCCGGCGCCTCGGCCCTGGCGGTGACCGGCGGACGCTGGGCGGTCCTCGGGATCCTCTTCGTCCATCTGGTGCTCGCCGTCGAAGGGCTGCTGTGGCGGGCCGCCCGGGTCTCCAGCGACGTCCTGGTCTGGCTCCTCGGCGCGACCAGCGCATGGATCCTCGCCGGAGTGCTGGACAAGCCGGGCGGCGGCGCCGACTGGCTGTTCACCGGCGACGGTCAGGAGTACATGTGGCTCGGCCTGCCGATCGTGCTGGGCGCACTCGTCCACTGCGTCGGCGACGCGCTCACCGTCTCCGGCTGCCCGATCCTGTGGCCGATCCCCATCGCCCGGAAGCGCTGGTACCCGCTGGGCCCGCCGAAGGCGATGCGCTTCCGGGCCGGCAGCTGGGTGGAACTGAAGGTGCTGATGCCGGTGTTCATGCTGCTCGGCGGGGTGGGCGGGGCGGCGGCCCTGAACTTCATCTGACGCCCCTCCGGCCAGGGCCACGTCCCTCAGGCGAGGGCCCAGCGGTCCATCCGCCTGCCGGACCCGGACCGCCGGGTGATCCAGGTGCCGTCCCCGAGCGGAGTCACGGCGGCACCGGCGGCCGGGAGCACCGGATAGTCCAGGCGGCCGAGCGGACGCAGCGTGTCCGCATCGCACAGCCAGTGCTCGCCGCCCCGGTCCTCCATGCCGTCACGGGGACTCACACCGAGGACGAGCCGCTCGGCGTCCAGCAGGTGCACATCCGTCCGGCAGGAGTCACCCCAGTCCTCGAGCAGACCCCCGAAGTCGTGCATCGCGAGGCGCTCGGAGGTGTGCGCGTCGTAGCAGGCGAGTTCGTCGGTCCCGCCGGGGCCGAAGCCGTCGGCGTACTGGATCGAGAACAGCCGTGCCGATCCCGGATCGAATCCCACGGCCTCGTGCGGTATCGGGCCGCCGAGCATCCGCAGCCCCCCGCGGCCCGCTTCCATCCAGCGGGTGGACCAGCCGTCCCAGAAGTCCCAGCAGGACGCGGCGAGCAGAGACCCGTCCGGGTGCCACACGTGCTGCGCGCTGAGCAGGCTGGGGACGTCCAGCGGCTCCCGGCCGAGCACCTCGCCCGATACGGCGTCCAGGAGCAGCAGGAAGTCGTGCCCGTACCGGAGGGCCGGCGGACCTTCGTGGACCCGTACCGCCGGCCGCTCGGGGTCGGTGACGACCGTCGACACCACCACGGCTGCCAGGGATCCGTCCGGACTGACCGACGGCCATCCCCGGACCCGGTCGCCGCGTACGCCGTCCGGCCATATGCCGTCCCGGAGCTCCCAGCGGACGGAGCCGTCCGGTCCCTCGCACCACACGCGGAACTCCCCGCCGAGGACGAAACCGCCGTCCGGTGTCGCCGCCCCGTCGGTCACGGGCGGGAGCTTCTTCCTCACCAGGGGAGACCCGGCGCCCTCGGCGAGGAAGACGTCACGGCGGTGCACCTCCAGCGTGCCTCGACTGTGGAAGAGGAGCCGTTCCCCGCCCATGGCAGTGAGCCACCCCAAGGGCGCAGTGACCGTACCGATGTGCTTCACGGCGATGCGCCGTGCCCCCCTGTCGGTCATGTCCGTGATCCTGTCATGAGTTCCGGTCGTGGCCGTCCGCCGAGGACTGCCCGTGCCATGGCCGCCACAGCGCCGCGTAGGCCCCGCCGACCGTCACCGGCTCGGTGTGACCGCCCGGTTCGCTCACCCCGCCCGACCTCGACCATCGCGATGACGTCCGCTTCGTGTGCCGTGTGCAGCCGGTGCGCGATCGCCGCCTACGTGCAGGCCCGTGCGCCATGCGTCCATACAGGCGTCTGTGCCTGCGCAGCCGACGGGCGGCCCCCGGAGTCGTCAGCAGCCGCGCGCCGGGCCGTCGACCAGTGCGGACAGCAGTCCGCCCAGCACCTCGCGCTGCGTCTCGTCCAGCGGCGCGAGGATGTCCTCCACTGCCGCCCGGCGGGCCTCCCGCAGCGAGCGGAGCGTGCTGCGACCCTCCTCCGTCAGCTCGATGCGCGTGATCCTGCGATTGTCCGGATCGTGCGCCCGTCGCACCCGGCCGCTCGCCTCCAGGCCGTCGACCAGAGTGGTGACGGCCCGCGGCACGACCTCAAGGCGCTCCGCCAGATCCGCCATACGGGGCGGGGAGTCGTAGTGCGCGACGACGCGGAGCAGCCGGGCCTGTGCCGGGGTGATGCCGATCGGTTCCAACTGGCGGCGCTGCACGCGATGGAGTCTGCGGGTCAGCCGCAGCAGCTGCTCGGCCAGCAGGCCGTCGGCGTCGGGGGTGCTCATGGCCGCACATTATCAGGACCATGCTCATTGTGAATATAGGTAACAGTGAGCTATGCTCCGTGATGTCCTCGTCGTCACACGCCCGCCGAAGGAGCCATGCACCCTGCCATGCACCAGGACGGTCCGACCTGGACGCCCTCGCCACGCGACGTGAAACAGCTCAGGGAACAGCCCGTCCAGCTCCGCCGCATCCTCCGGCTGTTCCGGCCCTACCGCGGTCGCCTGGCTCTGGTCGGCCTGCTGGTCTGTGCCTCGTCGCTGGTCTCCGTGGCGTCCCCTTTCATGCTGCGCGAGATCCTCGACACCGCCATCCCGCAGGGCCGTACCGGGCTGCTCAGCCTGCTGGCGCTCGGCATGATCCTCACGGCCGTCGTCACCAGCGTTTTCGGCGTGCTCCAGACCTTCGTGTCCACCAGGGTCGGCCAGCGCGTCATGCACGACCTCCGCACCGGTGTGTACGCGCAGTTGCAGCGCATGCCGCTGGCCTTCTTCACCCGGACCCGCACGGGGGAGGTCCAGTCCCGTATCGCCAACGACATCGGCGGCATGCAGGCGACGGTCACCTCCACGGCGACCTCGCTGGTCTCCAACTTCACCGCGGTCGTCGCCTCCGTGGTCGCGATGCTGGCCCTGGACTGGCGGCTGACGCTGGTCTCGCTGCTGTTGCTCCCGCTGTTCGTGTGGATCAGCCGACGCGTCGGCCGGGAGCGCAAGACCATCACGAGCGAGCGGCAGAAACAGATGGCGGCGATGGCGGCCACGGTCACGGAATCGCTGTCCGTCAGCGGCATCCTGCTCGGTCGCACGATGGGCCGTGCCGACTCCCTCACCAAGGCCTTCTCCGAGGAATCCGAGAAGCTGGTGGGGCTCGAAGTCCGGTCGAGCATGGCGGGCCGCTGGCGGATGTCCACCATCGGCATCGTCATGGCCGCGCTGCCCGCGCTCCTCTACTGGGCCGCCGGACTCGCGCTCCAGGCAGGCGGGCCGGCCGTCTCCCTCGGCACGCTCGTCGCCTTCGTCTCGCTCCAGCAGGGCCTGTTCCGGCCCACGGTCAGCCTGCTGTCCACAGGGGTGCAGATCCAGACCTCCCTCGCCCTCTTCCAGCGGATCTTCGAGTACCTCGATCTGCCCGTGGACATCACCGAGCCCGAGCGGCCCGTCCGGCTGGAGCGCGTACAAGGCGAGGTCCGCTTCGAGAACGTCGACTTCGCCTACGACGAGAAGGCCGGCACCGTCCTCGAGGGCATCGACGTCACGGTGCCGTCAGGCGGCAGCCTCGCGATCGTCGGGCCCACCGGATCCGGCAAGTCCACGCTGAGCTACCTCGTGCCCCGGCTCTACGACGTGACCGGCGGCCGGGTCACCCTCGACGGCGTCGATGTGCGGGACCTGGACTTCGGCACACTGGCCGGCGCGGTGGGCGTCGTGTCGCAGGAGACCTATCTCTTCCACGCGTCCGTCGCGGACAACCTGCGCTTCGCCAAGCCCGACGCCACCGACGAGGAGCTGGAGGCGGCCGCGCGCGCCGCGCAGATCCACGATCACATCGCGGGCCTGCCCGACGGCTACGACACCCTGGTCGGCGAACGCGGCTATCGCTTCTCCGGAGGAGAGAAACAGCGGCTGGCCATCGCCCGGACCATCCTCAGGGACCCGCCGGTGCTGATCCTCGACGAGGCGACCAGCGCCCTGGACACCCGTACCGAGCACGCCGTCCAGCAGGCCATCGATGCGCTCTCCGCGGGCCGTACCACCATCACCATCGCCCACCGACTGTCCACCGTGAGGGACGCGGACGAGATCGTCGTCCTCGACGCCGGCAGCGTCGCCGAGCGCGGCACCCATGAGGAACTCCTCGCCCTGGACGGCCGGTACGCCGCGCTGGTCCGCCGTGACGCCCGGCTGGTCCCGACTCCCGTCACCTGACGGCCGGTTCGCCGGACGCGGTGGTTCCGTATCGCACGCGCGTACGGCATGATCAACGCCCATGCAAACTCTTCTCGGGGTGGGACTGCCCGGCTTCCGGCCGGTCGACACCGACGTCTGGGTGAACGACCAGGGCGACGCACTGTCGCTGCACTTCTTCGCGCTCCCGCCTGACCTCCCGGCCTCGCTCGACGACGGTCCCGCGCTGCGCACGGCGCTGACCCATCACACCGCGCGGGCCGGCGGAGGTCTGATCGAGGCATCGGTGAAGACTCTGGGCCAGTTGCCGGCGCTGAGGCAGATAGTGAAGCTTCCGCTGCCCGGACAGCCCAGCGGCCAGGTCTTCCTCGGCAGTTACACCGTTCCGCGCCAGAACTGCAGTGTCGTGGTCAAGATTCAGGCACCGGAGCGCGGGATGACCGGCATGCGGGAGGACATGGTGCTTGCGGAGGTCGGGCCCGACCAGTACTTCCGACCCCACCCGTACGCACCCGATGTGCAAGGCGGTCTGCCGTTCCATGCGGCTGATCACGCCCAGTGGGACGCACGGTTCCCGGATCATCCGCTCACCCGGGTCCGCCAGGTCCTGGCAGGGCTCGCCGAACAGGTCCGGAGCAACCCGGAGTTCGCGGCGCTGCCGCCGTTCGCGCCCTGACGCCGCGGCCCGGTCCCGGGCCGTGAGCCGCAGCCCGGACCCACGCCCTGCCGTAGCCCGGACCCGCGTGCTGCCCCGGCCGCCTGGCCTCGCCGTCCGGGCTCGGTCCGGTCTCTCATGCACGAACAGCGGTTTGTGAGCCGGCCCTGGGCGTCCGGGCAGGGTCGTCCGGGGCCGCAACCGCCCGGACCTCGCGCGCCGTGGGCCGTGGTCAGACCGGCACGGGGGCTTCGACGCGCGCCCTGCCCTGCTCGTCGTCGTTCCGTGCGTTCCCCCGCTCCAGGAGGCGGGTGATCTCGCGGACCGCCGCACGCCCCGCCCGGTTGGCGCCGATCGTGCTCGCCGACGGGCCGTAGCCGACCAGGTGGACGCGCTCGTCACGGACCGCCCGGGTGCCCTCCATCCGGATGCCGCCGCCCGGCTCGCGCAGGCGCAGCGGCGCCAGATGGTCGATGGCGGGCCGGAAACCGGTCGCCCAGAGGATCACGTCCGCGTCGACCGACCGGCCGTCGTCCCAGGCCAATCCGGTCGGAGTGATCCGGTCGAATATCGGAAGCCGCTCGAGCACCCCCTGTTCCCGGGCCCGTCGCACCGCATCGGTCATCGCCAGTCCGGTCACCGACACCACGCTGCGGGGAGGCAGTCCGCTCCGCACGCGCTCCTCCACGAGGGCGACCGCGGCACGACCCTGCTCCTCACCGAAGGGTCCCTCGCGGAAGACCGGCGGACGCCGGGTCACCCATGTCGTCGCCGAGGCGACCTCGGCGATCTCCATCAGATGCTGTACGGCGGACGTACCACCGCCCACCACGACCACCCTGAGCCCGGCGAACTCCGCGGGCCCGGGATAGTCCGCGGTGTGCAGCTGCCGGCCGCGGAACGTCTCCTGGCCGGGGTACCGGGGCCGGAACGGACGGTCCCAGGTGCCCGTAGCATTGATCAGCGCCCGGGTGGAGTAGTCGCCCTCCGACGTTTCGACGAGCAGCCGGCCGTACTCGCCCTCGCGTACCGCCCGTACGTCGACGGGCCGGTGCACCCGCAGGTCGAAGGCCTCTTCGTACGCGGCGAAGTACCGGCCGACCACCTCGGACGACGGCCTGCGCGGATCGGCGCCTTCCAGTTCCATCCCGGGCAACGCGTGCATGCCGTGGACCTTGCCGAAGACGAGCGACGGCCAGCGGAACTGCCATGCACCGCCGGGCTCGGGGGAGTGGTCCAGCACCACGAAGTCGCGGTCCGGCACCAGCCCGGCGCGCCGTAGATGGTGCGCACCCGACAGCCCCGCCTGTCCGGCGCCGATGACGACGACGTCCACGTCTCGTACCCCGAAATCGTTCACAGTTCTACCAAACAGCCGGGTGGTAGTGGAATGTTCCCGCCCCTCTCCGGAGGGGCCGGCGCGGGAGGATGGGGTCATGTCCAACGCCTTCGCCACCCAGGTCCTGAGGATCACCACAGGATCGGCCGAGCAGGTCGCCGATCTGACCCACGACTGCCGGCGCTTCCTCGACGAGGCGGCCCGCGGCAGGGACGGGCTGCTCAATGTCTTCGTGCCGCACGCCACCGCGGGGATCGCGGTCATCGAGACCGGCGCGGGCAGCGACCACGACCTGCTCGCCGCGCTCCACACCCTGCTGCCCGCCGACGATCGCTGGCAGCACCGCCACGGCAGCCCCGGGCACGGCAGGGACCACGTCCTCCCGGCGCTCGTTCCACCGCACGCCACGCTGCCGGTCGTCGACGGCAGGCTCCAGCTCGGTACCTGGCAGTCGGTCTGCCTGGTCGACACCAATCGGGACAATCCCGAGCGCGAGGTGCGCCTGACCTTCCTCGGCTGAGCACCTGGGCTCTGCGCCGGGAGCGTGCCTTCCCGGCCTGGGCCCGAGGCTCTGGTCCCGGCCCGCCCTCCGCGATGATCAACGTTCCGGCCCGCGGACGGCGGCGGCCAGGACGGTGCTTCCGCGGCGGACGCCCGTGTGTTGCAGTACTAGAGCCATCCCTGCCGGTCGTCAGCCCAGCCTGCCGCCAGTTCGGTGCGGTTGGCGCAGCCGAATTTGGCCAGGACACTGCGGACGTGGCTTTCCACCGTGCGTTCGGAGATGACGAGCTCGTCGGCGATCTGACGGTTCGTACGGGCCCGGGCCACGAGCCCGGCGATCTGGCGTTCGCGCGGGGTGAGCGGGTCGGTGCCGTGCCGACGGGCGGCGATCTCGTCGACGAGGCGTTTCGCAGCAGCGCGGGGGCCTGGCATATCGAGCTCGCCGGCGATGTCCAGCGCCGTCCGGGCGAGAGCGGCCGCTTCTTTAAGGGCACCGCCGTCGCGACGGAGTGCCGCGAGGTCCAGACAGGTCAGCGCCACGAACGGCCGTGCGCCCAGGGCCTGGTTGCGGACCAGCGCCTCGCGCAACAGCTCCTCGGCCTGCGCCGGACGGCCGGCGGTCAGCGCGAGACGGCCGAGGTCGCGGCTGACCGTACCCGAGAAGTACGCCGTGGGCGTGCCGAGCGCACCCGGATACGGCCGGAACAGCGCGAGCTGGTCGTACACCAGGCGCGCAGCCTCCGCGTCGTGGGCCAGACCGATCACGTCGACGAGGTTCAGCAGTATCGCCGGCCACGGCGGATTCGTCATCGGCACCGGCAGCAGTGGACGCAGCTGCCCGTAGACGTCCCGCGCCTCGTTCAGCCGCCCGGCGAGGAACAACGCCCGGGCCCGCATGGACAGCAGCAGGGGATGCCGCGGGGCCCGGTCGAGGTCGTGCCACATCTCGCGGGGCAGTTCCTGGGCGTCACCTCGCGCCTGGGCCAGTTGCTGGCACAGGGCGTGGCCCAGGGCGATCGCGGAACGGTCCCCGCTGGCCAGGGCCAGCCCGGCCGCCTCCTCGTTGCAGCGGCGGGCGTGGGCGAACCGTCCTTCCTGTGCGGCCCGGGCCGCGTTCACGCGCAGCAGGTGCCAACGGGTCAGCGGCAGCGGGGAACGGGCCACCACCGCCTCGATGCCGCGGACCGCGTCGTCCACCAGGTCCAGCCGGCCCAGCAGGTATCCGGCCTGGACACGCCACTGGTGTCCCAGTACGGACGCGAGCGGATCGCCGAGCTGCTCGGCGCGCGACACGGTCAGCTCGCCCAGGCGCAGGCGTTCGGCGGTGTCGTCTGGGTGCGCCAGGGTCATCTGCACCGCCCGGGCGGAGTCGAGTTCGGCCCGCAGGTCACCGGTGGCCCCGGCCAGTTCGAGGGCGGCGCGGGCCTGCTCGGCCGCCTCCGCGGGGGAGTCGAGTTCGGCCGAGGCGGTGGCGAGCTGGGCGAGCAGCCGGGCCCGGACCGCGTCCGGCACGCCTTCCACGGACAGGGCCGCCCGGCACTGCCGGGTGATGGCCTCCGACGCGTGCGGGAAGGTGACGCCCTGGAGCACCAGGGCCACCTCGGCGAGAAGGGCCGGCCGGCCGCTCGCGACCGCCGCGGCCGATGCCTCGTCGCAGCGACGCAGACTGGCCTCGTAGCGCCCGGCGAGGTACTCGGCGCGGGCCAGTTCGATCAGCGCCGGGGCGCACCGCGCGTCCGACGCGTCGAGTACGGCGGCGGCGTCCGCCAGATGCCGGGCGGCATCCGCGTGGGCGTGCCGTTCCCGGGCCAGGTCCGCGGCGATCTGCGACCAGTGCGCGGCGGCGGCCCGGTGGTCGGGCTCGGTGCCGGACTGTCGCCAGTGCGCCGCGATCCGGGCCGCCTCGGCGGGGCCCTCGGCCCGCTCCAGTGCTTGGGCGGCGGCCCGGTGCAGCGCACGGGCGGTCGCGGGGGTGGTCCGGCCGAGCACCTCGTCGCGGACCAGGTCGTGGGTGAACCGGTAGGTGCGCCCGGCTGCGAGCGTCCGCGCTGCGGAGAGGACCCCGGCGTGCCAGGCCGCCTCCAGCGCCTGCGCGACGGCGGCCCCGCCCGGTTCCGGCAGGACCGCAGCGAGCCGATCGGCGTCCAGCTCCTCGCCGAGCACGGCAGCAGCCCGTACGACGTCGCACTGCTCGGCAGTGAGCCCGGCCAGCAGGCCGCTGACGACGGTTCCGAGGTTGCCGGCGTGCGTGCGCAGCGCGGTGACGAGCAGGGGCAACCCGCCCGTCCGCCGGTACGATTCCGCCGCGTCCGCCTTGCCGACGCACCGCGCGACCTCCTCCGGCGTGAAGGGAGCCAGGCGCAGGGTGGTGGCCCCGTACCGGCCGAGGTCCGCGAGGGCTCCGGCGGTCTCCTCGGGCACCGGTTCCCGGAAGGTGCCGAGGACGAGCAGCGCGGACCCGTCGACCTCGCCGGTGAGCTGCCGCAGCAGGTCGAGGCTGGCGGCGTCGGCCCAGTGCAGGTCCTCCAGCAGGATGCCCAAGGGGCGTTCGGCGGCAACGGCGGCCATTGCCTCACTCATCCGGGCCAGCTCCAGGAACCGTACCGCCGCCGCGTCGGCCGGTACCGTCGCGCTCCACGGCCGCGCCTCCACTGCCGCCCCGGCCCCCACCGCCCCGGCGGTCCGCTGCCCGGGTACCCCGGGGGCCGCTCCCGCGAGGCGCAGCGCGCGCTGCCAGGGCCACAGCGGCGGCGCCACTGCGCCCCTGGGGCAGTGGCCCCGTACGACGGCGAAACCCGCGGGACCTGCATGGCGACGCAGCGCCTCGGCCGCGAGTGTGCTCTTGCCGACGCCCGCCGGCCCCGCGAGCAGCACCACGGATCCGGTGCCCCGCCCCGCGGCCTCGAACCGCTGGGCCAGGACCGCCAACTCGGCCGTCCGACCGACGAATTCGCTCCCCACGTCGGCAGTATCCCGCAGGGACGCACCGCGGGGGACGGGTCCGGATCCGTACCGCGGTTCAGTGGCAGTACGGATGCCCCGGGCGCTCTACGGGGACGACCGTGGCGACCATGACACGCGCACACTTCGCCGCCGCTGCCGTCGCGGCCGCCGTCCTGGCCGTGGCCGGCTGCCGGATCGAGGTCGAGGAGGACCCGGTCCCGGGAAGCCCCGACCCGAAGCCGGTCGGCCCCCGGAATCCCGGTCCGAAGAGCCCCGGTCCGAAGAGCCCCGGTCCCAAGAGTCCTGGTCCCAAGAGTCCAAGTCCCACGACTCCCGTGACCGACCCGCCACCCCCGACGAAGCCGTGGTTCCCGCACGAGAAGGCCGTGCTCACCAGCTGCGGGACCTTCGCCAGGTACGAGAACTGCACCATCCAGGGCCTCAACTTCAAACCGGGGGAGAAGATCCGGCTGTATTTCGACAGCGACCCCGTCCACCGCCCCGACCTCCAGGCCGACGGGACCGGCCGGTTCACGTTCATCCGCGGCCACAACCCGAGCGTCGGCCCCCACACCTACACCGCCCACGGCCTGGAATCCGGGCTGGAGGCGAGCGTCACGGTCCAGGTGACCCGGGAGAAGTACTGAGGCGAGGAAGGACGGCGGGGTGGGCCGGCACCGCCGGACTCCGCCCCTGCCCATACCGGTTGCCGGTCCGAGCCGGGTTCCCGGGGGACACCGGAGCAAGGGCGCGCGGATGTGGTCCGTTCGCGCTGCCAGGGGAGGGAGGAGTGTCGTGGTTCGTCGAGCGGTGCTGTGTCCGTTGTCTGCGGGTCGTGTACGCGGGCCGGTGGCGGCCGTCGTGTGCTTGGTGCTGCTGGTGCTGAGCGGAGCCGTCGCGTGCACAAGAGACTCCGGGCCCGAGTGGGGGGCGGGCCCGATGGCTTGCGACGACTTGGGCTTGATGCCGTGCGAACGGCAGGTCGTCCGGGTTGCGCTGGCGATTCCCGGCACCGCCTTGCGGCTGGTCTACGCATCGGACCGGGTGCCCGGGCGTACGGAGGACGCCGCGCCGTCCACGCGGCCGGTCGGGCTGGGCGGCTGGTCGCTGGACGGCCTGGCCGCGCTCGACCCGAGGGCCGGGGTGCTGGCGACGACGGACGGGGGGTACCGCGCTGTCGAGCCGCTCAGGGTGAACATGGGCGGGGCCGTGTACGCGGTCGCGTCGAGGGACGGCGGCACGGTCGACGTCTTCTCCGCGGACGGCCGCGCCGTGGCGGTTCACGACGCGCTGACCGGCGCCCGGGTCCTGCGGTTCCTGTGGGGCCCGCACGGGCTCGACGGTGTGGCCGCCCCGTCCGGTCCGCTGCTGACCGTACGCCGTGATCGGGCGGGGACGGCGGTGCGGCTCGACGCACCGGGTGGTGCGCGGACCGGACTCGGTACCGTCGACGGCAGGCTGGCCGCGGTGCGCTACCCCAGCGGAGCCGTGGCCCGGTTCGCCACGACCCCCAGCGGTCTGCTCACCTCATGGTCCGATCCGGCCGGGGTCACCACGCGGTACGCGTACGACCCGCAGGGCAGGGTGACCGCCCGCGCCCGGGGGACGGACGCCACGACGCGGTTCTCCCGCGAGACCGGGCCCGGCAAGGTCACGGTGACGACCACCTCGCCGTCCGGGGCGCAGGTGCGCGACGCCGTCGAGACGAAGGGCGGCCGGTCCACGTACATCCACACGGACGCGGCAGGGCGGGCGACGTCGCTGCGGATGGACGGCGACCGTCGCACGTTCACCGGGCCGACCGGTGAGAGGACCGTCCTCAAGGTGGCGGCCGACCCCCGCTGGGGCACGACCGCGCCGGTGGTGGTGTCGAGCGACGGCCCGCGGGGCGTGGCGGCCGTGCGGACCCGCACCGGCGGCTCGGTGGCGGACCCGTCCCTCCCGCAGCCCCGCCGCGAGACGGTCACCGTCGGGGGCGCCACCTGGGAGTACGTCTACGACCCCGCACGGCGGGTGGCCACGGTCAAGGACCCCGGCGGGGGCACCGTGGAGGCTGCGTTCGACGCGGCGGGGCGGGTGATCCGGCGTTCGGTCGGCGGGGTGGCGGTGCGGTACGCGTACAGCCCGCGGGGGCGGCTGGAGTCCGTCACGGTCGGCTCCGGTCCCGGCACGCGGACCTGGCGGTATGCGTACGGCTCTGGCCAGGTGCAGGTGACCGATCCGGTCGGCAGGGTGCAGGTCCGTACCTACACCGCCGACGGGGCTCTGGCATCGGTGGCCGGTCCCGGCCCGGCCGCGGTCACCCTGGAGACCGATCCGGCGGGGCGGCTCACCGGGTTCGCGGACGGCCTGGGGAATCACAGCACGATCGTCCGCGACGACCGGGGCCGCAGCATCGCGGCAAGCACGGCGGACGGCACCGAGCAGGTGCGGACGACGACGTACACCTATGACGCGGACGGGCGCGGGACCACCGCGGCGTGGGACGGCAGTTCGCTGACCCTCGCCCGCGACCGGTCCGGGCGGGTCACCCGGATCGCCGCAGGGCACCGCATAGGCTACGACGCCGCGGGCCGCCCGGCGAGCGCCGTCAGCCCCGGCACCAAGCTCAGCCGGCGGTACGACGGACGAGGGACCGCGACCACGCACACCACCGGCCCCTTCGACGTCACCGCGAGCCAGACGGTCGACGCCCAGGGGCGCGTGGTGCGAGAGACCGTGGGCACGCGGCCGCCGGTCGAGTACGCCTACGACACGTCGGGACGCCTGGTGCGGGCGGGGACGCTCACCCTCGACCGCGATGCCGCGACCGGCCGGGTGACCGCCGAGCGCCTCGGCTCCCTCGAACGGCGCTGGACGTACGACCGGTTCGGCGAGCCGACCGCCCAGACCGTGACCCGCGACGGCACCGTCGTCGCCGCCGTGCGGTGGGAACGGGACGGCCTCGGACGGGTCGTGGCCGAAACCGTTGTCCGGGCGGGCCGCGCCGACGCCAGGACGGAGTACGGCTACGACCCGGCGGGGCGCATCGCGTCGGTCTCCCGCGCGGGCGTCACGACAACGTACATCTACGACCGGGCGGGCAATCTCCTCACCGCGACGGGTTCTGACGGCTCGCGGTCGGTGTCCCGGTACGACGCGCGCAACGCGCTGGTCGAGCGTGACGGCGTGCGCTACACCTACGACGGCGCCGGGCGCCTGGCGTCGACGCGGTCGGGCAGCGGCACGACGCGCTACTCCTACGACGAACGCGGTGTCCTGCGCAGTGTGCGCAAGCCCGGCGGCCCGGCCGTCGCGTACGTCAACGACGCGCTGGGACGCCGCGTCGCCCGCAAGGCCGGCGGCCGTCCGGTCACCGGGTTCGTGTATCTCGACCCGCTCCACCCGGCCGCCGAGGTCGGCCCCGAAGGGCAGGTCACCGCGCAGTACGTGCGCGCCGACGGAGACTCGCCGGCCTACGTACGCAAGGACGGCACCGACTACCTCGAACTCCTCGACGCCACCGGCAGCCCCCTGCTGGTACTCGACGCCACGGACGGCCGCACCGCGGACGCGGTCTCCCGCGACCCTTGGGGCAGCGTGCGAGAGCAGGCCGCCCCCGGCTTCCAGAGCATCGGCTTCGCGGGCGGCATCGCGGACCCGGACACCAGCCTGGTGCGCTTCGGCGCGCGCGACTACGCGCCGCGCTCCCGGCGCTGGACGGCCCCTGACCCGCTGGGGGTCGCGGGAGGGAACCCGAACCTGTACGCGTACGTCACGGGCGACCCGGTCAACAGCACCGACACCAACGGCCTGATGTGCGAATACATTACTTTCGGCTACGGAGTGACCGATTTCATCGGCGCCGGCGGCAGCATGAGCGGCGGCATCGCCATCGTGGGCTGGAGCAGCATCGGCACCTGGGTCAACAACACCGGCGGCGCGGGCGCCATGGTGGGCACCGGTCTTCAGATCGGCTGCGTCAACAAGACCGAACCGGGCGCACCCAAGCTCAGCGACCTGGACGGCCCCGGTATCAGCGGCGAGATCGGCCTCGGGCCGATCTCCCTCGGATTCGACAAGGCCAACGGCACCGACGGCTTCCACATCGGCCTCGGGCCGGCCGCGGGATTCAACATCGGCGGTGGAGGAACCAGCACCTGCGCGTCGTTCTGGGGGTGCGCTGACGACGCCGAAGAGGACACCACTTTGCGGATGGTGGGCGACGCGAACCGCCAGGCCGGCTGTGGCGGCATGGACGCCGGCCTGTGCGACGCGCCCGCCCAGCCGGGAGAGGCCCCCGATGTACCCGGAAATCCGCGGAACATCTGCGAGCAAGGCGGCACCTGCAACCAGCCGAACGGCAGCGACCCCGGATTCCCGGCCGGAAAGGGACCGTCCACGACCGGCGATCCCCACCTCACCACGGCGGACGGCACCGCCTACTCCCTGCAGGCCGCCGGCGAGTTCGTGGCACTGGCCTCCGACACCGACGACTTCCGGATCCAGGTCCGCCAGCAGCCGCCGGACCGCACCACCCGGCGGGTCACCGTCAACACCGCGGTCGCGGTACGTGTCGCGGGCGACCGCGTTGAGTTCCGCCGCACCGAGGGCGGCATCGGTCTGACGGTCAACGGCAGACCGTCCACGGCCGCGGGACGCCTGCCCCACGGCGCACACCTCGAACTCGGCACCCGGAGCGCCGTGCTGTGGCTGCCCGACGGCACCGGGGCAGGAGTACGCGTCAACCCGGCCGGCCTCGACGTGCTGACCGTGCTGCCGGATGCTCGCAAGGGACATCTCCAGGGCCTCCTCGGCCCGTGGACCGGGCAGGCAAGCGGAAAGGTCGTGGCCCGCGGGGGCACCTCCTTCACCCTGGACCAGCTCGACGACCACGACACCCTCTACCACTCCTACGCCGACAGCTGGCGCATCACCCAGGCCACCTCGCTCTTCACCTACGCGCCGGGCGAATCCACCGACACCTTCACCGACCGGTCCTTCCCCGACCGCGATCAGCCTGCGACATCCTCCTCCACACGTGCCGCGGCCGAAGCCGTGTGCAAGCGGCTGGAGCTGACCGCTGCGCAGACGGGCGACTGCGTCTACGACGTCGCTCTCACCGGAGACATCGGCTACGCGGCATCGACGGCCGCGTCCTCCAAGGGAATCCCCACGACAACCGGACCCTTCTCGGGCGGCACGGCGCCCCCCGACCCGGACGCCACCGCCGGCGGACCGCTGCGCGACGGACAGACCGCCACCGGCACGATCCGCACCCCCGGGCAGAAGACCAGCCACGAACTCGACCTCGGTGACGCCACCGTCTTCCGGCTCCAGGACATCACCGGCGGCAACAACCACCTCAGGACCGAGCTCGTCGGCCCACCCGCGAACGACGCGCCCGGATTCACCGTCACCAGCACCAACCAGTTCCGCGTCAGGAAAGGCGCCCACTACCGCCTCGATGTGTCCGCCCCCGGTGGCTGGACCGGCGACTACTCCTTCCGTGTCGTCACGGCCAAGGAACGCCGCCTCCAGGCCGCCGTCGGTGACACCGTCACGGGTTCGCTGGAGACACCGGGCCGCGTCGACCTGTACGCGATCACCTCCTACCATCCCGTGACCATTCGCCTCGCCGACGGCACGCCCTGCGCCGGCATCGCCGTCGCTGCGGTCGACGACGGCCCCGGACCACGGGCCTACAGTCCGTCCCGGCTGTGCTGGGACACCGATCTGCTCAGGATGGAGCCCGGCCGGAACTACCTCGTCGTCGTCTGGCACGACGACGACCGGACCGGCAGCTACGCGTTCCGTATCGCGGCCCGATGAAGTCCGCCTCCCCGTGTCCGCCCGACGCCCGCAACCGCCGACAGCGCCCTCGCCCGGCCCGGTCCGGCGGTTCCGGACCGTGCGTTGCCGAGCGAGCCGAGGAAGGCGTCGGACGCCATGCGGACGGTGAGCGCCTTCCCAGCGGCCAGGCGTACGACGGCGGGGGTCGCCCCCCAAGGCCGGGTGGGCCCGCCGGAAACTGCCCAACCGTCACGGCGAACACCATTGCAGTACTAGAAACCGCCGCGCGGCCGGGGGCCTCCGGCCGACGCGGCCGCCGCTTCGCCGATTGCCTCCACGAGTGGCAGCAGCCGGTGCGGCACCCGCTCGCGCAGGGCCACCTCCGTACGGGTCCGCACCACGCCCGGCACCTGGATGAGGCGCTGGATGACGTCCTCCAGATGCTCGTTGTCCCGGGCGGCCACCCTCGTCAGCAGATCGCCGCCGCCGGTGATCGAGAACGCCTCGATGATCTCCGGCAGCGCCGCCAGAGCGTCACCGACCTCGTCGAGGTGGCCCTGGGTGACCTCGATGTGTACGAACGCCAGCACCGGATGGCCCAGCGCGGCCGGAGAGAGCCGGGGCCCGGTGCCGGTGATCACACCGTCCCGCTCCAGCCGGTCCAGCCGGGCCTGGAGGGTGCCCCGCGCGATGCCGAGAATGCGCGCGTACTCGCGCACGCTGGTGCGGGGCTGTTCCAGGAGCAATCGCAGGATCCGGGCGTCGAGCGCATCAACCGTCATGGCCCGTTGGCCTCCTCCCGGCCGCCGTTCTCATCCTTCGACTGTACCAACGGCACAGTCCATCGGCACCGGCTTGAGCCACTGTCCGGTCAGGTGCTTTCCTTTCTTCGTAGATGGCGCTGCGCAGCGCCGGACGGCGACGAGGCCGGTCCGGACCCGCGGCGCCTTTCCCATGTCCGCAGCAGCCGATCTGCGTTCGACAGGAGGCGTTCCGACCGTCGTGAAGAGGATGTTTGTGGCCCCGGACCCGGGGCGTGTCCGACTGCGCACCTCGTTGCGCGCCGTTCTCGGCACCGGCCTCTCGGTGGCCGTCGCCGAGGCAGCCGGCATGTCCCTCGTGGCCTCCGTCACCGGAGGCCTCGCCGCGCTCCTCGCCCTCTTCACCGTCACCGACGCCACGGTCAGGGCCCAGGTCCGCACCACTGCCCTGCTCCCCGCGGCAGGGTTCCCGGTCCTGGCCCTCGCCACGACGCTGCACGACATGCCCCTCGTCCGCGACGGCGTGTGGCTGGCCGTCGTGTTCTGCGGTGTGTACGCCAGGCGCTGGGGCCCGCGCGGACAGGCGCTCGGCATCTTCGCGTTCATGATGTTCTTCATCACGCAGTTCCTGCAGGCCGTACCGGCGCAGCTGCCGGAGCTGTACGGGGCGGTGTCCATCGCCCTGCTCGTCACGGCCTCGGTGCGCTTCGGACTGTGGTGCATCGAGCGGCGCACCCCGGCGCCCGCCGGGCCGGCGCCGCTCACCGGCCGCCGCCTGACGCGGCCCACCACGCGCCAGGCCTTCCAGGCCACCGTCGCCTGCGGGGTGGCCCTCGCGGCGGGCCAGGTGCTCTCCCAGGAACGCTGGTACTGGGCCGTGGGCACCGCCTGGTGGATCTTCGTCAACACCTCGTCCCGCGGCGAGACCCTGGTCCGCGGCTTCCGCCGGGTGGTCGGCACCGTCACGGGCATCGTCGCGGGGCTGCTGATCGCCGTGCCGCTGGACGGCGCCCCCGGACCGACCGCCGTCCTCGTCGCCGTGTGCGTCTTCGGCATCTTCTACACCGCGGCGCCGTCCTACAGCTGGATGATCTTCTTCGTCACCATCATGGCCGGCCTGCTGTACGGGCTCCTCGGGGTCCTGCACCCCGGACTGCTGCTCCTCCGCTTCGAGGAGACCGCGGTCGGTGCCTTCGGCGCCGTGGTCGGCGTCGCCCTCGTGCTGCCCGTCACCACGGACGCGGCCACCAATGCGTGGATCGGACGCGCCCTGCACTGCGTACGGGGCTGTGCCGCGGAGGCCGCCCGCAGGCTCGCCGGCGACGAGACCGCCGACCCGGCGCCGCGCGTCGCGGAGCTGCAGCTGCTCCTCGGACGGGTGCGCATGTCCGTCGCCCCGCTCGTGCATCCGCTGAGCCCGCTGCGGGCCCGCAAGGCGCGCGCCCGCCAGGTCCTCGCGCTGCTCGACGACTGCGCCCGCGAGGTGACGGGTCTGGCCGCGGTCGCGGCCGACCCGGACGCCTCGCACGACGCCCGGCTCGCCGCGGCCTGCTGGCGCGTCGAGGCGGCCGTGGAGGCACTGGTGTCGCGCGGCGCCGCGAAGCGGGACGCCTCGGGACCCGTGCCCGTCGACCGGGTGCCGGACCGCCACCCCGGCGCCGAGGCCGCGCTCACACACCTCCACGGTCTGGAGCGGGCGCTCACGGACCTCGCCGCGCCGCTCCACACCTCTCCGCGCTCCCCGCTCGTTCCCGCCTGACCGTACGCCCCGGCCTGGCCGCATGGCAGTGTGGCGCGTGTGTGAGGCACGTGCATCCGGCACCTACAGGGTGGATCAGGCCTGCGACGGGGTAGGGCCATCCGTCAATGGACGGAGCCACTGGGGCACGTGGGGGTGCGCAGATGCGGATGTTCCGACGCCGGGCGACTGCCGAGGGGAATCGATTCCCCGCTCCGAGGTCCGAGCCGCCGCCGACCGAGGAACACGGACGGGCCGTGGGCAGCGGTGCACAGCCCCGCTGCCCGGTGGGCCACCCCGCCGCGCCCCCGGCCCGCACCGGCACCTCGTCGAGACCCGAGGGCTCTGACCGCCTGGAGGCAGTGCACCGGGAGGCCGAGGAGTTCGTCCTGCTCCACCACCGGGAGGAGCGCCCGGGCGTGGATCCCTCGCGGCGGCTCGCCGAGGTGCACGCCGAGATCCGGGACACCGGTACGTACCGGCACACGGAGGCCGAGCTGGTGCACGGCGCACGGCTCGCCTGGCGCAACAGCAACCGTTGCATAGGCCGCCTGTACTGGCGTTCGCTGACCGTGCACGACTGCCGGGACGTACGGGACGCGGACGGTGTGGTCCGAGAGGCCGTCACGCATCTGCGGCGGGCCACCAACGGCGGCCGTATCCGTCCGCTGATCACGGTCTTCGCGCCGGACGCTCCCGGCAGCCCCGGCCCCCGGATCTGGAACGAGCAGCTGGTGCGCTACGCCGGATACCCGCCGAAGGCCGAGGACGAGCCGGTGCTCGGGGACCCGCGCAACGCGGGCCTGACGGCGTTACTCCTCGGCATGGGCTGGCCCGGCGGTCCGGGCACGCCCTTCGACGTGCTCCCGCTCGTCGTGCAGGGCGGCGACGGGGAGCCGGCCTGGTTCGAGCTGCCTCCGGACTCCGTACTGGAGGTCCCCATCCGGCACCCGGAGGACGCCTGGTGGGAGGACTGGGGGCTGCGCTGGCACGCCGTCCCCGTGCTGTCCAACATGTGCCTGGAGATCGGCGGCGTCTCCTATCCCGCCGCCCCCTTCAACGGCTGGTACATGGGCACCGAGATCGGCGCCCGGAACTTCGGCGACACCGACCGCTACGACCTGCTGCCGCGCATCGCCGAGCGCATGGGCCTCGACACGTCCACCGACCGGAGCCTGTGGAAGGACCGCGCGCTCGTGGAACTCAACCGCGCCGTCCTCCACTCGTACGACCGCGCGGGAGTGACCGTCACCGACCACCACACCGAGTCGCGGCGGTTCCTCGCCCATGTGGAGCGCGAGGAGCGCAGCGGGCGCGCCACGGGCGCGGACTGGTCGTGGATCGTGCCGCCCATCTCCGGCTCGGCCACATCCGTCTTCCACCGCACCTACGACCCGACCGAGCGGCGGCCGTGGTTCGTCCACCACCCGGAGGCGCTCGCCCGCTCACGGGGGGATGCGAAGCCCGGCACGTAGCCGGCCGTGCGCCCCGCTGTCACGGGTCGGGTGCGGTCGCCACGCCCGCCTGCGCCCGGCCCCGCAGCTTGGTCTATACCTTTCTTGTGAGGGTGCCGTCCGTACGCGCCGTCACGTCGGGGTGCGGACGGCGAGGGAAGGAGACGCGGTGGCGGACACGGGACACGACACGCCGGGCCGGGCCTTCATCGGCTCGTTCACCGACACGGGGGGCGCGGGCATCATCGTCTGCGCCGTGGACCCGGCGACCGGCGCGCTCGCGCCCCTCGGGTCCACCGACGCGCCCCCCAATCCGTCGTTCCTCGCTGTGGCGGCGGACGGCCGCGTCCTCTACGCCGTCGGCGAGACCACCGAGGGCACCGCCGCGGCCTTCGACATCACCGCCCCCCTGCCGCGCATGCTCGGCACCCCCGTACCGGTGGACGCGGACGGGCCGACGCACGTCACCGTGGCCGCGGGGCAGCTGATGACCGCCAACTACGGCTCCGGAAGCGTCAGCGTGCTGTCCGTCCTCGGCGACGGCCGTCCGGGAGCCGTCGTCGCACAGTTCCGTCACACCGGCAGCGGACCGCGTGCCGAGCGTCAGTCCGCACCCCACGCCCACCAGGTGCTGCCCGACCCCGACGGCCGTCGACTGCTCGCCGTCGACCTCGGTACCGATTCCCTGTGGATCAGCGATCTCGGAGCGCCCGGTGCCCCGCCACGGGCCTGCCGGGAGATTCCCCTCCCATCGGGCAGCGGCCCCCGGCACCTGGTCTTCCACCCGGCGGGCAGCCATCTGTACGTCCTGAACGAGCTGGAGCCGACCATCACGGTGTGTCGCTGGGCCGCCGCCACCGGCACCCCGGTACCCGTCGGCACCGTGCCCGTGGTCCCGGAGGGGACGGTCACGGACTGCTACCCGTCCTCGCCGGTCGCCGCACCCGACGGCAGGTTCCTCTGGGCGGCCGTCCGGGGCAGCGACACCATCGCCGTGCTGTCCCTGGACGAGGGTCCGGAGCACCCCCGCCTGGTCGCCTCCGTGCCCTGCGGCGGTCACTGGCCCCGCCATCTGACCCTCGACCCGGAGGGCCGCCGCCTGTACGCGGCGCACGAGCGGTCCGGCGACGTCACCTGGTTCGACCTCGATCCGGAGACCGGTGTGCCGCACCGCGCCGGCTCGCTGCCTGCGCCCGCCGCCTCCTGCGTGGTCTTCGTCTGACCGCCCGCGTCGGCAGCTTCCGCCTCCAGGGGCCCCGCCCGGTGTCCGAACCGGAGGAGGCCGGACCGCGTCATGCGAGAGGCCCGCACCGGGCGGTGCGGGCCTTCTCGCGCATCACTGCGCCGACAGCGGGATCCGGCGTCAGTGGATCGGCATGCCCGGCGCCTGCTGCGGCGCGACGCCGATCGCCGAGGCGTACTGCGACAGCACCAGCTTGCCGATCGCGGGGTACGCGCCGAGCGCCTCGGCGGTCTCGCAGCCGGCTTCCTTGGCCGCGTTCTCCACGAGGCCGTCGACGGCCTCGGGTCCGATCAGGTACGGCGCCATGGCGAGCTGCGTCGAACCGGAGCCGCGCAGCTGCTCGGCGATCGCCGCGACGGAGCCCTCCTGGTCGAGGGCGGCGGCCATGACCGGCACCGCGAGGCGGGCTGCCAGCAGCATGCCGGTGATCCCGGCGGCCTGCACGGCCTCCTCGCCGCCGACGGTCGCCAGGACGATGCCGTCGGCCGCGGTGGCCACGGTGAACAGCCGCGCGCGGTCGGCGCGGGCGAGTCCCGCCTCGGAGAGGCGGACGTGCAGCGCCTCCGCCAGCAGCGGGTGCGGGCCGAGTACGTCGGTCAGCTCGGCGGCGGTGCGGCTGTCGTTGATCGCCTGGCGTATCCGGCGCACGGTCGCGCTGTCGGGGCCGGCGAGCAGGGGCACGACGACGGCCACCGGACCGTCGGCGTGGGAAACCTCACGGCCGGCGGCCTTGGCCTGCTCCAGGCGCGCGGTGCGCTCGGTGGCGACGAGGGAGAGGACTGCGTCCAGCGTCGGGTACTCGGCGCCCGTGCTGTCCACGTAGCCGATCCGGGCGTCCAGGCCGGGCAGCTCCGAGCGGGCGATGCTGATGACCTCTTCGGCCAGGCTGCGGCTCGCCGGGGTCGGGTCGCCGGGGACGGCGAGGACCAGCGCGGCGGCGTTCTCGGGCGCCACCACGGGTTCCGGGCGGCGGTGCCGACCGGACGGGCGGGGTCGCGGCATTCGTACTGGCAGGCCGGTGGGCCCAGTGGGGGAGCTCATGGCGCCGCATGCTACTGGTTTTGTCTGCGCGGCTGTTCGGGGAGGGGGTGGTCCCGCACTGTATGTGCCGATTTATTCTTGGGATCTCTTCGGATCAACCACCCGGTTCCGCCAGGACGTGCAGCATGTGACGATCGCGGGGAAGACGCAGGCGGTCCGTCACGAGTGCGGACGCGATGCGCAGTGCGCCCTGGAGGGGATCCCCTGCCGCGGACACCAGCCGGGCGCAGGGCAGTTGGGCTGCGAGCTCCTCGCGCACAGGCACGGTGAGGACATCGCCGAAGGCGAACAGGCCGCCGGTGAACGCGACTTCGCAGGACAGCCGCTCCTCGCCGGCCGTGGCGGGGAGAACCGCCGCCGCGGTTTCCACGATGTGTTCCGCGGCGCGACGCAGGATGCCCGCGGCGACCGGGTCGTCCGCCGAGCACCGGACGACCTCGGGTGCGAACGAGGCGAGTACCGCGGGCCGGTCGGTGCGCGGGTACAGCAGGGCCGGCAGACCGGCCGCCGGGCCGAACACGGCCTCCAGCCGGGCGAGCAGCGGCGTGGAACCTCCGCGTCGGCCGTCGTGGGCGCGCAGGCCCGCCTCCAGGCCGGCACGGCCGATCCAGGCGCCTCCGCCGCAGTCGCCGAGCAGATGGCCCCAGCCGTCCGCGCGCCGCCAGGACCGCAGGTCCGTGCCGAGGGCGATCAGCCCCGTACCGCCCGCGACGACGACACCCGGGCGGTTCCCGAGCGCGCCGGCGTACGCGGTGACGGCGTCGGCGGCCAGCGCGACGGTCCGCACGCCCAGGGCGGATCCCATTGCGCCGGGCAGTACGGCCCGGAGATCGTCGCCCAGGGAGGCCATGCCCGCCGCACCGACGGTGACGGCTGCCAGTGAGTCCCCGCCGGCCCGGGCGAGGAGCGTGCGTGCTGCCGGCAGGAGCCGTTCGAGGAGGTGCGCTGCGTCGATTCCGGCAGCCCCGGTCCGTACCGGCTCCCGGAACTCCAGGGTGCGGGCGGCCGCAGGCCTGGCCGGGGCGGCTTCCGGCGCAGGCCCCGGTTCTCCGCCGGCGTACGTGTATGCGTCCGCGTCCGCCAGGGCGATGCGCAGCCCGGACCCGCCCGAGTCGACGCCCAGCACCCAGCGCACGGGGCCCCGGGTCATGGCAGGCGCCAGTCCACCGGTTGGGCTCCCATCCCCACGAGCAGGTCGTTCGTCCGGCTGAACGGCCGCGAGCCGAAGAACCCGCGGTCCGCGGACATCGGGGACGGGTGCGCGGACTCGATCGCCGGGAGGTTCCCGAGCAACGGACGCAGGTTGCGGGCGTCACGGCCCCACAGGACCGACACCAGCGGCGTGCCCCGGGCGACGAGCGCCCTGATGGCCTGCTCGGTGACCTCCTCCCACCCCTTGCCGCGGTGGGCGGCGGGCTTGCGGGGAGCAGTGGTGAGCGCCCTGTTCAGCAGCAGGACTCCCTGCCGGGTCCATGGCGTCAGATCGCCGTTGGACGGGCGGGGGAGCCCCAGGTCGCTGTTCAGCTCGCGGTAGATGTTCTCCAGGCTCCCGGGCAGCGGCCGTACGTCGGGGGCCACCGAGAAGCTCAGCCCGACCGCATGGCCAGGCGTCGGGTAGGGGTCCTGACCGACGACGAGGACCCGCACCTCGTCGAACGGCTGCTGGAACGCACGCAGTACGTGCGCCCCCGCCGGCAGGTACGTGCGCCCTGCGGCGATCTCTCCCCGGAGGAAGTCGCCCATCGCGGCGATCTTTCCGGCCACGGGCTCCAGGGCGTTCGCCCAGCCCGGCTCGACAATGTCCTTCAACGGTCGTGCAGCCACGGGAGATCACTCTAGTGCCGTAACGGCACCTCTCCGCCTGCTTCGGCGGACCCGGTGTCCGTGCGGTCCCCGGCGGAGACCCACGGGGCGGCCGACACGGCGGACGGGGGCCGACACCGCGGACCCGGCCGGTACCAGCGGACCGGGCCGATACCGGCGAACCGGGCCGCCACCACGGGCACCGGCCGACAACGCCGAACCGGGCCGCCACTGCGGTGCACCGGCCGACGCCGCCGTCCCTCCCGGCAGGTCAGCCGGTCACCGCGGCCCGCACGCAGAGCACGTCCGGAAGGTGCGAGGCGAGCAGCTGCCACGTGTCCCCGTCGTCGGGGCTCGCGTACAGCTCGCCGTTGCGGTTGCCGAAGTACACCCCGGCCGGATCGGCGTCGTCCGTGCACAGGGCGTCGCGCAGGACCGTCCCGTAGTGCTCGTCGTCCGGCAGGCCCTCGGACAGCGGGTGCCAGGTCGCGCCGGCGTCCTCCGTCCGGAAGACGCGGCAGCGGTGCTCCGCCGGAACCCGGTCCGCGTCCGCCTGGATGGGGAAGACGTAAGCGGTGTCGCCGCGGCGCGGGTGTGCGGCCGCGGCGAACCCGAAGTCGGAGGGCAGGCCCGAACCGATGTCCACCCAGCCGGCGCCCGAGTCGTCGCTGCGGTAGACGCCCCAGTGGTTCTGGAGGTAGAGCCGGCTCGGATCAACCGCGTCCTGGGCGATCTTGTGCACGCACTGGCCGAACTCCGGCTGGGTGTCGGGCAGGAACACCGCCGACACGCCCCTGTTCGACGGCGCCCAGCTCTCCCCGCCGTCCAGGGTCCGGAACACCCCGGCCGTCGAGACGGCGACGGTCACCGCCCCGGCGTCCCGCGGATCGGTCACGACGGTGTGCAGGCCCTCACCGCCGCCGCCCGGCATCCACTGCGAGCGGGTCGGGTGCTCCCACAGCGGCCGCACCAGGGTGAATGTCTCGCCGCGGTCCTCCGACCGGAACAACGCGGCCGGCTCGGTCCCCGCGTACACCACGTCGGGGGCCTCGGGGCCGGCCGGATGCAGCTGCCACACCCGCTCCAGTGACACCCCCGTGAACTGCGGGAATTTCACCGCGGGTTGCCTCGGCTCGTTCCATGTCGCGCCGAAGTCGTCGGAGTGGACCACCGAGGGGCCCCAGTGCGAGTCCACCCCGCCGACGAGCACCCGGGGACGGGACCCGCGGGTGTCGATGGCGACGGAGTAGATCGCCTCCGCGTTGAAGTGCGGCCCCGCGAAGTCCCACACACCGGCGCGCCGGTGGCCGATGAAGAGTCCCTTGCGGGTGCCCACGGTGAGTAGTACGTCGGACATGGCCGACACCTCCAGGACGCCGTTGTCTCGGACTGGGGCCAGTCTGCACCCCACCGCCGACAGTGGCCCTCGGAACGGCCTTTCCCCAGGTCGGACCGCGTGTGTGTGCGGCACGGCGGGGAAGGGGCCGGGGTGCGCCGTTGCCGGCTACCCCTCATGCCGGCGCCCGGCTCGGCCCCCGGACCCTCAGCACTGCCAGAGGAACGCGGCATCACGGCAGTCGCCGCAGCGGAACACATACGCGCAACCGCCCCCGTAGTTGGCGGCGGTCAGCGGGTCGTGGCCCTGTTCGAGCTGCGCCGTGAACGCCATGCGGGTGCCGCACGACGGGCAGGGAGGCGTCTCGTCGTACTGGAGCCAGGACGGCTCGCCGCCGAGCGCGCCCAGCACCTTGCCATCGGCGTCCGCGTCCTCGCCCTCGGCGCGTTCCGACGCCGTGTCGTAGTCCTCGGCGTCGACGTCGAGGAGGCGGAAGACGGTGGGCGGGCCGAGGAAGGTCTCGCCCTCGGCGGGAACCGTGCCCTGGCCTGCGTAGATCATCAAGGTCACCATGGCCGCAGGCTAGATCACGCCGCTGACGGACCCCCGGCTTGCCATGGGCCGCACACCTCCTTGTACGAGGATCCTCGTAATTCGATGATTCTCGTACTACGATGGGTGTCGTACCAAGCGAACGCGGCTTCACACCTCCGGAACGGAGTCCTTCATGAGTGCCCTCTTCGAGCCCCTCGCCCTGAGGTCCCTGACCATCCCCAACCGGATCTGGATGGCGCCCATGTGTCAGTACAGCGCGGAGACCTCCGGACCCCTGGCCGGTGTCGCCCATGACTGGCACTTCGCCCACTACGCGGCCCGCGCCGCCGGCGGGACCGGGCTGATCCTCGTCGAGGCCACCGCAGTCTCCCCGGAAGGGCGGATCTCGCCGGCCGACCTCGGCATCTGGAGCGACAACCAGACCGAGGCGTTCCGCCGGATCACCGGGTTCCTCAAGGAGCGCGGCACGGTCCCCGGCATCCAGCTCGCCCATGCGGGCCGCAAGGCCTCCACCGACCGGCCCTGGAAGGGTGGTGCCCCCGTCGGCCCCGACGCGGACGGATGGCAGCCGGTCGCCCCCAGCCCGCTCCCCTTCGACGAGGGATACCCGGTGCCGCAGGAGCTGACGGTCAAGCAGATCCATGAAGTGGTGGGCCAGTTCGCACGGGCGGCGGGCAGGGCGCGGGACGCCGGCTTCGAGGTCGTCGAGATCCACGGTGCGCACGGCTATCTGATCGGCGAGTTCCTCTCCCCGCACTCCAACCGCCGTACCGACGCCTACGGCGGCTCCTTCGAGAACCGCACCCGGCTCGCGGTCGAGGTGGTGGACGCGGTCCGCGCCGTCTGGCCCGAGGAACTCCCCCTCTTCTTCCGCGTCTCCGCCACGGACTGGCTGGACGAGGGCGGCTGGACCGCCGACGACACCGTGCGGCTCGCCGCGCTCCTCGAGGACCACGGCGTGGACCTGGTGGACGTCTCCAGCGGCGGCAACGCCCCACACGTCCGTATCCCCGCCGGTCCCGGGTACCAGGTCCCGTTCGCCTCCCGGGTCAGGAGCCGGACCGGTCTGCCCGTCGCCGCGGTCGGCCTGATCACCGAGCCCGAGCAGGCGGAGAAGATCCTCGCCAACGGCGAGGCCGACGCGGTGCTCCTCGGCCGCGAACTGCTGCGCGACCCCTACTGGGCCAACCGTGCGGCCAGGGAACTGGCCGCGGAGGGCAGGGTTCCCGAGCAGTACCACCGCGCCGTCTGAGCCGGTTGCCGGGTTACGCCGCGGTACGATGGAGGTCCAAGTACGACGGTTCTCGTACCATTCGGATCTCGGACCATCGCACCGGACAGGGGGAAGTCGCCGTGACCACCGCGACGAACAGCCGCGAGCTCGCCCACCCGACACGCGCGGAGATACGGCTCGAGGAAGTGCTGCACGCCTTGTCCGACCCGATGCGGCTGCGGATCGTCCAGGAGCTGGCGGGGACCGAGGAGGAGCTGTCCTGCTCGCACTTCGACCTGCCCGTCACCAAGTCGACGACCACGCACCACTTCCGGGTCCTGCGGGAGAGCGGTGTGATCCAGCAGGTCTACCGCGGCACCGCCAAGATGAACGGACTGCGCCGCGGCGATCTGGAAGTGCTCTTCCCCGGTCTGCTCGACACGCTGCTGGCCGCCGCCGACGAGCAGGCCGACCGGCTCCGGACGGCCGCGCACGGAAACGGCTGACCGCGACACTGCAGGCAGGTCCGAGCGGGCGGCTGCCCGGAGGACCGGCCGGCCGACGGTACGGGGCAGCGGAAGGGCAGCCGGTGCGGGGCAGGGAGGGGCCTTTGGAGCGGGGCAGTGGTGGGGTCATCTGAACGTTCCGTGTCACGGCGGCCATCCCTCCAGCGCCCCTTCGCCCAGCGTGGCGCCACCCGGCCTGGTTCCTCGGAAGCGCGGGCTGCGTGTGGCGTGCCGTTCCCCGGAAGAGACGCTTCGGGCCGTCTCGCGCGGGAGGGGTCCTCAGGACGGTCCGCCGCCCCGCGCCGCACACAGCAGTCCCTCCCAGTCCGGGATCTTCACCGATCCACGCCCCAGCGACCGCCCCAGGGCGGTCTCCGCCTCCTCGATCGCCAGCCAGCCCGGCCACTCCACCGGCCGCAGTCCCAGCGCTCGCAGCGCCGCCACCGGATCGCTCGCCGCGGTGCGGCGCAGCAGCGCGGGCGCGTCTTCCAGCAGCGAGGCGGCGGTCTCCTTGGCGCAGGGCCGGTTGGTGCCGATCACCCCGGTCGGCCCCCGCTTGATCCAGCCCGCGACGTACTCCCCGGGCGACGGGGAGCCGTCCCTGAGCACACGGCCCGCCGAGTGCGGCACGGTGCCCCGGGCCGCGTCGAAGGGCAGCCCTTCCATGGGCACTCCCCGGTAGCCGACCGCGCGGAGCACCCACTGCGCCTCGATGTCCTCGTACGTCCCGGTGCCGCGCACTCCTCCGGTGCCGTCGGGAGCGGTGCGCTCGAACCGCACCCCGGCCACCCGGCCGTCCCGTTCGAGGATCTCCGCGGGCCGCAGGTAGAACCGCAGCCGGATGACCCGCTCGCCCCCGGGCGGTTCCGCGCCCGCCCAGCCGCGCAGTACCTCGACATTGCGCCGGTTCACCGCCGGCAGCGCCGCCGGATCCGCGAAGGCGGGGTCGAGCGCCAGCTCCTCGGGGTCGACCCGGACCCGCGCTCCGGGCAGTGAACCCAGTTCGCGCAGCTCCTTCGTGGTGAACCTGCCCTGCGACGGGCCCCGTCTGGCGACCATGTGCACCGCGCGGACGTGGCTGCCGGCGAGGGCCCCGAGCGCCGCCTGCGGGACGTCGGTGGGCCGCAGCTCGTCGGCCCCGCGGGCCAGGATGCGGGCCACGTCCACGGCCACGTTCCCGGCGCCGATGACCACGGCCGAGCCGGCGCCGAACGCGAAACCGTGGCCGACGGCGTCCGGATGGGCGCTGTACCAGGCGACGAAGTCGGTGGCCGAGCAGCTGCCCGGCAGGTCCTCGCCGGGGATGCCGAGCCTGCGGTCGGTCGCGGCGCCGACGCAGTAGACCACGGCGTGGTAGAGCTCGCCGAGCTGCGCGGGGCTCACCCCGCCCGGCCCGACCTGGACGTTGCCGACGAAGCAGATCCGTTCGTCCTCCAATACCGTCCGCAGGTTCTTCTGGAGCGACTTGATCTTCTCGTGGTCGGGGGCCACGCCGTAGCGCACCAGACCGTACGGGCAGGGCAGCCGGTCCAGCACATGGACCCGCACGTCCGGCACCACGTTCTGCTGGACCAGTGACTGGGCGGTGTAGACACCGCTCGGGCCCGAACCGACGACAGCGACGCGAAGCACGGTGGTGCTCCTTTCCCGCGGTTGACTCCAGCATTGCACCGGATCTCATGGCCCGGCGAGGGTCAGGACATGGAGCGCATACGGTTGATTTCCGAGGTCTGCTGGGCGATCACGTCGGTCGCCATCTCCTCGATCTGGCTGTTCCTGCCCTGACCGAGGACTTCGACGGCCATCGTGACCGCGCCGTCGTGGTGCGCGATCATCAGCTCCAGGAACAGCGCGTCGAAGGCCTTTCCCTTGGCCGCCCGGAGGGCCGTGAGCTGTTCCGCGGTGGCCATGCCCGGCATGGCGGCGGCCCCGTGGCCGTCGCGGTCGCCGTGGCCTTGCTTCTGGCCGGAGCCTTGTCCGTGGTCGCCGTGCCCGCCGTGGTCCTTCCCGGCTCCGTGCCCGGAGAGCCACCCCTGCATGGCGGCGATCTCCGGTTTCTGCGCGGCCGCGATACGTGCGGCGAGGCGGCGCACCTGCCGTGAACCGGCCTGCTGCGGGGCGAGCGCCGTCATCACCAGGGCCTGGGCGTGATGCTCGATCATCGTCCGCGCATAGGTGAAGTCCGCCTCGTTGGGTGTGTCCTCCGGGCGGGCCTTCGCTGCCTCGGCCGCCGAGAGGGTCTTCGCCGGCTCGCCCGGCCTGCCGGGCGCTACCACCTTGACGCCCGAGTCCGCGGCCGCCTCCGTTCTCCCGGTGCCGCCGGCCTCCGCGTCGCACGAGCTCAGGGCCAGGACGGACGCGGCCGTCACGAGCGCAGCGGTGAACGTCCTGGCGCGGACGGTCTGACGACGGGTCGTCATGATGACCTCCTGGAATCACGGGGAGCCGGAAGTGCGGTGTACGACAGGACAGTTGCCATCTTTTGATATGTACATGCAGCGACGATACTTCCGTGTTGCGTGAACCGTTCCTGTACCGAACGGCAACATGGGAGGACACAGTGACCACGTTGCACAGCACCGCAGGACGACACAGACGACTCGGTGTGGCGGCGGCGACGGTGGGGCTCATCGCCACGCTGTTCACCGCCGGACCGGCGGCGGCGACCCCGGACCCGGGGGACGCGCCGGCCACAGGTACCGCGGCGTCCGAGGAGCAGGCCGAACGGGCCCGTGCCGCCGTCGAGAGCGGCGAGGTCCCGGCACCCGACGAGATCGTCCACAGCGACAACATCGAACATCTCGCCAACATCCCCAAGGACGTCCTCGCGGGGACCAACACCGACCTGGCGTTCCAGGGTTCCTACGCCTACGCGGGCAACTACGACGGCTTCCGGATCTTCGACATCAGGAACCCCCAGAAGCCCCGGACGGTCGCCCAAGTGCTCTGCCCCGGAGGGCAGAACGACATCTCCGTCTCCGGCGACCTGCTCTTCCTCTCCACCGACTCCTCGCGGAGCGACGACTCCTGCAACAGCGTCCCGCAGCCCGCGACGGAGAAGTCGTCGTGGGAGGGGATGAAGATCTTCGACATCAGCGACAAGGCCAACCCGAAGTACGTCGCCGCCGTCGAGACGGCGTGCGGCTCGCACACGCACACGCTGGTGCCCGAGCGCCGCAATGTGTACATCTACGTCTCGTCGTACTCGCCCAGCGAGACCTTCCCCGACTGCCGGCCGCCGCACGACGGGATCTCCGTCGTCAAGGTGCCCCGGAAGGCCCCCGAGCTGGCCCGCGTGGTGAACTTCCCCGTGCTATTCCCGGACGGCGGCAACCCCGGCGCGCCCGCCAACCCGGGCGTCTCCAAGACCACCGGCTGCCACGACATCACCGTGCTGCCGTCACGGGACCTCGCGGCCGGTGCCTGTATGGGCGACGGCATCCTGTTCTCGATCGAGGATCCCGAGCAGCCCAAGGTCATCGACCGGGTCCAGGACAACGTCAACTTCGCCTTCTGGCACTCGGCCACCTTCAACCAGCGGGCGAACAAGGTCGTGTTCACCGATGAGCTCGGCGGCGGCGGAGCCGCCACCTGCAACGAGGCCACCGGTCCGAACCGTGGCGCCGACGGCATCTACGACATCGTCGGGAAGGGCGACAAGCGCAAGCTGGTCTTCCGCAGCTACTTCAAGATCGACCGTCATCAGGCCGACACCGAGGTCTGCGTGGCCCACAACGGTTCGCTGATCCCGGTCAGGGGCCGCGACATCATGGTGCAGGCCTGGTACCAGGGCGGCATCTCCGTCTGGGACTTCACGGACTCGGCCAGGCCCAGGGAGATCGGCTACTTCGAGCGCGGCCCGATCAGCACCGACCGCGTCACCACCGCCGGCTCGTGGTCGGCCTACTACTACAACGGCCACATCTACTCGAACGACATCGCCAAGGGCCTCGACGTGCTGAGGCTCGACGACCGGCGCACCGACCCGGCGAAACGGGTGAGACTGCACGAGCTCAACGTGCAGACGCAGCCGGACTACTTCGCTGACGACTGGTGGGACTGGGACGACTGAGTCCCCCGCGGCAGCTGCGGCAACTGTGACGGCTGAGTCGGTGAGGACCGCTGAGCCGACTGGGACAGCCTGGTCGACTGGGACGGCCGAGCCGATTGGCCCGGCCGAGCCGACTAGGACGGCCGAGTCGGCCGTGGCGTCGGATCCGTGACGTCGTCGACGTCCTGACGAACCGTTCCGCCGGGCGGCTCCTCGCCCGGCGGAACACCGAGCTCCCAGTCCAGCCCGTACCGCTGGAACAGCTCCCGCCGCAGCAGCGGCAGCGGCATCGGCGCACCCGGCAGCAGCGCCGCGAACACCGCGCCCATGAGCAGCGCCCGCAGCACCGGATAGTCGGAGTTCACGTTCTGCGCGCCGTAGCGCTCCACAGTGTCGCGCAGCAGTGTGGCGAGGCGCTGCTGCTCGGGACACTGCACGAAACCCTCCGCCTGGAGGATTCCGGCCATGTGCGTTCTCATCAGCACCGGATGGTCACGGGTGAGCCCGAGGATCGCGTCGATGGCCCGGGCCAGCCGCTCCCGGCCGTCCTCGGTGTGCGGCTCGCGCTCCAGCGCCGCCTCCAGAGTCAGGTGCATGAGTCGGTGTACGGCCGACTGGAGCATGTGGCGCTTGCCCGGGAAGTAGTACGAGACCAGGCCGCGTGCCGAGCCGGCACGGTCGGCGATGTCACCCAGGGTCGTGGCCTCGTACCCGCGCTCCCCGACCAGCTCCACCGTCGCCTGGAGCAGTCGCTCGCGGGAACGCCGTCGCAATTCTTCATTGACCGAGGCGCTGCGCGGCGACATCCTGTAACTCCTGCGTTGACTGGCTCAGAGCCAATATACTCGGGGCGGCCCGTTCAACGGGCACCCCGCTCGGTTCTGGCCTGCGGGTTTGCTGTCTGTCTCGGGCGACGCGGGGGATCGCCCGAGACCGGCGGCAGCCCTGCCCGCCCGCTCCGCAGCAGCCCGTCCCCGGAGGGGATCAGGGCCGTCCGCGTGCACATCACGGCGGCGGCGATCACCGCGACTCCCAGCAGCCAGCCGCCCAGCACATCCGAGAACCAGTGCACCCCCAGGAACACCCGGGTGAACCCGACTCCGACGGCCGAGACCGCCGCGACCGCGACGGACGCCTGCCACAGCACGGGTCCCGGCCGGTGCGGCCGGTGCAGGGACAGCAGCCAGAGGAGCAGTCCGCCGGTGACCACGACCGTCATGGCGTGCCCCGACGGGAAGGCGGCGTAGTGCGCCGAGTCCACGGGGTCCGGCCACACCGGCCGCTGCCGGTCCACGAGCCACTTCAGCCCCTGCTGGAGGAGGCCGCCGACGGCACTCGTCGCCGCGATCACGAGCGCGAGCACCCGTGCACCCCGTACGAGCAGCCAGACGACGGCCGCGGCGGCGACGGCGCGCATCGTCCAGGGGTCCCACACCCAGTCCGTCAGGATCCTGTTGGCCTGTGTCACCGCGGGGTCGTCCACCGCCCACCGGTGCAGACCGACCGCGATGCGCGCGTCGAGCAGCATCAGCGGCCCCCACTCCGAGGCCACGAGCAGCGTCAGCGCCAGCGCCGCCGCCGCGCACCAGGATCCTACGAGCAGGGGGACGCGTACCTGGGGGGCTCCCGGGGCACGTGGTGTCAGCAGTGACTGAGGGGAGGCCATGCACCGATCCTCGCCCATCCCGTACACCACAGCCATCCCGCCACGGGCCCGGGCTCACCCGGGACGAGCACCGGTACCACCCGATGGGCGGCAGAGCCCGGAGCCGCCCGCCCACGCCTGGAGGGGTCGCGGAATCGTCCGGTGCAGCGGCCCGGAGCCCGGGGACCGCACCGTGTGCGGTGCGTGGGCGCCCGTGGCGGGGCGGGCCGGCCGGAGTGTCCCCAGGAGGGCCGAGGCACCCCCCGGCAGGGCCGAGGGAGGCACGCTGGGTGCGGCGACCGGTGCGGCACGCCGTCATACCGGAGCCTCTTTCGACACGGTGTCCCGTCCGGACAGTGGGGCCCGTCCGGTGGTCCGGTGCGCCCGGTGGTCCAGTGCGACCGGTGGTCCTGCGCGGCTGGTGGCCTGCTGCCGGTGGGCCTCCCGACCCCGCCGGTCCCCCGCTCCGGGCCCGGGCGCAGCCACCTTCCCCGGCCCCACTACCCGAGCGCGCGCAGTCCTGGTACGAAGGCCACCACCAACGGCACCACCGGGACCAGCGCGGCGGCAGCCGTCAGACGCAGCCGGTGACCGGCCGGGAGACGGGGCTCGCCGGTCAGGAGCCGTCGCACACGCCGCGGGACCTCGCCGTCGGTCGGGCACGGGCCGAACACCCCCCGGTGTTCATTGAGTTCCACCAGAGCCAGCGCCGTCGTCAGCCGTCCGAACCGCCGGGAGGCCGCGTCGTCGGCGGCGAGCTCGACCAGGCGGTGCATCTCGTCGCGGAACGCGGCGAACACCGGGATCTGCGGAAAGCCGTTCGCCAGCGCGGCGGAACAATGCAGCAACCAGTCGTGCCGGGCCCGCGCGTGCCCCTGCTCGTGCGCCACCACGGCGTCCAATTGACGGCCTTTCAGGCGACGCAACGCGGCCGTGGTGATGACCAGTTGGTGCGGCGGGCCGGCCAGCCACCAGGCGTCGGGCCGGTCGCTCTCCAGGACGACCAGGGGGTCCTTCCCGGGAGACGGCTCCTCACCCGGCAACAGCGGTACGCGCTGGAGCAGGTCGGCGCGGCGTCGTGCCCGGCGCCGACGCGCGGCGTGTATCTCGCGGGTCAGCATCGCAGCCGTCCACGCCCCGCCGCAGGCCAGCGCCACCGCCATCACGGCCGACCAGGGCCCGTACGGTCCGAGGGCGTACGCCTCGACGACCGCGCGCGGGGCCGGGGCGAACACATGGCCCCGCACGGCCTGCCAGGATGCGGCAGCGCTGAGCACCATCGACAGCGCGAAGGAGAGGAGCACCGCGACGACCACGCACTGCCAGACCCACAGCGCCACCACCGGCTCGCGCTCCGGCCATTCGGTCCGGGCGAGCAGGCGCGGGGCGATGACGGCAGCCACGACGCCCAGCAGAAACAGCGCGAGGGAGACCATCATGGCGCCAGCCTATGAGCGGGGCCCTACCCACGGGTATGGGCTTGCGGGCCCTGTGACGCACGCCACGGCACGCGCCCACCGCCGACGCGGCCGCCTCATATCGGCCCGACCGTCGATGCGGCCACTGCATATAGTCCCCACTGTCGATGCGGCCGCCTCGCACCGGCCCCACTGCCGACACGATCGCCTCACACCGGCCCCACCGTCGACACGGCCGCCTCGCACCGGCCTGCCTCAGAGGGTGAGCAGCATCGCCAGCATCCCCAGCCCCATGGTCACCCGGCACGCGGGCACCAGCCCGCCGCGTCCGGCCGGGAGGGTGTCCCCGGCCCGGGACGGGGTCGTCAGGACGGCGTCCGTGGCATGGAGGGGGCCCGCGGCGCCCGCGGTCCCGGCGCCGGACGTCGCCGGGACGAGGGTCGATCCGGTGCGCAGCACGTACCCCGCGTAGTAGGCCAGCAGCAGCCCGGTGAGCAGGGGAACGCCTCCGGCGGCGGCCGCGGGGGCGGCGCCCCCGGACGCATGGCCGGTGTGCTCTGCGGCGCCCGGGCTCGCCGGCAGCATCGCCAGCGCCATGTAGACCATCGCCAGGGAGCCGACGAGATGGTGCAGATGGTGCACGTTCCAGGAGCGGAGCGCCCACAGGGAGTGCAGCGCCGCGCCTCCGAACACCAGGGCGTACAGCGCCCACACCCAGGGCGGGGGAGCGAGGGCAGTGGCGGGCACGGCCATACCGGCCATGCCGAACCCCATCAGTGCCTCGCCTCCCGCCGTGGCCCGCGGACCGCGCGGGGCACCGCGCATCCGGAGCAGGCAGTACGTACCGGTCACCGCGCAGAGCGCCACGAGCAGCCAGCCGGACAGTGCCGGTCCGTGCACGGTGCACCTCCCCGTCGGGCCGGTCGACCCTTCGGGCCGGTCGGCACATCGAGAAGTCGATTCCCGCACACGGCGGAGGACACGCGAGCGCACCGGCACACGAGGGGAGCGCGCAGCGGCGCGCGGCCCGTACCCCGCGCCCGGCAGGCGGTCCCGCCCCGGCACGGCTCGGCCCCGGGCACCCCGACGCTCGCGGCGCGGCGCGCTCCCCTGCTCCCGTCCGACAAGTCGCGTCGGGCCCTGGTGTCAGGCCGCGCGCCAGTATCCCAGGGCGGTGACACGGTCCTTGGGGAACGCGAGCTCCCTGCGTACGAACGACGTGAGATTGCGCGTCGTCGCCGTGTCGCAGGCGATCCACACGTACGCACCCGCCGGATCGTCCACCAGCCCGGGGAGCTGGGACCTGACCTCCTGGACGAGACGGGCGCCCGCGTCCTCGCGCGGGACGCGCCGGAGTTCGTGGTGCCGGGAGTCGAGGCGTACGGGAAGGTCGTCGTCCGACGTGTGCGAGGTCTCGAACCAGATCGTGACGGGAAGCCCCGGAACGGCGTCCAGCAGCGAGTTGATGGCCGGGAGCGAGGCGGGGTCGCCGATCACGAACAGCCGCGAGGGCCGGGGCTCGGGCGCGTCGAATCCGGTGCCCTGGAGGGTCGCCTCGACGGTGTCGCCCGGCCGCGCCCCGCGTGCCCAGTCGCTCGCGACGCCGTCGTGGAGTGCGAACTCCAGGCTGAACGTCCCGGCTTCGGGGTCGGGGTCCACCAGCGTGTAGGCCCGCTGGTGCGGCTTGCCGCCGTTGTCGAACCACAGGCGCACCCACATCGTGGGGTGCACGCCCGCCGCCGCGAGCATGCCGCCGTCCGTGAGATGCACGCGGCGGAAGTACTCCGTGACCTGTTCGGCTCCGGTCACCGTGAACACGAAGTCCTTGCCCCGCATCAGCTTGAGGACCACGCCCTCCCAGCCATGCCCCATGGTGTCTCCTCTCCCTCGGGCCCGGGACGCCCTCACGGCCCGGGTCGATCCGGTTCGCCCGGCCATGGCGATTGCGTCCGGCCAGTTGATCGCATAGGTTAGGTCAGCCTAACCTAATTCAATTCGGGAGCATCGTGAGCATCGAGGTCTATCGGGACGCCTGGGGGATCCCGCATCTGCGCGCCGGTGATGCGCTGGAACTCGCCTTCGCCCAGGGGCGCAACGCCGCCGTGGACCGGGCCTGGCAGATCGAGGTCGAGCGCCACCGCTCCCAGGGCACCACCGCCGCCTTCCTGGGCCCCGACTCGGTCGAGTGGGACCGATTCGCCCGTCGCTCCCTGCTGGACGACACCGCTCGCCGTTGCTTCGCCGCCCTCGACGCCGGAACCGCCGCCTGGATCACCGCATATGTGGACGGGGTCAATGCCGGACTCGCCGAAGGGGCGGACCGGGCGCCCGAGTTCGCCGCCACCGGGCTCACCCCGGGGGAGTGGCAGCCCTGGACCCCGCTCGGCGTCTGGCTCTCCACCCACATCCTGTTCGCCGGCTTCCCGGCCAAGCTCTGGCGCGAGGAGGTCGCCCGTAGGCTCGGCGACGAGCTGACCTGCCTGTTCTCCACGGACGGACCCGGCACCTCGGGCAGCAACGGCTGGCTGGTGACCGCCGGCCGCACCGCCACCGGCGCACCGCTCATCGCCGGCGACCCGCACCGGTTCATCGAGGCCCCGGGCGTCTACCAGCAAATACGTCTGGCCTGCCCGGAGTTCGACGTCGTCGGACTCGCCGTCCCCGGAGTCCCCGGCATCGCCCACTTCGGGCACACCGGCACCGTCGCGTGGGCCATCACCAACGCCATGGCCGACTACCAGGACCTCTACCGTGAACGGCTGCGCCGTACCGGGGAGACCGTCGAGGCCCTCGGCCCCGACGGCTGGCGCCCGGCGACGGTCCGCGTCGAAACCGTCGACGTCGCCGGGAGCGGCCCCGTCGAGGTCGAGGTCATCGAGACCGAACGCGGCCCCGTCGTCATCGGCGGCCCCGACGACGACGTCGCCATCAGCCTCCGCCACGTCCCGCGCGTGACCGGCGACCTCGGCTTCGCCGCGCTGCCCGCACTGCTCGCGGCGACCACCGTCGAGGACGTGGACCGGGCCTTCGACCGGTGGGTGGAGCCCGTCAACGTCGTGCAGGCCGCCGACACCCGCGGCGGACTGCTGCACCGGGTGGCCGGACGCGTCCCGGTCCGGCACCGCACCAACAAGCTCCGGGTCGTCCCCGCCTGGGAGCCCGAGCACCAGTGGACGGAGGCGTACGAGCCGATGCCGCGCGAGGACGTGGACGGCATCGCGGTCATGGCCAACGCACGGGGTCTCGCCACCCCGCTCGGCGTCGAGTTCGCCGCCCCGCACCGCGCCGAGCGCATCCGGCACCTGCTGGAGGGCTCGACGGCATGGCGCGCCGACGACATGGCCGGCGTCCACACGGACACCCGTCTCGCCTCCGCGATCCCCCTCCTGGACCTCCTGGGCGGGCTGGAGGACCTCGGCCCGGACGCCGCCGCGCTCCGGGACCGGCTGCTGGGCTGGGACCTCCGCATGGACTGCGGCAGCACCGAAGCGGCAGCCTACGCGGCCGTGCGGGGCGCCGTGGTCCGCGGGCTCGCAGCCCATCCCGCCCTCGCGGTCCTGGCCGAGCCCCCCGCGTATCCGCCGGTCTTCCAGCCGTGGCTCGCGCTGGGCCCGCGTGTCGCGTTCGCCCTGGAACACCTGCTGACCACCTCGCTGCTGCCGGAGATCGACCGTGCCGCCGTCGTACGGACGGCGCTGGAGGAGGCGGCCGCGGCCGGTCCCGACCACCCGGCGTGGGGCGAGCTCCACCGTCTCGCACCCTGGCAGGCACTGCCCGAGGCGGACGACGTCTGGCCGGGCCTGCCGGGTGACCACGACTGCGTGCTGTCCACGTCGAGCGTGCCGGGCTTCACCGACCGCAGCGCCCGCGGGCCCGCTGCGCGCTACGTATGGGACCTCGCGCGCCGTGACGACAGCAGATGGATCGTGCCGTTCGGTGCCTCCGGCGTGCCCGGCGACCCGCACCACCGCGACCAGCTCCCGCTCTGGCTGGCCGGCGACCTCGCACCCGTGACCACCGACTGGAACGACCTCACCAAGGAGCAGGCATGACCTCCCGGACCCCGATGGACCGCCCGGCCCTCGACGAGCGGATCGTCGACGGCTTCGGAACCGTCCGCATCCTGCGTCTCGACCCGGAGGCCGACGCCGCCCTCGTCCACGGCTGGGTGACCCAGGAGCGCGCCCGGTTCTGGGGCATGACGGACGCCACCCTGGAGCATGTCAGGGACGTCTACGCACACCTCGACTCGCTGACCACCCATCACGCCTTCCTCGTCCTTCGGAACGGTGAGCCCGTCGGGCTCTTCCAGACGTACGAGCCGGAGGCCGACCGGGTCAGCGAGTGTTACGACCCGGAGCCGGGTGACATCGGCGGCCATCTGTTCGTCGCGCCCGCCGCGGCGGCAGCGGAGCGCGGATTCACCGGCGGGTTCATGGCCGGGGTGCTGGCCTTCGTGCTGTCGGCGCCCGGGAACCGACGGGTCGTCGTGGAGCCGGACGTCCGCAACGAGAAGGTCATCAAGCGTCTCGTGCGGACCGGCTTCGTCCTCGGGCCGGAGGTCGTCCTCCCGGAGATCGACCTCCCCGAGGTGTTCATCCCGGAGAAGCGCGCCCGGCTCGCGTTCCTCACCAAGGAGGCTTTCGAGGCGGCCTGATCCACTGTCCGCGCGGCGCCGGAGCGGTCCCGTCCGGCGCCTACAGTCCCGGTCGGTAGCGCAGCGGATGATCGGCGGGGACCTCCACCACGGCGATCCGCACGCCGTCCGGGTCCTCGAGCCACATCTCGATCAGCCCCCACGGCTCCTTGAGCGGAGCCCTCAGCACGGGGACCCCGCGCTTCCGCAGTTCCTCGTGCGCTGCGGAGACGTCGTCGACCTGGAGCCACAGCTGGACGCCGGGAGCGGGCGGGGAGTCGGAGCGGCCGGACACCTCCAGGAAGCCGCCACCGAGGAAGTAGACCGTGCCGCGCTCGGGGCCGGTGCCGAACTCGCGGTAGACGGGGAGGCCCAGAGCCTCCCCGTAGAAGGCCCGCGAGCGCTCGGGGTCCGTGGGGCGGAGGAGGGTCCTGCTGCTCAGTACGTGCACCATGAGGCGGACCCTAGTGCCGGGGTTAGGCTCGGGCAGTCGGAATCGGCCCGCACACACCGATCAGCCGGCACCACATGGTTGAGCACCATATGTCTCAGCACCACATGGATCAGCACCACAGGGAGAGGGGCAGCCCCATGGACACCGCCGCGCGTCCGGCCATCGAAGGACCTGTATTCCGGGACGCCGTGGAGGCTGACGTCGAGGCGCTGGTGGCGCTCGTGGAGTCCGCCTACCGCGGTGACGCGAGCCGCGTGGGATGGACGACCGAGGCGGACATCCTCGAAGGGCAGCGCACGGATCCGGACGGTGTCCGCGAGGTCATGGCCAAGCCCGGCAGCCGTCTGCTGACGGTGGAACAGGACGGCGAGATAGTCGCCTGCTGCCAGCTCGAACACCGCGGCGAGGCCGCCTACTTCGGGATGTTCGCCGTCAGCCCCCGGCTCCAGGGCGCCGGCCTCGGCAAGGTGGTCATGACGGAGGCCGAGCGTCTGGTGCGCGCCGACTGGGACGTTCGTGAGATGCACATGACCGTGATCTCGGTGCGCGATGAACTGATCGCCTGGTACGAGCGCCGCGGATACCGCCGCACGGGACGGATGACGCCGTTCCCGTACGGCGACGAGCGGTTCGGCATCCCGCAGCGCCCCGACCTCCGGTTCGAGCTCCTGGTCAAGACGCTCGGCTGAGCCGGGACGGCTCGGCCGGGCCCGACGGCACCGAGGACCGCGATGCAGCGGGCGAAGCCGCAGGCGCGGCTTCGGCGGAACCGACGCCGCCGGCCTCCGCGGGGTCACAGGCCGGGCGTGCCGGCGCGGCGCGGCCGCCGCCCGAGCCGTCGGCTGCGGCATCGCTGTCCGCGCCCTCGGCCGCGGCCGGATCACGCGGTGAAGCGGCCCGTCCTGCGGATCTCCGGCAGGTCGGTGGCGATGCCGTCCAGCTCCAGGGCCCGGGCGAGCCGCAGCTCGTCCAGGGAGTTCACCACCCAGCCGGTCACCTTCAAGCCCGCGGCGTGCGCCTGCTCCACCACCTCGAGGGTCAGCCTGCGGATGTCCAGCGCCAGCGTGCCCGCGCCGACGGCACGGGCACGGTCCACCACGTCGTCGCCCCAGGCGCTCGCGATCAGAACGGTGCGCACCCCGGGCACCGATGCGGCGACTTCGGCGACCGCCGTGTCGTGGAACGACGAGACCTCGACCCGGCCCACCAGATCGCGCCGCAGCATCACCTCCGCCAGCGCGTGCGCCGCGGCCACGTCCTTGATCTCGGCCTGGAGCGGCACCGACACCGCGTCCAGGACCTCCTCGAAGACCGGCACCCGCTCGCCCTCGCCGGCGTCCAGCCCGCGGAGCTCCGCGAGTGTCATGTCGGCGACCGGACCGCTGCCGTCGGTCGTACGGCCCACGTCCGCGTCGTGCATGACGACGAGGGCGCCGTCCTTGCTCAGATGCAGATCCAGCTCGATGACGTCCATGCCCGCCTGCTGCGCACGGCGGAAGGAACGGAGGGTGTTCTCCGGTTCGACACCCATGACTCCGCGATGACCGATGGTGAGGAAGTTCAAGGTTCACCCGCTTCCGTCTCGACGGCGGCTCCGGCGCGTGACTGTCCCGTGTCGCGCGGTAACCCCGCAGCCTAGTGGCCATCCCTCGCAATGGACCCCGGCGCGTGCGGGAGGAGCGGAGTCGTCCGCTCGGCGTCCCGTGCGGGGTGGGATGGGCGGCGGGTGCGGACGAGGGGGAGGTTCACCCGGCCGTGGGCGCGCCCCCCGCTGCTTGACGCGCCACGGCGCGGCTCGCGTCCAGGGGTGCCGAAGTTGGCCAGAAGGAGTCGTCGTTCCCGCCCTCCACAGGAAGAACATCGGTGTTCATGGGGTGTCACCGAATATTTTCCCGTGGTCCTCTTGAGGAAGAGATCCGGCGGCGGTTACCGTGGTGCCACGCGAGGTTCTCCCGTGGAGGAAGTGACATGACGGAAATTCTTGTGCAGGACGTGGCCACTGAGGGCATACCTGCCGACCTTCGGGTGGTCGGCCACCCCGCCTGGCCCGTGCTCAAGAATGCCGTGGAGGAGATCCGGCCATGGCAGTCGAAGGACGGTTCGATCGACTTCGACGCTGAAGGTGCGCCGTCCCGGGCCGCGGTCGAGGGCGTGCTCGCCCATGTGATCGGTGCCGTCGAGGAGCTCTCCCCGCTGCTTCCCCACGCCGCCGAGTACCACCGGGCGCTCGTCGCCGACCTGCGCAAGTGGGCGGCCGAGGGCTTCGGCGTGCCTGACTTCCTGGACTCGCTGATGGCCTTCCAGCCCGCCTCCGGGCGCGAGGACGGTCTCCAGCACCTGGTCGTCTTCCCGATGTACACCCAGAACGGCAACCCGAACCGCAACCTCGAGGCGGTCGTGCTGCGGATGGTGTGGCCGGACTGGCTGGCCGAGCTGGAGCGCACCCGCTACGACAACCCGCTGTTCCTCGGTATCACCTTCGAGGACTTCACCTCCGGCTACGACACCCACTCCGCGGTGCTCTTCCCGGAGACCATCGCCGTGCGCGAGGCGCCGGAGCGCTTCACCTGGGGCGGTATCTTCTGCGACCGCGAGGCCGCCCGCTTCCGCCGCGTCACCGACGCCGCCGTCGACATCCTCGGCCTCGAGCTGCCCGAGGACATCGCCGCCATGGTCCACGACCAGAAGCGCTGCGAGCAGGCCTTCGTGCTCTGGGACATGGTCCACGACCGCACCCACAGCCACGGCGACCTGCCCTTCGACCCGTTCATGATCAAGCAGCGCCAGCCGTTCTGGATGTACGGCCTGGAGGAGCTGCGCTGCGACCTCACCGCCTTCAAGGAGGCCGTGAAGCTCGAGGGCGAGGGCAACCGGCACGGCCGCGACGTGCAGTACGCGGTGCTCTTCGACCGCATGTTCCGCTTCCCGGTCTCCGGTGACCGCGTCCGCAACTACGACGGACTCGGCGGCCAGCTGCTCTTCGCGTACCTCCACAAGCACGACGTGGTGCGCTGGACGGACAACAAGCTGAGGATCGACTGGGAGCGCGCCCCCCAGGTCACCAACCAGCTCTGTGCCGAGATCGAGAAGCTGTACCGCGACGGCATCGACCGCCCGAAGCTGGTCCACTGGTTCGCCGCGTACGAGCTGGTCTCCACCTACCTCTCCCCGCACCCCGGCTCCGTCTGGGCCAAGGGCCCGGAGGCCCTGGACCTCACCCAGCCGCCGCGTAAGCTCGTCGACGACGTGCTGGACGACGAGTTTCCGCTCAGCATGTTCTTCGAGGCACTTGCGAAGAAGCTCAAGAGCGTGATCGCCTCCACCAAGGGAATTCGCGGGAACGCTTCAGGTATCGAGTTCGAGATCGGCAGCACCAAAGCCTCCTGATCGGGCGGTCGGCCCTCGCCGCAAGGCGGGGGCCTTCTTGCGTACGCTGACGCCCAACTGCCGCAAGCCGTACTCTCGAACCATGAGTGCCACGATCGGGGAACGCCTCCGGGAAGTTCGTAAGCGCCGGGGCATGAGTCAGCGCGAGCTGGCCGACAGTTCGGGAGTCTCCCTCTCGCTGATCCGCAAGCTGGAGCAAGGGGAGCGCAGTGACACACGCCTGGAGACGGCCCGCCTGCTGGCCGCCACGCTGAAGGTGTCCACCACCAGTCTCATCACCACCCATTCGGAGGAGTCGGCCGACCGGGCGACCGTCGACCGCTGGGCGCCCGTACACAGGGCTCTCGCAGCCCCTGCGGACCTCGCCGGGATCGACGAGGCACCCACCATCAACGGTGTACGAGACGCGCTGGACGCGGCGATGCCGCTCTTCGCGAAGGACCGCTTCTTCGAGCTCGGAGCAGCCCTTCCTCCACTCCTGCGCGACGCCGACGTGCTCGCCGCGATCGACCCGAGAGGCCGGGCGATGCGGGTAAGGCTCCTCCAGCTCACCGGGTGGCTCCTGACCCAGACGAGGCAGTTCGACGCCGCCGACATGGCCCTCGACAGGGCCCTCGACGACGCCTCAGACCGCCTCCAGGGGGCCGCGACCGTCAACACCCAGTGCTGGCTCCTCCTCCGTAAAGGGAGGCTCGCAGAGGCGCGTGAGCTGGCCGTCAGGTGGGCCGACGACACCGAACCACGCATGTCCCGCGCCACTCCGGCCGAGCTGAGTGCCTGGGGATGGCTCCTGCTTCGCGTGTCGGCCGCAGCCGTGCGAGACAGCCGGGCCGGCGAGGCTGAGGATGCCCTGCGACTGGCTCAGTCTGCCGCAGTAGCCATCGGACGTGAGTACGCCCCCGACGACGACTTCCTGCGCACCTTCGGGCCCGTCACCGTGGCTCTGAAGCGCACGGAGAACGCCTCGGTGGTCAGCCAGCCGGACAAGGTGCTCTCCCTGGCTCAGCGCATCCCTGTGGACGTGCTGAAGCCGACCTCGAACAACCGGAACCGTCACCTGCTCGACGTCGCGGACGCTCACGCGCGTACGAGGCAGTACGGGGAGGCTGTCGAGGTGCTTCAGAAGATCCAGGCGGGCTCCCCGCAGTGGCTGCCGAACCAGCGGTACGCCCGAGACATCCTCGGCCGAGTGGTGAGCAAGCGGAGGACGCTCACGCCTGAGATGCGCCAACTGGCAGACGCGGTTGGTCTGCCGAAGTGACACCTTGTGGCACTTCCATCTGGCTCTCCGTCAAAGTGCCATCGACGGAGCGTAGTTCCTGGTCGTAGCGTCGATGCATGGCCACGACGGAGAGAGACCAGAGCGTGCCGCCGAGGGACTGCGAGCCCGGCGAAGTCATGTGGGACTTGGGCAGGGATGTGCCCGGCGTCGTCATGGGGCACCACGGCGGAGACCGTGTGCAGATGCGCGCTGTCAGCGGAGGCAAGGAGTGGGATGCGCTGGAGGTGCGTCCCCTCACCCCGCGCGAGAGGCTGAGCCTGCACCTGGCGGCGCGCAACGAGGCGACGAAGGCGAGGCCATGAGCGGCCCGCACACGGTCGTCGCACACAAGACATGGACGCTCACGCCCGACCGTGAACCGGATGCCGCGCCCGTCACCCACCAGATGAGGTGCGACGTGTGCGGCGATGCCTCGGGCGCCGAAGGGGACTGGGAGCCGCCCCAGACGTGGGCGCTGGAGCACTCCGGACGGAACCCGTCGCACCACAGCTACCGCGAGATCATCACGCGGCCGTGGCGCACGTTCATGCACAACTCCTGAGACCAGCCCCGTCCATCAATGCCCCCCGTCGTGGATGGGTGGGGCCCTGTGCCCCGCCTCGCCAGCCGTGACACAGGAAGGCCGGCTGGCGGGGCGGTGAGTGGAAGCACGGATCGGAAAGCGACGAGAAGAGGAAGAGATGACGCTCACCCTCGAACCGCCCGTGGGCACGTCCACCCGCGACCCGAAGGAACTGCTCAACGCCGTCCAGCCCCACCTCCAGCACCTGACCGTGAACATCCTCGATGGCGGAACGTCCATCTGGGACCGCGAAGTCGCGCTGCTCCTGCGCGACAACACGATGGTCCGCGACATGGCCGAGCGAATCCTCGGCCAGGCCGTCGCGTACACGGTAGCGACCATGGAGCACAAGGACGTACACCTCGGCGTCGGCAAGCTCGTCGACATCGGCGTCCATCAGCTCATCCTCGACACGCCGGTCTACTTCGCGATGTGCGACGTCTACAACGGCGGCGCGTACCGGCACCACGCTCCCTTCATCCAGCGTCGCGGCGACGGCCTGTGCCTGTGCACGGCGGACTTCCTCCGCTCGGACGGCTGGGACGTCGACGAGGAGCTGTGGGCGATCGACGGGGCCGAGTGCTCGCCGTGCGACAACAAGGTCCCCGACAGCCACTGATCCCGATACGGTGCCCCTGCCCTCGCTTCGAGGGTGGGGGGCACCGCCGTCCGTACCACCGACAGAGGACTCCATGCCTGTACCTCACGACCTCGCCGCCGAGACCGAGATGTGGGACGCCTACGCCGCGTCTGCGTTCAAGGACGACGCTGAGCCGACGTTCTGCTGGACGCAGTACGCCGGACACGGGCCCGGCCCCGAGCTTCTGGGCGACCCCTCGACCGCGCTGGAGATCGGCTGCGGTACTGGTCGAGCCCTGGCGTACTTGGCCAGCCGTGGCGTCAAGGTGGAGGGGGTCGACCTGTCGCCGGTCATGGTCGAGAAGACCCGGCAGAAGTGGGGCGGCGTGACCTTCCACCAGGGCGACATCCTGGAACACCTCGCGTCGCGCGAGGACACCTACGACGCGATCTACTCGATCTTCGGCGCGGTTTGGTTCGCCGACCCTGGTCGCCTCTTCCCGCTCGTCCGTCAACGCCTCAACCCTGGCGGCGTGTTCGTGTTCTCCCAGCCGCCGGCCATCCCCGGCGCCTACGGCCCGCAGGGTATGTACAAGGGCGGCTTCGCGGGGAAGGCGATGTTCACCTACCGCTACAGCTACCGGCCTGCGGTGTGGGAGCGCCTGCTGACCGGGGCGGGATTCGCCAGTGCTTCGGCGAACGTATTGGAGGCCCCGAAGGAGGGGCACATCGGCACGCTCATCGTGACGGCGCGGACGGGCTGACCCCCGAGACGACGAAGAGAGCCCCCTGCCAGCCGACCGGGGGGCTTCGCGCGTTCTGATGTCTGAGTCCGAGGGGGGACCATGCGAACCACGACCCGGCCGCGCACGCACAAGACTCTGCGGGTCGCCATCTACCTGCGCGTTTCCACGTCGAAGCAGCTCGACGGCTACGGCCTCGACGTGCAGGACGAGCTATGCCGCGCATGGGTCGACTACCAGCTCAAGAACACGCTGTACACCATCGTGGACGTCTACTGCGACGGGGGAGTGTCCGGCAAACTTGCACACCGCGACGACCTCGACCGCCTGACGTCGGACATCGAGGCCGGCCTGATCGACGTCGTTGTCTTCGCCAAGCTGGACCGCATCGGCCGCACCATGCGCAACATCCACCGCTGGGTCTACGACGTGACCGACCACGGCGTCCGCGTCGCCACTGCCGACGGCCGCATCGACTCCGACGACCAGATGTTCGGGATTCAGCTCTCCCTCCTGGCGTACATGGCCGAGGTCGAGCACGCGCTGATCCTGGAGCGCACGATGGGCGGCCGGATGAAGAAGATCTCCGGGGGAGGCTGGGCCAGCGGCACCCCGCCCTACGGCTACATGCTCGACGAGGAAGGCGAGCCCGTCGTCAACCCGGCCGAGCTCGAAGTCGTCGAGAAGTTCGCCGAGCTGGCGATCGACCGCAAGATGTCCCGAGGCGTGTGCGCCGACGAGTTGAACGAGCTGGAGTACCGCACGCGCACCGGCAAGCTGTGGGAGGGCAACAACCTGATCCTCCGCATGCGCCTGGCCATCCGTGGATACGTGGACTTCACCTTCTCGGGCGTGAACGAAGACGGCGAGGAGATCACCACCGCCTACCGCCTGGAACTGCCCCCTCTGTTCGAGGACGAGAGTCGGCGCAAGGCCCTGGAAGCCGTCCTGGAGGACATGAAGGGCACCCCCCGGACCTCCTACAGCAACCACCTGCTCTCCGGCCACCTGATCAGCCAGTGCGGACACAGCCGGTACGGCTCGGCCCGCCACGAGTACGGCGACATGGTCTACCGGTGCTCGAACTCGGCTTCAGTCGACGAGGGGCACGCCTGCAAGCAGATTCCCGGCGTGGAGACCGAGAAGGTGGTGTGGGACGAGGTCGCCAAGAAGCTGGCCGACCCAGAGTCGATCAAGGGGTTGGTCGACGAGTGGCTGGGCGCCATCCCCGAGCGCGCAGAGTCCTACCGGACCCGCATGCAGGAGATCGACGACAAGCTGAACAAGCTCCGCAACACCCGGCGCAAGAAGATCGCCATGTTGGTCGCCTCTCTCGACGAGGACGACGAGGAGGACCTGAAGCTGCTCGCCGAGCTGAAGGAAGAGATCGCCACCAAGGAGAAGGAGCTCCGCGAGGAGCAGGATCGGATCGCCGAGTGGCTGGAGGAGGCCGAGCACAAGGAGGAGCGGGCCGAGAGTATGCGCGCGCTGATCGACCGGATCGGCACCAACGTCCACGATCTTGAGCAGGTCGACAAGAAGCGCCTCCTGGAGCTCCTTCGTGTGCGGGTCGAGATCGTCGGCGACAGCACGTCCGGCCAGAAGGGCGGGACCAAGGACCCGATGCTGGAGTGGCACCGCAAGAACGAGATCACGATCCCGCTCGCCGTCTCCGACGAGCAGTGGGCGCGAGTCGAAGGCATCCTGGCAGGAGGGCGCAAGCCCAAGCCCGAGGACCGGGCGTGCTTCGAGATGCTGCTGGAGAAGCTGCGCGAGATCAAGGGGTGGCACGACTACGACCGCGACGAGCGCATGGGCGGGAAGGGCTGGGGCTTCTTCTACCGCCTCGGTCGCCGCTGGTTCGCCGAGGGGATGTACGCCAAGGCTCTGGAGATGATGGGCCCATACGATGGAACTGAAGCTCCTACTGGTTACACTCTGCCTCCCATGAGGATTTACGGTGCGATCGAAGATTCCACGGAGGATGTAGTGAAAACTGAAGCGGGCGAGCGAACTACTTCCACCAAGGGAATCACCGCGGCCGCCGCCGAGCAGGCCGCTGCATGAGTGCTCGCGCGGAAGGGGCGGAGACGATGAACGAGAACGGCAACGGCGGGGGGCCGCTGAGCGGTGCCGTCGTGGCGGTGGCCGGCGCGGCCGGCCCGGCCGGACGGGCCACCCTGCTGCGACTGGCCGAGGCGGGCGCCACGGTCGTCGCGGCGGACGCGGACGCCGCGCGTCTGGCCGAGGCGGTCGACGCCGCACGGTACGCCCACGGGGGCGCCACCGTCACCGGTGACACCGTCGACCTGCTGGACCTGGACGCGACCCGCGCCTGGGCCGAGCACATCGAGAAGGACTTCGGCCGGATCGACGGCCTCGTCCACCTCGTGGGGGGCTGGCGCGGCAGCGCGTCCTTCACCGACACGGACCTCGCCGACTGGAACCTGCTGGAGAAGCTGCTGATCCGCACGGTCCAGCACACTTCGCTCGCTTTCCACGACGGACTGCTGCGCAGCGACCGGGGCCGCTTCGTGCTGGTCAGCGCAGCCGGCGCGACCAAGCCCAACGCGGGCAACGCCGCGTACGGCGCCGCCAAGGCCGCCGCGGAGGCGTGGACCCTCGCTCTCGGGGACTCCTTCCGCAAGGCGGGGGGCGACGCGGGCCCGAACGCCGCTGCCGGCATCCTGGTGATCAAGGCACTGGTGCACGACGCCATGCGCGCGGAGCGCCCCAACGCGAAGTTCGCGGGTTTCACGGACGTCAAGGAACTGGCCGAGGCCATCGTCGGCGTCTGGGACCGTCCCGCCGAGGAAGTGAACGGAAACCGTCTGTGGCTGACCCCCAAGCCGTGATCCCCACCAAGACCGACGCGCGTCGACACCACGACCCCGCGGTCCGCGGCTTCGCCAGTGACAACTACGCCGGAATCCATCCGGAGGTTCTCGCGGCGATCGCCCTCGCCAACGGCGGCCACCAGGTCGCCTACGGCGACGACGAGTACACCGACCATCTGCAGCGCGTCATGCACAGCCACTTCGGCCTGCACGCGGAGACCTTCCCGGTCTTCAACGGAACCGGCGCCAACGTCGTCGCGCTCCAGGCGCTCACCGACCGCTGGGGCGCGGTGATCTGCGCCGAGAGCGCCCACATCAACGTGGACGAGGGCGGCGCACCCGAGCGGATGGGCGGCCTGAAACTCCTCACCGTCCCCACGCCCGACGGCAAGCTCACCCCCGAGCTGATCGACCGGCAGGCATGGGGCTGGGAGGACGAGCACCGGGCCATGCCGCAGGTGGTGTCGATCACCCAGAACACCGAGCTGGGCACGGTCTACACCCCCGACGAGATCCGGGCCATCTGCGAGCACGCGCACGAGCGCGGCATGAAGGTGCACCTCGACGGCGCCCGGATAGCCAACGCCGCCGCGTCCCTGGACGTGCCGATGCGCGCGTTCACCAACGCGGTGGGCGTCGACGTGATCAGCTACGGCGGCACCAAGAACGGCATGATGGCGGGCGAGGCGGTCGTCGTCCTCAACCCCGACGCCGTCCGGAGGATGAAGCACCTGCGCAAGCTGTCCATGCAGCTCGCCTCCAAGATGCGTTTCTTCTCCGTACAGTTCGAGGCCCTGCTCGCGCGCGACCTCTGGCTGCGCAACGCCCGGCACGCCAACTCCATGGCCCGGCGGCTGGCGGACGGCGTGCGCCAGGTCGACGGTGTGGAGATCCTCTACCCCGTCCAGGCCAACGCGGTGTTCGCCAAGCTCCCGCACGACGTGAGCGAACGCCTGCAGAAGCGTTACCGCTTCTACTTCTGGAACGAGGCCGAGGGCGTCGTGCGCTGGATGTGCTCCTTCGACACCACGGAGGAGGACGTCGACGGCTTCCTCACCGCGCTGAAGGAAGAGATGGGCCGTTAGGGGGTGTCCGCCCCTGATCCACCGGACACCCCTGGCCAGGGGTGCCCTCCTGACGCACGGAAAAAGGGCCGGGCCGAGGTCGTACGACCTCGGCCCGGCCCTTTCTCCTGCTGTCGCGGCCGTGATGAGCCGGGCTCGCGGCGGCCGCGGTGGCGACCGCCGCAGTGACGTTTCAGCCCGCCTCGCGCACCGCATCCGGCGTCGGAGCGGTGCCCCCGAGGTGGGCGGGGATCCACCAGGTGTCGTCGGCATCCTTGGGGCGCACCGGATAGGCCCGCTGCGCCGCCTCCAGCAGCTCCTGGACGCGCTCGCGCAGCCGCCGGGTGATGGCACCCGCGTACTGGTCCTTGGGGGCCTCCATGGGCTCGCCGACCCGGATGGTCACCGGAATGTGGTTGCGCCCCAGATTGCGCGGCCGGCCCTTGGTCCACAGCCGCTGGGTGCCCCACAGCGCCATCGGTATCAGCGGGACCCCGGCCTCCTGGGCGAGGCGCGCAGCACCGGACTTGAAGCCCTTCAGGGTGAACGACTGCGAGATCGTCGCCTCGGGGAAGACGCCCACGATCTCCCCGGAACGCAACGACTCGAGGGCGTGCGCATAGGCGGCCTCGCCCTGCGAACGGTCGACCGGGATGTGCTTCATCGCACGCATCAGCGGTCCCGAGACCCGGTGCCGGAAGACCGACTCCTTGGCCATGAACCGCACGAGCCGCTTCTGCGGCAGAGCTCCGAGGCCGGAGAAGATGAAGTCCAGGTAGCTGATGTGGTTGCTCACGAGGACCGCGCCGCCGGTGCGCGGGACATTCTCCGAACCGCCGACGTCGATCTTGAGGTCGAGCGCCTTGAACATCCCGAGCGCGGCGCCGATGACCGGCCGATAGACGAGCTCTGCCATGTGAGGGGGAAGCCCTTCTCTGCTTGTCCCGGGGAAGGTCTCCCGGCGGAAGTTACGCGGCCGTAGGTTTTCGGCGTCGGCCTGATCGTGCCTGACAGCGGCTGAAGTAGCCAGTCCTGGGCGCCCCTCGGCGGGAGATCCTCGTCACGTCACCGCAAGCGTACTGTCACTCGGAGCAGCGGAGCAGCGGCCGGTCGGGAATGCCGACCGGTCCTCGGACGCTGCCGACGCGGGACGGCGTGGCCCTGTGGAGCGCCCGAGCGGGCGCTCGGGCGGGCGGCGTACGGTTCACCGGGGAACGGACAAGGAGGGTGACGGTGCCGGGAAGCGACGGCGGCAGGAGGCTCGGCGTGGCCGAGCTGGGCGGCGAGCTCGGGGAACGGGCCACGCTCGTCCAGTTCTCGAGCGCTTTCTGCCAGCCTTGCCGGGCAACGCGGCGCACCCTCGCGGAGGTGGCGGACATGGTGGACGGCGTGGCGCACATCGAGATCGACGCCGAGGCGCACCTCGGTCTCGTACGTGAACTGGACATCGCCAGGACCCCCACGGTGCTGGTGCTCGACGAGTCCGGGCGCATCGTGCGCCGGGCCTCGGGCCAACCGCGCCGGGCCGATGTCATCGCTGCACTGGGGGCGGCCGTCCGGGTGGCCGTGAGACGCGCCGTATGACGCTGCTCCCATATCCCGGAAGCGGCTTGACTGCACTCGGCACCGATCGCCAGGCTGTCCGCGTGCCGTCAATTCTCCTTCTCTTCGGGCGCCGCCACGTCGACCTCGCCCGCACTGCGAGCGCGTGCTGTCCCGGCGGCTGAGCCGCCGCCCCGGACCTGCACGCCGCCCACCCAGAAGGACAACTCCATGACGGCAACCTCTGACCTCGACATCGCCCTGCTCGCGTCGCCCGAACCGACTTCGTCCGAACCGGCCTCGTTCGAACCGGCCTCGTTCGAACCGGCCTCGTTCGAACCGGCCTCGTTCGAACCGGCCTCGCCCGAACTCCTGCGCTCCGTCTTCCGGCAGCACGCAGCGGGCGTTGCCGTGATCACCGCATCGGCCGAGGGGCGTCCCTTCGGATTCACCGCGACCTCGCTCACGTCGGTCGCCGCCGAGCCGCCGCTGGTCTCCTTCGGTATCGGGACCGCTTCGTCGACCTGGCCTGCCGTGTCGACGGCCGGGCACGTCGGTGTCCACATACTCGGCGAGCATCAGGGCGAGCTGGCCGCCACCTTCGCGCGCAGCGGCGCCGAACGGTTCGCCCCGCCCACGCGCTGGCGCCCCGGTCCCGAGGGCGTCCCCCTGCTGGACGGCGTACTGTCCTGGCTGGTGTGCCGGGTCGTCGGCCGGGTGCCCGCCGGGGACCACCGCATCGTGATCGCCGAGGCCGTCGCCGGTGATCCCGCAGGCGCTGGCCGGCCGCTGCTGTACCACCAGGGCCGCTTCAACGCTCTGAGGGACTGAGAGTTCCCGATTACACAGCGTTGCGAAGGTCACAGTTCAAAGCGCTTGCTCAGGGGGGAACACCTGGGTGTACTGGCGAGTAATATTTCGTTCGGAGCGGCGGCCGCCCCGATCGGGAATCGCCCCTTCAGGCGCCTATGCTGCCTGCAAGAAGGCAGCTCAGTTATGACGATGCAGTAGGAGAGCCGGCGTGAGCTTGAGGATCGTTGTCTGTGTGAAGTACGTGCCCGACGCCACCGGCGACCGGCACTTCGCCGAGGACCTGACCGTCGACCGCGACGACGTGGACGGTCTGCTCTCGGAGCTCGACGAGTACGCGGTCGAGCAGGCGCTGCAGATCGCCGATGAGGCGGACGACGCCGAGATCACCGTGCTGACCGTGGGCCCCGAGGACGCCAAGGACGCGCTGCGCAAGGCGCTCTCCATGGGCGCCGACAAGGCCGTCCACGTCGAGGACGACGACCTCCACGGCACCGACGTCATGGGCACCTCGCTCGTGCTCGCCAAGGCCATCGAGAAGACCGGCTACGACCTGGTCGTCTGCGGTATGGCCTCCACCGACGGCACCATGGGCGTGCTCCCCGCGATCCTGGCCGAGCGCCTGGGCGTCCCGCAGGTCACCCTGCTCTCCGAGGTCTCGGTCGAGGACGGCACCGTCAAGGGCCGCCGCGACGGCGACACCGCCAGCGAGCAGCTGGAGGCCTCCCTGCCGGCCGTCGTGTCCGTGACCGACCAGTCCGGCGAGGCCCGCTACCCGTCCTTCAAGGGCATCATGGCCGCCAAGAAGAAGCCGGTGGAGTCCCTGGACCTCTCCGACCTCGACATCGAGGCGGAGGAGGTCGGCCTGGAGGGTGCCTGGACCGCGGTCGACTCCGCGGCCGAGCGTCCCGCCCGTTCCGCCGGCACCATCGTCAAGGACGAGGGCGAGGGCGGCAAGCAGCTCGCGGAGTTCCTCGCGAGCCAGAAGTTCATCTGAGCTTCGGCCGTCCCCGCAACAGCCCCCAGAAACTTCGCATTCGCAGGAGAACAACCCCATGGCTGAAGTCCTCGTCTACGTCGACCACGTGGACGGCTCCGTCCGCAAGCCCACCCTCGAGCTGCTGACGCTGGCCCGCCGCATCGGTGAGCCCGTCGCCGTCGCCCTCGGCTCCGGTGCCGAGGCCACCGCCGCCACGCTCGCCGAGCACGGCGCGGTGAAGGTCCTGACCGCCGACGCGCCCGAGTTCGCCGAGTACCTGGTCGTCCCGAAGGTGGACGCGCTGCAGGCCGCCTACGACGCCGTCTCGCCTGCCGCCGTGCTGGTCCCGTCCTCCGCGGAGGGCAAGGAGATCGCGGCCCGCCTCGCGGTCCGCATCGGTTCCGGCATCATCACCGACGCCGTCGACCTCGAGGCCGGCGACGAGGGTCCGGTCGCGACCCAGTCGGTGTTCGCCGCCTCCTTCACCACCAAGTCCCGTGTGTCCAAGGGCACTCCGGTCATCACCGTGAAGCCGAACTCGGCTCCGGTCGAGGCCGCTCCGGCCGCCGGCGCGGTCGAGGCCCTGTCGGTCACGTTCGGTGAGAAGGCCACCGGCACCAAGATCGTCTCCCGCACTCCGCGCGAGTCGACCGGCCGCCCCGAGCTGACCGAGGCCGCGATCGTGGTCTCCGGTGGCCGCGGCGTCAACAGCGCCGAGAACTTCGTGATCATCGAGGCGCTGGCCGACTCCCTCGGTGCCGCCGTCGGCGCCTCGCGCGCCGCCGTCGACGCCGGCTGGTACCCGCACTCCAACCAGGTCGGTCAGACCGGCAAGTCGGTCTCCCCGCAGCTGTACATCGCCTCTGGCATCTCCGGCGCGATCCAGCACCGGGCCGGTATGCAGACCTCGAAGACCATCGTGGCCATCAACAAGGACGCCGAGGCCCCGATCTTCGAGCTGGTCGACTACGGCGTCGTCGGCGACCTCTTCGACGTCGTCCCGCAGCTGACGGAGGAGGTCAAGGCCCGCAAGGGCTGACCTCCGCTCGTAACGGGCACGGGGCCGCGTGGTGACACACCGCGCGGCCCCGTCGCCATTCGGGCGACCATTGACGCAGATCAGGTGCCCCGGATAGCTTCGCCATGCGGATTCCTGATTCCGTGACGCGGAAAGCTGGAGGGTAATGGCCATGGTTCAGCAGGAGAACGTCGCAACGAGCCTCGCGGGCGCGGTCAGCGAGGGCATCAGCGCCTCCCTCGCACCCGTGGACGCAGAACTCGCCCGCCGCTACCCGGGCGACCCCGGCACCCGCCAGCCGGTGCACACCGTCTACGTCCCCGCCGACGCCTTCGACGCCGGAACCATCCGCTCGTGGGGCGACCGTGCCCTCGCCGCGCTCGACGAACACGCCCCGGACGCCCGCGCACTCGCCTCCGTGCTCGGGCTCCCAGACGAGCTCGCCGAGCCCGTCCACAGCCGCGTACGCGCCAAGCTGGAGCGCGAACCGGTCGAGGACCTCCGGATCGACTTCGAGGACGGCTACGGACCGCGACCCGATGCCGAGGAAGACCAGGCCGCCGCCCGCGCCGCCCGTCTCGTCGCCGAGGCGTACGCCGACGGCACGGCCGCACCGTACATGGGCATCCGCGTGAAGTGCATGGAGGCCGCCGTACGTGACCGCGGTATCCGCACCCTCGACGTCTTCCTCACCGGCCTCATGGCGCACGGCGGCCTCCCCGACGGCCTCGTGCTGACCCTCCCCAAGGTCACCTACACCGAGCAGGTCACCGCCGTGGTGAGGCTCCTGGAAGCCTTCGAGGAGGCCCACGGCCTGCCCCCCGGCCGCATCGGCTTCGAGATCCAGATCGAGACCAGCCAGGCCATCCTGGCCGCCGACGGCACCGCCACCGTCGCCCGCATGATCGGCGCAGCCGGGGGCCGCGCCACCGGCCTCCACTACGGCACGTTCGACTACAGCGCCTGCGTCGGCGTCAGCGCCGCCTACCAGGCAAGCGACCACCCCGCCGCCGACCACGCCAAGGCGGTCATGCAGGTCGCCGCCGCGGGCACCGGCGTCCGCGTCTCCGACGGCTCCACGAACGTCCTGCCCGTCGGCACCACCGAACACGTCCACGAGGCCTGGAGGCTCCACTACGGTCTCACCCGGCGAGCCCTCGCCCGCGCCTACCACCAGGGCTGGGACATGCACCCCGGGCACCTCCCGACCCGCTACGCCGCCGTGTTCGCCTTCTACCGCGAAGGCCTGGAACAGGCAGCCGCCCGTCTCAGGGCCTATGTCGCCAAGGTCGAGGGGGACGTCATGGACGAACCGGCCACCGCGAAGGCCCTCGGCGGATACCTCGTCCGCGGCCTCGACTGCGGCGCCGTCGACGACGACGAGGTCACCCGGCTGACCGGCCTCACCCGCGCCGAACTCGACGCCTTCGCGATCCCGCGCCGCTCCGGGACGCTGACCGCGGGGCCGCGGTAGTTCATCGCGGGGCCGTCGTACTTCGCCACGGGCCGCGTCGGTCCACGCGGCACCGGAGCGGGCCCGGCGGAGCCTCCATGCCCGGCTGCTCACTCCGGCCGGGACATGGCCGAAGCGGCCATGGAGCGGATCCGGCGACTTCCTCGATCATGTCGGGAGAGCCGCACGACGACGGCGACCGTGCCGGTCCGGGCCGACGACGGCTACCGGTTCGAGGGCGGAGGGATCTCGCCCGACCCCCGGGGGACAAGCACCGTCGGCAGTACGGTCCGTGACGGTGCGTCGGACGCCCCGTCGAGACGGCGGAACAGCCGTTCCGCCGCCGTGCGGCCCAGCGCCGCCGCGTCCTGCGCGACGACCGTGAGCCCCGGCTGCAGCAGATCGGCGAGTTCGATGTCGTCGAAGCCGACCAGTGCGACCGGCCGTTCGCGCCCGGCCAGGACCCGGATCACGGTGACCGACACCCGGTTGTTGCCGGCGAAGATCGCGGTGACGGGGTCGGGCCCCTCCAGCATCTCCTCGGCGACCCCCCGGACCCGCTCGGGACCGGTCGAACCCAGCGACACCCAGGAGGGATCGACGGGCAGCCCCGCATCGGCCATCGCGGCACGGTAGCCGCGCAACCGCTCGGTGGCGGTGTGAATGCGGGGGTGGTCGCCGATGAAGCCGATCCTGCGGTGCCCGTGGGCGATCAGATGGGCCACGCCCTCCCGGGCGCCGCCGAAGCTGTCCGAGACCACCACATCGGCGTCGATCATCCCGGCGGGGCGGTCGACGAACACCACGGCCACGCCCGCCGCGATCTCCTGCTCCAGGTAGCGGTGGTCGCGGCCCGCGGGGATCACGATCAGTCCGTCCACGCGTCGTGCGCACAGGGCGAGGGCCAACTCCTGCTCGCGTTCCGGGTCCTCCGCGCTGGAACCGTTGATCAGCAGGGCCCCGTGGGCGCGGGCCGTCTCCTCGACGGCACGGCTGAGCGGTCCGTAGAAGGGGTCCGCGAGATCCTCCAGGACGAGGCCCACGCTGGCGGTCCGGCCCTTGCGCAGCACGCGGGCGCTGTCGTTGCGGCGGAAGCCCAGGGCCTCGATCGCCTCCTGCACGCGCCGTTCGGTGTCCGGGGTGACGCCCGGCTCGCCGTTCACCACCCGGGACACCGTCTTGAGGCCCACCCCGGCGCGGGCGGCGACGTCCTTCATCGTCGGCCGGTTGCCGTAACGGGTCTCGGGGCGTCGGGCGGTAGGCGAGGCCACAGTGCGCTGTCCTGTTCGTCGTCGGGTCGTGTGTGCGACTCTGTGCCTTTGAGCATAGGCCCTGGACAACGTTGTCAGGGCAGTGGAGACTGGTGATCGGAAACGTCCGCAACCAGCTCACCTGGAGATCCCGAACAGATGCACACCGACCTCGTCGCGGCGCTCGACATCGGCGGCACCAAGATCGGCGGAGCCCTGGTCGACGACACCGGCCGGATCCTCGTCCGGGCGCAGCGGCCGACCCCGGCAGGCGAGGACGGGGAGACGGTCGCACGGGCGCTGGACGCCGTCCTCGGCGAGCTGACGCGGTCTCCGCTGTGGGCGGGCGTCTCGGCCGTCGGGATCGGGAGCGCGGGTCCGGTGGATGCGTCCGAGGGCACGGTCAGCCCGGTGAACATTCCGGGCTGGCGCGGGTTTCCGCTCGTCAGCCGGGTCCTGGCGGCCACCGGCGGGCGGCTGCCGGTGGAACTGGTCGGCGACGCCGTCGCGATGACGGCCGCCGAGCACTGGCTCGGTGCGGCCAGGGGCCGGGACAACGCGCTGTGCATGGTGGTCTCGACCGGGGTGGGCGGCGGACTGGTCCTCGGCGGACGCGTCCACCCCGGCCCCACCGGCAACGCCGGTCACATCGGCCATGTCTGTGTGGAGCTGGACGGGGACCGGTGCCCCTGTGGTTCCCGCGGCTGTGTGGAGCGGATCGCCAGCGGCCCCAACATCGCCCGCCGGGCCCTCGCGAACGGCTGGATACCGGGACCGGACGCCGACACCTCGGCCGCCGCCGTCGCCGCGGCGGCCCACGCCGGCGATCCCGTCGCCGTGGCCTCCTTCGAACGCGCCGCACAGGCGCTGGCCGCCGGGGTCGCGGCCACCGCCTCCCTGGTGGAGATCGAGATTGCCGTGATCGGCGGGGGCGTGGCCGGCGCGGGTGAGGTCCTCTTCGCGCCCCTGCGCCGTTCCCTGCGCGACTACGCCACGCTGTCGTTCGCCCGGGACGTCCAGGTGGCCCCTGCCCGCATGGGCACCGACGCGGGCCTGGTCGGCGCCGCCGCTGCTGCGCTCGCCGCGGGGCGCGCCGCTGCCGGCGGTGCAGGGCGGGAGATCGTGTCCTCGGGCGGCCGTGAGAGGCGCCGGTAGCCTGACGGCCGTGCCGTCGGACGGCCGTCCGACGCCCGGCCTCTTCGGCTCGCCGTCCCGTATCCGCCGCACCCGTGAGGGCGGTGCCGACAGACCCGCGTAATGCCGGGGATGCAGGGCGGTCGAGACGGTTGATGCCAAATCCCACGGCCAGGCCCGGGACCTGCGTGAACGGGGGGATGTCCAGGGCAACTTGGGGGCCGGACCGGCTGGTGGTTCGGAGCCATGCTTCTGGACGACGGCCGGCGACTCAAGTTGACGCCCCCCGGGCCCGGCCTCCAGCGACCGGCCGGACTCCGCTGGGCAGCGAAAACACAGTTGACGCCCGCTCGGCGTGCACACGATCGGTGTGTGTCCCCGCAGCCCCGTATCAGCCCCTGCTCGCTCCGGTCGCAGCGTCTCTGATTGGCTTGGTGATCACCGGTGTCGTTCAGGGATGTGAGCCGATCGCCTTCGTGCCCTGGTGCTGGACGGCAGGAGCGGACAGCCCTCGTGGCACGTCCCTCCGGACGCCGGTCGGTGAGGTCTCGCGACCCCACCGAGGAGGGTGCTCGACATCGCCTGGGTGCCGGGCGTGCACATGACAGTCTGCCATGGCATTGCTACGGACCGCCAATCCGGCTGGTGGGCCTGCGCAGCGCCGTGCGTACTGCACTGCGGCGGGGGCGTCCCGGGGAACCCGATTGGTTTTCGTGGCAGGGTGTTGCGGGCAAGCCACTGAGGGCTACGGAAGAGGGGGACCCGTGATCGTCTGGATCAACGGTGCGTTCAGCGCGGGGAAGACGACCGTCGCGCGTGAGCTGATCGACCTGATCCCGAACAGTACGTGCTACGACCCCGAGGTGATCGGCGGAGCGTTGCGCCGGCTGCTGCCGCAGAAGCGGCTCGACGAGGTCGGTGACCACCGGGATCTGCCCATATGGCGGCGGCTGGTGGTGGACACCGCGGCGGCGATGCTCGCCGATCTGGGCGGCGTACTCGTGGTGCCCATGACGCTGCTGCGCCAGGAACACCGCGACGAGATCTTCGGCGGGCTCGCCGCCCGCCGGATCCCCGTCCACCATGTCCTGCTCACCTCCGATGAAACGATCCTGCGGCGACGTGGCGCCACCCTGGGGGCACCGGACGCCCCGGAGACCGGGGAACGGGCGCCGCACGGGTCACAGGAAAGCACCGAGGCCTACCGGGCGGCCCTGCCCTGGCTGGCCGCCGATGCCTACACCGTCGACAACAGCGCCCTCACGCCGGGCGAGACGGCCCGGGTCATCGCCGAAGCGGTCCACAGCGGGGAGGCGGGAGCCTGCGGGATCGTCCAGACCCCGGAACCCACGAGGGAGACCGTGGCCGCGGGTGTGCTGCTCTTCGACGCACAGGACCGCGTGCTGCTCGTCGACCCGACGTACAAGCCCGGCTGGGAGTTCCCCGGGGGCGTGGTGGAACCGGGCGAGGCTCCTGCACGCGCGGGGATCCGGGAGGTGGCCGAGGAGCTCGGTATCCGGCTCGGGCGGGTGCCGCGACTGCTCGTCGTGGACTGGGAACCCCCCAGGCCGCCCGCATTCGGGGGGTTGCGCCTGCTGTTCGACGGCGGGCGGCTCTCCGGCGCGGAAGCCGGCGGAGTGCGCCTTCCCGGCGCCGAACTGCGCGGTTGGTGCTTCGCCACCGAGGAGGAGGCCGCCGGGATGCTGCCTCCCGTGCGCTACGAGCGGCTGCGCTGGGCCCTGCGGGCCCGTGAGCGCTCAGCCGTGCTCAACCTGGAGGCCGGCGTCCCGGTCGGCTGACGCGCGGAGCACCGCCGCCGCGTCCGCGGTCAGCGGGTCCCCGTGGCCGAAGCACACCACCGACGGCTCCAGCGCGGCGAACCTGCGGAACGACGCCAGTACCTGCCCCCGGTCGACGTTGAACACGCCCGGCATCACCCCACCGACGCCCGCGACGGTGTCGCCGGTGAACAGCACCCCGTGCTCCGGCAGATGGACCGCGATCGAGCCGTCCGTATGACCGGGCGCGTGCACGACGACCGCCCCGCCGCCGAAGTCCAGCACCTCGCCGTCCACCACCTCACGGTCCACCCGGGTGGGCGGCGCGGGAGGGACCGTCAGGCCGTGCTCGTACAGGGGGACCTCCCAGTCGAGCAGCACGGGTTCGGGCACCGGACGCTCGCCGCGGATCACCGGGGCGTCCAGCGGATGCGCCACCACCTCGGCGCCGTACCGGTCCGCGAGCTCCTGGGCCGCTCCGACGTGGTCGCGGTGGCCATGGGTGAGAACGATGCGGCGGATGCCGTCCGGCCGCAGTCCGAGTCCCCGGATCGCGTCCTCGATCCGGGGCGCGGCATGGACGTTCCCCGCGTCGACGAGCGTGAGCTCGTCCCCGTCACGCCACAGATACGCCTGGCCGACCGGGAAGCGGAACATGTGCAGCCGCGGAAGCACTTCTACGAGATCCATACGCCGACCGTACGGCGGGCGCCTCTCCCGCCGTACGGATCTACGCTCTCAGCGGTCTTCGCTCTCGGCGGAGCGTCAGTTCCCCTTCGAAGCTGCGTAGTTGAGCAGGAACAGCGCCTCGGCGACCGACATCCGCTCCAACTCCCCGGGCGACACGCTCTCGTTCACCGCGTGGATCTGCGCCTCCGGCTCGCTCAGACCCATCAGCAGGATCTCCGCCTCCGGGTACAGCGAGGCGAGCGTGTTGCACAGCGGGATCGACCCGCCCATGCCCGAGGTCTGCATCTCCTCACCCGGGTACGCGACCCTCATGGCGTCCGCCATCGCCGTGTACGCGGGGCTGGTGACGTCAGCCCGGAACGGCTGTCCCTGGCCCACCTGCTCGACCGTGAGCCGGGCGCCCCACGGTGTGTGCGCCTCCAGGTGCGCGATCAGCAGCTTGGTCGCCTCGGCCGCGTCCTGACCGGGGGGCACCCGCAGACTGATCTGGGCCCGCGCGCTCGCCTGGAGCGACGGCGTGGCTCCGACGACCGGCGGGCAGTCGATGCCGATGACGGTCACCGCCGGCCGGGCCCAGATGCGGTCCGCGACCGAACCGCCGCCGATCAGCCGGACCCCGTCGAGCACCTTGGCATCCTTGCGGAAGTCGTCCTCCGGGTAGTCGACCCCGTCCCACGCCGCATCCGCCGGCAGCCCGTCGACCGTCGTCGAACCGTCCTCGGCGCGCAGCGAGTCCAGGAGACGGATCAGCGCGGCGAGCGCGTCGGGCGCGGCACCCCCGAACTGCCCGGAGTGCAGATTGCCGTCCAGGGTGTCGATCTGTACGCGCACCATCGTCATGCCGCGCAGCGTCGACGTGACCGTCGGCAGCCCCACGCGGAAGTTGCCGGTGTCCCCGATGACGATCGTGTCGGCCGCCAGCAGCTCGGGGTGAGCCTCGGCATAGCGTTCCAGGCCGCCGGTGCCCTGCTCCTCCGAACCCTCCGCGATCAGCTTGATGCCCACCGGAAGACCGCCGTTGGCCCTGAGCGCCCGCAGCGCCAGCAGATGCATGATCAGGCCGCCCTTGCAGTCGGCGGCGCCACGCCCGTACCAGCGGCCGTCCCGCTCGGTCAGCTCGAAAGGAGGGGAGACCCACGCGGCCTCGTCCAGCGGCGGCTGCACGTCGTAGTGGGCGTACAACAGCACCGTCGGCGCGCCCTCGGGACCGGGCAGGAAGCCGTAGACGGACTGGGTGCCGTCCGGGGTGTCGAGCAGGACCACCTCCTGGAAGCCCTCGGCGCGCAGGGCGTCCGCCACCCAGTTCGCCGCGGCCTCGCACTCGCTCTTCGGGAACTGCGCCGGATCCGCCACCGACCGGAAGGCCACCAGCTCCGCCAGCTCCGTCCTGGCACGGGGCATCAGGGCGGCGACGGTTGCGGCGATCGGGCTCGCGGTCATGGGCACGCTCCTCGTGAGTGCGGCGTTGTCATGTGTGCGTGCGATTACCTGTACGTATCGCGTACGCATGAACGATCCTCCCACAGTGGGGAAGATCGCTCAGCGCCGTAGGATGCCGAGGGCAACCACGAGTAACTCGTCGGGATCAGGAGCAGAAGCACATCGTGAGCAGCGAGAACGCAGACGCCGGAACCGAGGCCGCCGCGACCGGGCACGACATGCCGGTGTGGGATGTCGTCGTCGTGGGAGCAGGACCGGCGGGCGCCTCCGCGGCCTATGCGGCAGCGGTGGCCGGCCGGCGGGTGCTCCTTCTGGAGAGGGCCGAACTGCCCCGATACAAGACGTGCGGCGGAGGGATCATCGGCCCCTCGCGGGACGCCCTGCCACCCGGTTTCGAGCTGCCGCTCCTCGACCGGGTGCACGCCGTCACGTTCTCCCTGGGCGGCCGGCTCGCCAGGACCCGGCGTTCCCGCCGCATGCTCTTCGGGCTGATCAACCGGCCCGAGTTCGACGCGGCACTGGTCGAGCACGCCCAGAAGGCCGGTGCCGAGCTGCGCACCGGTGCGACGGTGTCACGGGTCGAGCAGCACGGGCCCGCGGTGCCCGACCGCCGCACGGTCGCCGTGGTGCTGGCCGGCGGCGAGACCGTCCTGGCCCGGGCCGTCGTCGGGGCGGACGGCAGCGCGAGCCGGATAGGCGCGCACGTCGGTGTGAAGCTCGACCAGGTCGACCTCGGCCTGGAGGCGGAGATCCCGGTGCCGCCGACCGTCGCGGAGGACTGGGCCGGCCGGGTCCTGATCGACTGGGGACCGATGCCGGGGAGTTACGGCTGGGTGTTCCCCAAGGGCGACACCCTCACGGTGGGTGTGATCTCCGCGCGCGGCGAGGGCGCCGCGACCAAGCGCTACTTGGAGGACTTCATCGCCCGGCTCGGTCTCGCCGGATTCGAGCCGTCCATCTCCTCCGGGCATCTGACGCGTTGCCGCAGTGACGACTCCCCCCTGTCCCGCGGGCGCGTGCTGGTCTGCGGTGACGCCGCAGGACTGCTGGAGCCCTGGACCCGGGAGGGCATCTCGTTCGCGCTGCGCTCGGGCCGCCTCGCGGGGGAGTGGGCGGTACGCATCGCTGAGGCGCACGACGCGGTGGACGCGCGGCGGCAGGCCCTCAACTACGCCTTCGCGATCAAGGCGGGTCTCGGCGTGGAGATGGGCGTGGGCAGGCGCATGCTCAAGGCCTTCGAGCGAAGGCCGGGGCTGCTGCACGCCGTCATGACGGGCTTCCGGCCCGCGTGGAACGTGTTCGCCGGCATCACACGGGGCTCCACGTCCCTCGCCGAGATGGTCCGCAGCAGCCCGCTGGCGCGGCGGGCGCTGACCGCGCTGGACGAACGGTAGGAGCGGGGGCGGGCGGCGCGGGGAACGCGGCCGGGTGCGCGGCGCGCCGCGCACCGGTCGGGTCCGGCCGGGCGCGCGGTGTTGCGTGGCGTCCGGCGTCCGATCCGGCGTCCGGAACGGCGGGACGTACGACGAAGCCCGCGCGTTCTCCGGTGCGCCGCACGACGGCCACGGAGGCCGACGCGCGGACCTGACAGGATCAGCCCGCCTACGGAGGCCGGCACAGCCTGCGTGGTTCGGTCGCCGGGCGGCGTGAGACGGTCCTCCAGGGCGGCGCGCCGCGCGTCCGGCGGCGACACCAAGTCGATCGACGTCGCCGACGCCTCGAACCTTCCCGAGAACATGGACTACTCGCGGGACGGCCGCCACCAGTTCACCTTCACACTCACCGAGGTCTGGCCATCGCCGACCCCGGGGCCGGAGCATCCCGTGTTCCGGCCCTGGAGCCTGCGCGGTTCCACGGCAAACCCGCCCACGATTCCCTGCCGTTCGGAGCAGCAGGACGAGTCGGGTGACGTCGTTGCGATGGCCGCCGGTCGTGGTGACGGCGATAGGGATACCGGTGGCGTCGGTGATCAAGTGATGTTCACTGCCGGCTCTGCCCCGGTCGACAGGGCTTCGTCCTCTCCTTCGACCCGCCCTTCTCGATCCTTCTCGGTGGCGACGGCGGAGGCGGAGAGGAGCGTCGCAGCGGTGAGGCTGCCCCAGAGGGCGGCCGGGCCGTGGGGTGCGAGAGCGGTGATGACCGCCGGGGAGACGGCCAGGCCGAAGCCCGTGGAGAGCTCGAAGCGGGCGAGAGTGCGTCCCAGGACATGGGCCGGGGCGAGGGCGGTGACGAGCGCGGTGGCGCTGCCGGCATAGATGATCTCGCCGATCGTGCAGACCACGGACACCGCGGCGACGGCCGGGGCACCCCAGCCGTGTCCCAGTGAGGTGGCCGCAAGGAAGCCGAGGTAGGACACGGCGAGTACCACGCCGGCCAGAGCCAGCACGGTCCGCCGGGAGAAGCGGGACATCAGGACGGTGACCGGAACCTGCAGGGTGACCACCAGCACCGTGTTGGCCACGAAGATGGCTGCCGACCACACCGGGGATGCGTGCAACTGTGTCACCAGGACCAGAGGCAGCGCGATTTCGGGGACGTTGAGACAGAAGACGTAGACCACGTTGGCGCCCAGCAGCGCACGCATCCGAGGTGCGGGCCCGTCGTCCCCGCCCTCGGCCGGGGCGGCGGCCGGATGCGCGCGGAGGCGGACCGACCACGCCAAGGCGGCCGCAACCAGATAGGCGAGCCCGGTGACGGCAGCCAGCGCCTGCAATGCGGTGGTGCCGCCCGCCAGGCATACGGTGGCGAGGAGCGCGCCCGCGCCCAGGCCGGCGTTGCGCAGGGCGCGGCCTGTCGCAAGAGCGGCGTCGCGTTCCCGGCCGTGGGCGACCGTGGCCACGAGAGCTGCGTGCGCGGCCGGCCAGGCCTGGTTGCCGATGCCGAGGAAGAGCGCCGCCGTCGCGAACAGCCAGGCGTGCCCCGCCGGGGTGGTCAGCAGCAGCGCCACGCCGAACACCCGCACCAGCATCGCCGCTGCCACGACCGTGCTGCGTGCGCCTCGGTCCAGCCATCGGCCCACCGCGGGCATGCACACCAGACCCATGACGACGCCGACCGTCATGGCGATGCCGGTGACCGGCGCGGACAGCCCAAGCACCGTCACCCCGTAGAGCAGCAGAAAGGGCCGCAGCAGGCCCGTGCCGAGCGCGTCCACGGCCAGGGCGACGGCATAGCGGGGGCCTCCGGAGGCACGGACGAGGGCGCGGGGCCGGATCTTGGTGGTGGTTGCCATGGCGTCAACGGTGCGATCGGCCGCCGGGCCGCCCACGTCGGTTGACGGATAGCGTCAACCGATGCCGTCGTCGGGCAGACGGTCGGTGATGCTGAAGGGGTGACGTTGAGGATCGACATCAGCGGACTGCCGTCCGACCGACTGCGGTTCGCCGCCTCCCCGCTGGCCGAGCTGACCGCGATGCTGCACGTGCTGGCCGAACCCGGGCATCATCCGCAGCGCGCCGACTGGGCCGGCGACGTCTGGGCAGGGCTGCGGCCGGAGCTGGCCGAGCGGCTGCGGGAGGCGGAGTTCCTCTGGCGTTCCTCACAAGCCGACTTCCTGCTCCCCGCCCGGCCTCGGCCGACCCTCGCCGAGGAGTTGGACGACGTGGACCGGATCGACGACGAGACGTATGTGACCGCCGCGCTCATCACCACGTGCGGCAGCAGCCGGGTCCACTTCGCCGCACGTTCGCCGCTCACCGACGCGACTGCGCGCGAGCGGGCCCTGGACGTGGCCCAGGCCCGCGGCGCGCAGCAAGAGGCCTTCGCGGAACGGCTGCTCGCGGACCCGGCCGCCGTGCGGGCGCGGGTGCGCCACACCCTCGAACAGTGCGCCGAGGCCTTCTTCGACTCCGCCTGGACGGGCGTCGCCGTGCAGCTCGCCGGCGACCTGCGCCTGAAGAACGACCTGCTGCAGCGCCAGGGCATCGGGGCGGCACTCGCATCGGTCTCCGGCGCAGTCACGCTGGCACCGGACGGCGACTGCATCATCGTGGACAAGCTGCAGGACAAGGCGACCGCCGCCAACGGCACCGGGGTCACCTTCATCCCCAGTGTCTTCGGCAGCCCGCACCTGGCGGTGGTCCACGCACCCGGGTGGCAGCCGGTGGTGCAGTACCCCGTGGCCGAGCCGAGTCCATCAGAGCCGGTACCGCTGGAAACGGTCACACTGCGGCTGGAGGCGCTCGCACATCCGGTACGGCTTCGGCTGCTGCGCACCCTGGCCCGCGGTCCGCACACCACCGGTGAGCTGGCCCACGCCTGGGAACTCTCACCCCCGGAAGTGTCCCGCCATCTCGCCGTCCTGCGGCGCGCGGGACTGCTCACGGCCCGGCGGCGCGGTCGCTACGTCCGTTACACCCTCAACCTGCCTGATCTGGCGGCGCTGGGCGCCGACCTGCTCGCTGCCGTACTGCGCTGAGGGCTTCGGTCCACCAGAACGCGGGCGACCGCCGCCTTCGCCGCGTCGTGCGGTGCGGCAGGTCGGCGTAGCAGTGTCCGCGCGACCGCCCGCCGCCCTCGGGCAGCCGGGCAGAGCACCGGCTGCACCGCCGATGCTCCTCGTGGCCGTAAGCCGTACGGCGGGGCGTCCTCTCCGGCAGGTCAGGCCGGGGCTGGTGACTCCTCGCCGCTTCGCGTCCTCGTCGCGAAGCGGACGCAGACCGCCCGGCACATGGGGGAGCTGGAAGCCGGCGGCGAACCCGTCGCACACGTCGGCGCGCCAGGGGAGAGGCGGTCGCGGTCGCCGCCGTGCCGCCGCGACGCCGGTCGTCCGATCCGCTGACCCGGTCCGCACGCCGGCACGGCTACCAGCCGCGTCAGACCTGGGCGAGGAGGCGCTCGAGCGGACGGGGAGCGCTGTCGGGTTCCAGGCGTGCGACCAGCGCCTGTGCATAGAGCGCCTTGCGGCCGCTGTGCGTGCCCATGAAGCGCCGCAGTTGGTGCTCCACAGGCCGTTCCCGCTGTGCCGGCTGGCCCTGGAAAGTGCGGAAGGGGCGCATCTCGCCCTGGGCCTCGATCACCTGCTGGACTCCCTCGGGCCCGAGGGAGCGGATCAGTTCGTCCTCCAGGTCGGCGACGCACACGTGGAACCCGAGTGTCTCCAGTCCGGCGTGTGTCAGACCGGAACCGAGCCCGACCCGCTCCAGGTGACGCCGGAAATGCCGTTCCTCGCCGATATCGCAGAGACCGGCCAGTGGGAGGCCGAGCCCCGGAGGACCGCACACGTCCAGGAAACGCCCGATGTTCGTCGCCCCTCCGAGCGATACCACCGCGACGCCCTCCGCACCGAGGTCGCGGCCGGAACACGTGGCCAGCGCTTCGAGCGCGACCTGATCACTGCGCCCCTCGACGAGCACGACCGTCCGCACGCCGCCGGCCAGCTCCCGCGCCACCGCGGCGGCCGCAGCCGCCCCCGCTCCACCGGCCGCCCACGCGGTCAGCGACAGGCGGAACCGCCCCGACTCGTCCACGAGACCTCACTTCCCGACGCCGTTCCCCCTCAACGGCCCGCGCTTCCTGCGCGGGACCTCCTGGCCTGGCCGCACCAAGAGCCGCGCGAGGGAACACCCCAGCCGCACCAACCCGACGGTAGACGAAAGACGGTTCACACGAGACAGGGATTTTGTACGGGCGGTGGTCGCGGGCGACGCGCTGCCGTCGCCCTGGGCGACCCGAAGGCCGATCGCGGAGTTCGCCGCGCGCTCCAGGGAACCAGCGGTCTCCGAGACACTGTCCCGCCTCACGGAGCGGGAACGGGAGGTGATGGCACTCGTCGGCATCGGCCTGTCCAACGAGGGGATCGCCCGACGCCTCGTGGTGAGTCCCCTGAGCGCCGAGACCCACGTCAGCCGCACCATGGTGAAACCGGGAGCCCGCGACCGGGCCCAACTGGTCGTGCCGGCCTACGAGTCGGGACTTGTACGCCCCGGCTGGCCGGGCTGAGCACCGCGCTGCCGGAACCGCCACAGCACGTGGACCACCCGCCAGACGAACAGCACGGCGGCGATTCCGGCGGCGGCGGGCAGCAGCCCGCGCTCCAAGCCTCTCGGGAGGTCGAGGAACAACGCCGGCGATGCGATGCCGCCGAACACGACGGCCGCGGCGAACCCCGCGCTGGCCAGCGCGTATCCGATCTCGACGGTGATGGCGTCCCGCTCCGCCTGGCTCCTTTCCCCCATGGCGCCGATTGTCGCAGCGCGGAAGGCCGGCGGGCAAGGAACTCCGCTGCGGCCCGCGGCGCTGCCGTGACCCTGCTGCTGACGTCCGGACTGCGGGGCGGCGCAGGGGCCCGGAGCAGATGTACGGGGAAGTTGCCCTCCCGCAGAACCGCCGGATGCCGGACTCGACCACAGGCCTCCCCTCCGAGCCGGTGAACGGTACCGGTCCGGCGGCCGGAGCGGCGGCCGGGGCGAGGGCGGGGTGAACGGAGAGGGCATGCAGGGAACGCCATGAGCGCATGCACGCGCATTGAATGCAGATGCATTTAATGTCGATGCAACAAACTGCGCGGATTCTGCTACGGTGCCGCCATGGGCGTGAACCGGAACGAGCAGCTGCTCGTCGAGCAGTGGCGGGACATCCTCGCCGTGCATGCCCGCACGATGTGCGAACTCGACCGTGAACTGCATCCGTACGGGATGGGTGCCAGCGACTTCGAGGTCCTGGACGTCCTCGCCGAGGGTGCGCCGGAGGACGACGGTGGTTCGTACCGCGTACAGGAACTCGCCGGACGGGTGCATCTGAGCCAGAGCGCCCTCTCCCGGCTCATCGCCCGCCTGGAGAAGGAAGGCCTGGTCGTCCGCGGTATGTGCGCCGAGGACCGGCGGGGTGTACGGGTCTGCATCACTCCCGCCGGCCGCGCCCGGCATGCCGAGGTGCAGCCGCTCCAGCGCGCGGTGCTCGACCGGATGCTGACCGAGCGCGCGTCCCGCTAGGCCGCCGCCCGGCGGATCACGGCCGGGCTGCCGCCCCCGGCGCCTACCAGGTGATCCCCGACGCCGTACGCCAGAGCTCGGCGACCGAGGCGTCACCGGTGACCGTGAGGGCCGTAAGCGGAAGGCGGTTCCACAGCGCCGCGTAGAGGTGTCCTGCGGATCCCGACACCTCGATGTCGGCGGGTCCCTCGGCGTCCCGGGTCGTGAGCGGTGCGTCCTGGGAGATGCGCATCGTCCAGACGGCGTCGGTGTCGACGGCCCGGACGCGCATCACCTGCGGCACGTCCGACCGTACGCGGCTCCTGTCGCGCGCATGGAAGGCGCACAGCAGTTCGTCGATCCCGTCCACGGCGAAGTCCGTCGCCACCGACGGGAACGGTGTGCCGAGCGCGGACTCGGCGTCCATCCGGTGCACCGCCGTCTCGTGCGCCTGCCGCCGAGCCCAGAAGGCCAAGGGGGAGGGCGCGGGAAGGAACAGCCAGCACGTCAGGTCCTCCGGCGCGCCGCGCAGCGCGTCGACCAGCAGACCGTGGCCCTTGCGGAACCAGTCGAGCAGCTCGGGGCCGTCCAGACCGGGCTCTTCGGGGGCGGGGTGGTACGCCGTGTGCCCCTCCGTGACGTAGGCCGTCGCCCAGCGGTGGACCACGCCGGTGTGCCGCAGCAGGTCGCGCACCTGCCAACCGGGGCACGTGGGCACCTCCGCCGCCGTGCCCGCCCGGTCGGCCGCCTCGGCCAGCAGCCCGCCCTCGTGGTCGACGGCCTTGATCAGCTCAGAGGTATCCATGCGGCCGATTCTGCCGGAGCGGTCTCGTTCCCGGCAGGGGCCCCTCAGGGCAGCGCACTGGGAACGTCCGCAGTCGGTACCGGGTTTCGGCGCCGTACCCGCGCCGGGCGCCGACGAGACTCTCAGGACTCCTCGGCGGTGGCGTTGCGGGTCGTGTACGCGAGGAGCGCGCCCGCCGCCGCCAGGCCGGCGACCGTCGTCAATGCGACCGGCAAGGACGCCCAGTCGGCCACGAATCCGATGGCGGGAGGCCCGAGCAGCATGCCTCCGTAGCCGAGGGTCGACGCGGCCGCCACTCCGCCGGGCCCGGCAAGGGCCCCTGCCCGGCCGACCGCCACCGGGAAGATGTTCGCCAGCCCCAGGCCGGTCACCGCGAACCCGAGCAGCACGAGCCACACGGTCGGTGCGAGCGCCCCGAGGAGCATGCCCGCCGCGGCCAGCGTGCCGCCCGCGACCAAGGAGCGGGTCTGGCCGAGCCGTTCCAGCACGGCCGTGCCGGAGAGCCGGCCCGCGGTCATGAACAGGGCGAAGAGGGAGTAGCCGATCGCCGCAACACCCGGCCGGGCGCCGAGATCCTGTTCCAGGTGCAGCGTGCCCCAGTCCGCCATCGCGCCTTCGCCGTACGCCGTGCAGAGCGCGATCACGCCGAACAGCAGCACCAGTCGGCGTCGTTCCCGGTCCAGCCGCCGGGGTCCGTCCGGCTGCGGCCGGCTTGCTCCGGCCGCCGCCGGGGCCGGCCCCCGCAGCAGCGCAGGACCGGCGACGGCGGTGACCAGCAGCCCGGTGACGGTCAGCCCCAGCAGATGGGCTGCGGGGGACAGGCTCCCCGCGACCAGCGCACCGACGCCCGCGCCGAGCATCCCGCCCAGGCTGTACGCCGCGTGGAAGCCCGGCATGACGGGCCGTCGGAGCGCCGCCACGAGGTCCACCGCGGCGCTGTTCATCGCCACGTTGATGCCGCCGTAGGCGACGCCGAAGAGCAGCAGTACGGCGCCCAGTGCGCCGGCCGACCGGGTCAGCGGAGGCAGGGCGAGGCTCAGCGAGAGCAGCGCCGCGCAGGCCACCGTCACCGGCGGGCTTCCGAACCGCCGGCACAGCCGCCCCGTCAGCACCATCGTGACGACGGCGCCGGCCGACACACCGAGCAGCGCCAGCCCCAGGTCACCGGCGGAGGCTCCGGTCTGCTGCTTGATGGCGGGGATGCGGACGACCCAGCCGGCGAAGAGGAACCCGTCAAGGGCGAAGAACACGGTGAGGGAGAGGCGCAGACGGGCCAGGGGGCGTTCGGCGGGGTCTCCGCCGGGGCCCGCCGGTGCGGTGGTCCTGGGTTTGTTTAGTAGCGGCACAAAGTCAGGATAGGGGGCGATGGGGCGTGGTCACAAACCCGGCGGCGGCCCACGCCCGCGGCAGGGGCCTCACCGGGACGGAGCGCGGTCCTGGTCCGGCGCCCGGTGCAGGAACAGGTCCGGTTCGTCGCCGTCCCGATGGGTGAACCCGAGGCCGGCGTAGAGCCGTTGGGCCGGCAGGTTGGTCCGGGAGACGTTCAGGGACAGCGCGCCCTCGCGGCGGTTCACAGCGCGCGTGGCCAGGCCGCGTCTCCGGCACTCCGGGGCGACCGCCGGATCGACGACCCGACGGGTCCCGTCCGCCGCAGGCCGCGAGAGCCGGATCCGGCCGGCCGGTGCGCCGTCGACTCGATGACATCCTGCGGGCCCGGGGGATACCGCTCCGCCCAGTCCCGTTCCCGCGCCTCGTACTGCATGCGCACGATCCGTGCGCGTTCGCGCTCCGGCCAGGCGTGCGGGCCCAGGGGGGACTCCAGGGTGACGGCGACTGCGAGTAGACCCGGTAACGGGCGTGGATCACACCGTGCGAAGGGCGCGGCCCGGGGCGCGGGGACTCCGCGTGGGCCGCGACGCCGCACAGGATCAGGGAACCGAGGGCTGAGGCCGCTCCGGACACGGCGGTCGCACGGAGCCGAGCCGCGCACGCGGGGAGACGGGTTCTGAGACGGGACAAGTGACCTCCATGGGAAGCGACGCGACATCGGGCGGAACCACGCGGCCGCGGGCCTGCCGGAGCACACGGCAGCGACGCCGGCTGCGGGAGGACCGGGCTCCGCCCGTCCGGATGGAGCACTCGCGGCTGATGGTGTCACCGCTCCGCCGCCCCGCCCGGTACAACACGACTGCGTGTGCACCCTCCGGGATCCCGGCGCTCGGCGCATTACGCCGACTTCCGGCCACGACCGGGAGGACGGGAACGCCGGTCCGGGTGGCGGTCCGCGGATCGTTAGCCTCCCTCCATGAGTGATCTCTTCGAACTGCTGCTCGCACTGGACCTTCCGGACACGCTCGACGAGGACGAACTCCGCTTGCTCCACTGGCATCTGGGGCAGGACGAGGCCGCCGAGGAGGGGGCCGGCGGCGACGCCGACTGTGGGCCGTACCCGCTGCTGTCGGAGCGGGGCGCGGCATGGCGGATCGGAGGTGTTCTGGTCGGCGAGCTGGCGCGCGGCGCCCATGGCTGGTCGTTGACCGCACGTCAGGAGGTGCACACCGAGATGCTCGACGACCTCCGGGGGCTGCTGGTGTGGCTCGCCGCAAGAACGGTGAGCATCGGGCCGGTCGGTCATATCCGCTTCTACGAGGACGACCACCCCGACGTCCTGCTGGCGCAGCAAGGGGCCATAACCCGAGTCGAGTTGCGGCCGGCCGGCGACGGGGCTGCGGAAGTGTTCGGCTGACGCAACCCGCCGACCCGCAGCTCGTCGCCAGGCACGCTCGTCGCCAGGCACGCTCGTCACCCGGCACGCACGTCGCGCAACAAGCCGTCGCGCGTTGCCTGTCACCTCGACCGACGGTCGTCGCGCGGCGCCTGTCGTCCCGGCGGGAACCCCGAGCCAGTCCGTGTGCCATGCGGGAGGCGGCCGAACGGGGCTGTCGTACCAGGGCGCTACAGTGTGCGCCGCGGTCGAGACGGCTGACCTCCGTTCTCCATGGGCCCAGGCCCGCCGCGTCACCCTCATGACATGCCGTCAAGGGGTTCACGGGGCGGGCCGCCCGGCTGTTGCGGCACGACCCCGTCCGAAAACCGGGAAACAGCCAGGAGACCCATGAGAAAGAGAGCGCGGAGAGCGAGCATTCTCGCCGCCGTCACCGCCATCGCCGCCACGGGCGCGTTCGTGGCCGCCCCGAACGCCAGCGCAGGCACGTCCGAGATCTTGAACGCCGGCTTCGAGAGCGGCAGCGCGTCCTGGCACGAGAAGCTGACGCCCTTCGCGGGCCACGTCATCAACAGCTCCTCCGCATGGCCCGCCCACTCGGGCACCGGGAAGGCGGAGCTGGGCGGTCAGGGCCTGACCGGCATCAGCCGCATCTCACAGCAGGTCACGATCCCGGCGTACCGGGTTCCGGTGCTGTCCTTCTGGCTGCGCAGCGATGTCGTACGCGCCGACGCGGCGAGCTCCGGCTTCCGTCAGCTGATCGTGGAGGCCACCGCGGAGGACGGCACCCCCTTCGAGCTTCACGACCGTATGAACAAGGGCGGGACCAGCGGCTCCTACGAGAAGGTGACGGTCACGCTTCCCGAGGCCTTCTACCGCTCGGCCCCGCAGAAGGTGAACATCAGCTTCATGGCGATCGAGGAGTCGTCGAACCGTATGCCGTTCCTCATCGACGACGTGAGCATGGAGTACCGCTTCAAGGCGATCGACCGTCCGGTCGTCATCCCGACCGGCTTGATCCGGCCCGTCGTGCGCTGACGCTCGCTCGGAGCGGTGCGGTCCCGCGTTCCACCGCGGTGACCGCACCGTCACGGGGCCTGGGTGGCCGGGCCACGGCTCAGCCACCCGTCCTTCCGAGCGGCACGGGCCTCCCGACCGGGCACGGGCCGCCGGCCGCTCCAGCGGCGGTGGTACGCGACGAGTACGGCGGGTTCCGTCCCGTACGGCTGGGACCGCCGCATCCGGCGGCGCCCGGACCTCGGCGCCGACGACCGGCCTGGATCATGGGACACTCGCTCCCATGGACGGCAAGGCGACGACGATGCGGACGAAGCTCGAGCGGGGGCGCAGCGTGCTCGGGCCCGCTCTGGAGCTGGTCCACACGGGCCGGGCGCCGACCCGGGCCGTGCTCACCGCGGAGCTCGGGGTCACCCGTGCCACCGCGGGGGCCGTCGCCGCCGAGTTGGAGGCGCTGGGCCTCATCCGGGTCGACTCCCGGCCGGGCGCCGCGGCCGGTTCGCAGGGACGGCCGTCGCACCGGCTCGCCGTCAACGACAACGGCCCCGTCGTCCTCGCCGCACAGGTGCACGCGGACGGGTTCCGGGCTGCGCTCGTCGGGCTCGGCGGGCGCATCGTGGCGACGTCCCCGGGCTGCATCACCGTCTCCGAGGACCCCGCGCAGGTGCTGGGTGCCGTCGTCGACGCGGGGGCGGCCCTGCTGGGGGACAGCGGACGGTACTGCGTGGGGGCCGGGCTGGCGGTGCCGTCCGCGGTCGCGGAACCCGAGGGGACCGCACTCAACCCGCTCCATCTGGCCTGGCCGGCAGGCGCCCCGGTGCGGGACATCTTCACCGAGCGGGTGCGGGCCGCGGGCATCACCGGACCGGCCTTCACCGGGAACGACGTCAACCTCGCGGCGCTCGCCGAACATCGCCACGGGGCCGGGCGCGGCGCCCAGCACCTGCTGTGCGTGGCCACCGGGCACCGCGGTGTCGGCGGCGCGCTAGTCCTCGACGGGCGTCTGCACACCGGCAGTTCGGGGCTCGCCCTGGAGGTCGGGCACCTCACCGTCAGCCCGGAGGGCCGACCCTGCCACTGCGGCAGCCGTGGCTGCCTCGACGTCGAGGCGGATCCGCTGGCGTTCCTCACCGCGGCCCGACGCGCGCCCGGCCCCGAGGTGTCGCTGTTGCAGCAGTCCCTCGATCTGCTCCGCGAGGAGTACGCGGACCCGTCCGTGCGGGCCGCCGCCGAGGAGCTGATCGACCGGCTCGGCCTCGGCCTCGCCGGGCTCGTCAACATTCTCAACCCGGACCGGATCATCCTCGGCGGCCTGCACCGCGCACTGCTGGAGGCCGACCCCGGCCGGCTGCGCGCGGTCGTCGCCGACCGCAGCCTGTGGGGCCGTAGCGGCGGGGTGCCGATCCTGGCCTGCTCCCTGGACTACAACAGTCTGGTCGGCGCCGCCGAGCTCGCCTGGCAGCCCGTCCTCGACGATCCGCAGGGCGCGCTCGCGGGCGGGTGACGCGCCGGGGACCGGCCCGGCACGCGGGCCACGGTCGCTCCACGCCCTTCTCCCGGTCGTGCCGACGGATGAGCCGGAGAGCGCATGCCCTTCGTCGAGGTACGGCAGGCCCTTGGCCCGTCGGGGCCGCAGCCGATTCCGGACCCGGGTGCGCGAGTCAGGCATCGGACGGCATCGGTGCGACACCATCGGGGTTGCGCGCCGGCAGTGCCGGCAGACGCTGCCCACCATCCCTCGGACAGGTCGGCTGGTCGGGCTCGCGCCCGGAGAGGGCCGCTGCTGAGGTCGTGGTGCGGCGTCCGGGCCGACGATCCGGTGGGCACACGCGACAGCGCTTGGCGTCACATGGCGCTGGATGGCGCCCGGCGGCGCCAAGTGACGCCACATGCATGCCACGTGGTGCCATTCCCTGCCCCCGAGGATGCGTGAGTGCGCATGGCTCCACCATGGCTCAGGTTGTCCGCTGCGTGTTTCTGCAGTTCAGGGCGCTTTTTCTCGCCCCTGCCCCCATGTGGTGCCGCCCGGGCTTGCGTATGGCGCCATTCTGGTGCCATGATGACGTCATGGACCTCACGCCGTATGTCGACACCCTCCGCCGTGACCTCGCGGTGGCCGCCGAAGCCGGCGGGGAAGATGCCCGCGAGCTGGCCGAGAGGCTCACCGCTCCCCTGGAGTCGGCAGCCCGGCTGGCCATGCTCAACGTGCTCTCCGTCGCCATGGACGAGATCACCCGCGAACTCGCCCCGGGCTCGGTCGACGTACGACTGCGCGGGCTCGACCCCGACTTCGTGGTGACGCCGCCGCCCATCGACGGCGGCGCCCCCGTGGAGCCGGCCGCACCCGCCGAACCGTTCCAGACCCCGGCCCCGGCCGAAGGCGACGAGGGCGGCACCGCCCGCGTCAACCTGCGTCTGCCGGCCCACCTCAAGGCCCGCGCCGAAGAGGCCGCGAGTCGCGAGGGCCTGTCGGTCAACGCGTGGATGGTCCGGGCCGTGTCGGCCGCGGTCGACGGCAGCACCCGGCCGCGTACGACGGAGAGGGCCCGGACCATCGGGCAGAGCTTCACGGGCTGGGTGCGCTAGCCGCGCCCCCACCTGCACCAGTTCACACACACCACTTTCACCTACACCACGTCCCACCAGCGGGGACGTCCTGAAGACCCAAGAGGACGGGACAACCATGCCTTCTTTCGACACTCCGCAGCCGATCTCGGTCACCGCGCACGTGGAGGCCGGTTCCATCCAGTTCACCGCGGGCGACCGCCCGGACGCCGTCGTCGAGGTGCTGCCCCGCGACCCGAAGAAGGACCTGGACGTGCGGACGGCCGGCGAGACCGAGGTCACGTACGCGAGCGGCGCACTGACCGTCAGGACGCCCAAAACCAATCTGTTCGGCCGCACCGGAACGGTCGACGTGACGGTCGAACTGCCCACGGGGTCGAGCGTCGACATGACCGGCGCCTGGGCCCAGGTGCTCGGCGAGGGCCGGCTCGGCGAGGTCCGCGTGAAGACCTCGTCCGGCGACGTCCGGCTCGACTCGACCGGCTCGCTGAAGCTGACCGCGTCGCACGGCTCGATCACCGTGGACCGGGTCGAGGGCATGGCCGAGGTCACCACCAGCTCCGGCAGTCTGCGCGTCGGGCTCGTCGACGGCCCCGCCGTCCTGAAGAACTCGCACGGCACCACGACCGTCGGCGCCGCGACCGGCGAGCTGCGGGTGAGCGGCGCCAATGGCGACATCGAGATCCGGCGCGCCGAGGACTCGGTCACCGCCACCACCGCCCACGGCACCCTGCGCGTCGGCGAAGTGGCCCGCGGCACCATCCAGTTGGAGACCTCCTACGGTGCCATCGAGGTCGGCGTCCGCGAGGGCACGGCCGCCTGGCTCGACGTCAGCTCCGTCTCCGGCCAGGTGCGCAACACGCTCACCGCGTCCGAGACCCCCGAGAAGACCGAGGACACCGTGCAGGTCCGCGCCCGCACCCGGCACGGCAACATCGACATCCGCCGCGCCCGGGCCTGAGCACCGGTCCTGCCGACTCGCCCCTCACCCCATTCACTTCACCCTTCGATCGGAAGCAGTCCATGCCTTCATCTGTCATGCCCACGCCCAGGCGAGCGGACGGTGGCCCGCAGTCGCCCGCCGCCGTCACCACTGTCGGTCTGCGCAAGTCGTACGGCGACAAGACCGTGCTCGACGGCATCGATCTGCACATCCCGGCCGGGTCCGTGTTCGCGCTGCTCGGACCCAACGGCGCCGGCAAGACCACCACCGTGAAGATCCTGTCCACGCTCGTCACCGCCGACGGCGGGCAAGCCCGGGTCGCGGGCCACGACCTCGCCTCCGACCCGCAGGCCGTGCGCGCCGCGATCGGCGTCACCGGGCAGTTCTCCGCCGTCGACGGGCTGATCACCGGCGAGGAGAACATGCTCCTCATGGCGGACCTGCACCACCTGTCCAAGCGCGAGGGGCGGCGGGTCACCGCCGAGCTGCTGGAGCGGTTCGACCTCGTCGACGCCGCCAAGAAACCCGCCCAGAGCTACTCCGGCGGAATGAAACGCCGCCTCGACATCGCCATGACCCTCGTCGGCAACCCGCGGATCATCTTCCTCGACGAGCCGACCACCGGCCTCGACCCGCGCTCCCGCCACAACATGTGGCAGATCATCCGCGAGCTCGTCTCCGACGGCGTCACCGTCTTCCTCACCACCCAGTACCTGGAGGAGGCCGACGAGCTCGCCGACCGTATCGCGGTGCTCAACGACGGCAGGATCGCCGCCGAGGGCACCGCCGAGGAGCTGAAGCGGCTGATCCCCGGTGGGCACGTCCGGCTCCGCTTCTCCGATCCGTCCGCGTACCAGGGCGCCGCCATCGCCCTACGCGAGGTCGCCCGCGACGACGAGGCGCTGGCGCTGCACATCCCCAGCGACGGCAGCCAGCGCGAGCTGCGCTCCATCCTCGACCGGCTGGACTCCGCCGGCATCGAGGCGGACGAGCTGACCGTGCACACACCCGACCTCGACGACGTGTTCTTCGCCCTGACCGCCTCCACCATGCCGAGCCGGCCCGACCAGCCCAAGGAGGCTGTCCGATGAGCTCCCTCCCCCTCGCCGTGCGCGACTCGTCCACGATGCTGCGCCGCAACCTTCTGCACGCGCGGCGCTACCCGTCCCTGACGCTGAATCTGCTGCTCACGCCGGTCATGCTGCTGCTGCTCTTCGTCTACATCTTCGGCGATGTGATGAGCGCCGGCATCGGGGACGGCGGGGCGGACCGGTCCGAGTACCTCGCGTATCTCGTCCCGGGCATCCTGATGCTGACCATCGGCGGCACCACGATCGGCAGCGCGGTGTCCGTCGCCACGGACATGAACGAGGGCATCATCGCCCGCTTCCGTACGATGGCGATCCACCGCGGGTCGGTGCTCATCGGGCACGTCGTCGGCAGCGTGCTGCAGTGCGTGATGAGCGTGGTCCTCGTCGGGGCTGTAGCGGTGGCCATCGGGTTCCGGGCCACGGATGCCACCGCCCTGGAGTGGATCCTGTCGGTCGGGCTGCTGGCGCTCGTCGCCCTGGCTCTCACCTGGATCGCGGTCGGGATGGGCCTGTCCAGCCCGAACGCCGAGGCGGCCAGCAACAACGCACTGCCGCTGATGGTCCTGCCGCTCCTCTCCAGCGCCTTCGTGCCGGTCGACGCGATGCCGGGCTGGTTCCAGCCGATCGCCGAGTACCAGCCGTTCACCCCGGCCATCGAGACGCTGCGAGGACTGCTGCTCGGCACCGAGATCGGCCACAACTGGTGGATCGCCATCGTCTGGTGCCTGGGCCTGGCGGCGCTCGGCTACCGGTGGTCGAAGGCGGTGTTCGACCGCGACCCGAAATGACCCCGCGGACGGCCTCCCGCAGGCGGTCCCGCCCGAGGGCGGCGTACTCCGACACCGCGTCGGCGTACGCCGCCCGTCGGCATCGGCGGGCAGCTCCACAGGCTCCGGCCAGGGGGCCGGGGCCGGCGTCGGTCTTGTCGAGCCCGATCGCGCAGCAGGTCGCCGTACCCGACGATCACGGAGATGTCGGCCGGGTCCGCATCAGGAGCAGGGCGATGTCGTCCGTGTGCCGCCCCGTCGGCAGGGCGGCTTCGATGAGGCTGTCGATGAGCCGGTCCAGCGGCTGGTCACCGACGGGTGCGAGACGGTCGGCGAGGGCGGCGGTGGTCTCGGTGATGTCCGTGCCGGGGCTCTCCACCAGGCCGTCGGTGTACAGGGCGAGGACCGTGCCGGTGGGCAGCGGGAGTGAGGTGACCGGGCAGGGGGCCTCGACGCCGATGCCGAGCAGGGGGCCCGGTTCGACGTCCAGGACACGCGCACGGGGCGTGGGACCCGTGTCGCGAAGGAGTGGGGGCGGGTGTCCGGCGCTGGCCAGGTGGATCTGCTGCCGGGCCAGGTCGATGTGGGCGTAGAGGCAGGAGACGAACAGGTCCGCCCTGAGGTCGGCCAGCACGCGGTTGGTGCGGGCGAGGACCTCGTCGGGGGGTGCCCCGGCGGTCGCGTGGGCGTGGACGGCGGTACGGACCTGGCCCATGAGGGCGGCCGCGGTCACGTTGTGGCCCTGGACGTCCCCGATGACGGCGGCGGCGGTGGTGTCGCTGAGACGGATGAGGTCGTAGAAGTCACCGCCGATGTCCATGCCGTGGGAGGCGGGCAGGTAACGGACTGCGACGTCCAGCCCGGCGATGGTGGGCAACGAGTGGGGGAGGAGCGCCTTCTGGAGTCCGTGCGCGAGGTCGTGTTTGGCGTCGTAGAGGCGGGCACGGTCCAGGGCCTGGGTGATCAGGGCGCCCAGGGAGGTCATGGCGGCGCGCTCGGCGGCGGTGAAGGGGTGGGGCTCGTCGTACGAGAGGACGCAGCAGCCGACGATCCGCCCGGAGACGATCAAGGGCAGGAAGGCCCATGCCTGCTTGCCGCCGAGGGCCGGCCCCGGTGCTTCGGGATATGCCCGGGCCAGCTCCGCGGCGTCGGCGAAGAAGGCCGCGGTGCCGCTGGTCATGACCCGGCCGATCAGGGCGAGGTCGGTGTGGAGGGGCAGGCCGTCGAGGGTCTCGATGACCTTCGGGTCGTAGCCGCGATAGCCGATGATCTTGAGGCGGTCCGCGTCGGCGGCCGACATGATCAGCCCCTGGGCGCCGAAGGCGGGCAGGACCTGATCGGCGACCGCCTCGATCACGTCCTGTACGCCGGCGGTCTCGGTGAGCGCGGCGGCCAGGTGCATCAGCTGGTGGATGCGGCCCGTCCCCGCGGTGGACGACTGCCCGGACGGCGGAGATTCGAGTTCTGGCACCGCGTTCGGCGAACCGGCGGAGCCCTGCCGGCCTTGCGGGGAGCCGGCCGGAGTGATGAGGGCGCTGATGCCGCTGTCGTCCGGATAGACCCGGAAGTCCAGCCAGCGGTCCGGCGGGCGCAGGGCGGTGAAGGCGACCGGCTCCCGGCTGATGACCGCAGTGCGGTAGTGGTCCTCCACGACCGGAGTGTCCAGCCACGGCAGCGCCTGCCACGGCAGGGCCCCCAGCAGACGGCCGGCGCTCCGGCCGAGCAGTTCGGCCGCGGCACCGTTGACGAAGGTGATGCGGCCCTCCAGGTCGAGCGCCATCGTGCCGAGGGGCAGGCGCTCGACCAGGTCGGCCGCCGCGAGACCGGGCTGCCGGGGCCGGGCGCCGCGGCCCACGGAGACGATGCGCGGCTGATCCGGGATGGGCGGCGGGCGGTCGGCGTCGTCCAGGACCCGTGCGATGCGCCGTGCGCCGGCGGTGATCTGTCCGCGCTCGCGTCCGGTCAGGGACGTCGGATGGCTGGCCGGCCACACCAGCAGCAGAGCCCCCAGGACGCTGCGGCTGCCCTCGAGGGGAGCGGCCGCCAGCGCGAACCGGTAGGGCAGTCCCGCCGCGGAGCGCGGGAAGGTGCGGGCCAACTCGTCCAGGCTTCCCACCCACACCAGACGTTCCTCCCGGACCGCGTTCGCCACCGGGTTCACGCCGCGCACCGGCACGCGCAGCCACGGTGCCGCCGTGTGCAGGGGGACACCGCACACCACCACCGCGTACAACGTCTCGTCGCCCGGCGACAGCACGTACACGGCGCCTGCCGAGGCGCCGGTCCGCTGCACCGTCGCCCGCAGTGCCTCGTCGAGCGGTACCGCACCGCTCCACTGCCCCTCGCTCCCTGACTGCACAAATCGGACACTACGCCCAGCGTCCCGCCCCGGCGCGGAACCGGAGCGTCGGGGTGGGATCCGGGTACGGCGACGGGGCGGCATCCCAAGGACGGCGACCGGCGAGGGCGGGCACAGGCCTGCCGAGTGCTGCCGGATGGCGGCCGATGGCGGCCGTCACGTCCGGGACGCTCCCTCCGGCCGGGCGCTGGGCGGTTTTCAGGGGGCGATGGGCAGCCGGCGCTTGTGGTCCGTGAGGCGGTAGCGGCCGACGATCTTCCCGAAGGCCCGCTCGTCCACCGGCTTGCCCTCCAGGAAGTCGTCGATGTCGTCGTAGGTGACCCCGAGCGCGTCCTCGTCGGCCTTGCCCGGGTCGAGCGTCTCCAGATCGGCCGTCGGGGTCTTCCACACCAGCTCTGCGGGCGCGCCCAGCGCGTCCGCGACGGCGCGCACCCGGCGCTTGTTCAGACCGGTCAGCGGGACCACGTCGGCGGCGCCGTCGCCGAACTTGGTGAAGAAGCCGGAGACCGCCTCGGCGGCGTGGTCGGTGCCGACGACCAGGCCGTCGTGCGCACCGGCCACCGCGTACTGGGCGATCATGCGCTGCCGGGCCTTGATGTTGCCGTGCACGAAGTCCTGGTGGTGGGCGTCGCGGAAACGCACACCCGCCGCGAGCGACGCTTCGAGCGCCGCGTCGCTCGCGGGCTTGATGTCCACGGTCAGGACGTGATCGGCCCGGATGAAGGAGAGCGCGAGCTGGGCGTCCTTCTCGTCGGCCTGGATGCCGTAGGGCAGCCGCATCGCGTGGAACTGCGCCTCGTGTCCGGCGGCTCGGGCCCGCTCGACGGCGAGCTGGCACAGCCGGCCGGTGGTGGTGGAGTCGACTCCGCCGCTGATGCCGAGCACGAGCGAGCGCAGACCGGTGGACGTCAGCTGTCCGGCGAGGAAGGCCACCCGACGCTCGATCTCCCGCTCGGCCTCGAAGGCCTCGGCGACCTCGAGTTCCCGGGCGATCTCCTGCTGCAGGGCGATGGACGCCGGTTCGCTCACGTCTGCTCCTTGTTCCTGTTCACCGTGTGCTGCCGCCCCACCCTACCCAGGGGGCGCACGGATCAAGGTCCGGCCCTGGAGCCGCCCGTTCCCTGCCCGGCCGCGCCGCGTGCTGCCGGGCACGGCAAGGGTGTACGACGGACTGGTCGTCGACCCGGGTCGTCGGGGACGTCGTGCGGCGAGGAAGGTGAGATGGGGCGATGGCTATCCGGCAGCCGGCGGACCGTGGTGGAGACGAGCGGGGCAGGTTCGAACAACTGGCCGAGGGTGCTTCACATTTCACCAGTTCACGGCTGCTCTCCGGGATCTGCCTTGCCCTGGTCGGGACGGTGCCGTTCATGTCGCCAGGCTCGATCTTGGGTGGCAGGTGTTCGCCGGGACGTGCACGACCTCGGTGACCCTGCTGTTGCTCGCTCTGCCGAAGAACTCGGAGCTCAGGGCCGAGCGCGCGATCCAGCGCAAGCCGGACGCGATCGCTGCCGCGATGCTCGAAGCGAGCGAGGGCCGGCCCGGGCAGGCCCATCGGGACCTGAAGGCGGCCATCCGGCCGGAGGAGGAGACATGACCCTGCGGCACGAGCCGAGGGGCGGAGGCGTGCCTTCGCTTCCGATGTGGGGGGCCGGCGTCCCGCACCGAGCCGTCCGTCGAGGAGACGGATGCCCGTGATCGCCCACGGATGCCGTCCCCGGCGTGCCGACCCCGCGCCCGGCACCGAGACTGGACGGGTGTCCGCGGCGGAATGCACGTACCGGCGGTTGGACTCCCGCACTGGGGGAAACCGCCCTCGAGACCGAGGAATTCCGATGGGAATCCGACTCCGCTGCTGCCCTAGGCGAAGGAGCACGTCATGCCTGCAGGATCCAGCCCCAAGCGGGAGCGCCAGTACGAGCACATCAAGGAAGGCGCCGAGAAGCGAGGCGCCTCCACCGAGCGCGCCAAGGAAATCGCCGCGCGCACCGTCAACAAGGAGCGCGCACGGTCCGGCGAGTCCAAGACCGCGAGCAAGACCTCCACCCAGGACCCCAAGTCCGCCTCCCAACGGGGCGGTGAGCGTTCCCACCGGGGATCGCAGGGGCCGACCAAGGACCAGCTGTACGAAGAGGCCAAGAAGAAGAACATCGAGGGGCGTTCCTCGATGAACAAGCAGGAGTTGCGCCGGGCCCTGGGACGCTGAGTCCGAGCGCGGCCGGGTCACCCGCCGATCGGCCGGACGCGGAGTTCGGGCGCCCGCACCCTGGTCCGGAGAGCCGGAGAGCCGGAGAGCCCGAGAGCCCGAGAGCCGGAGAGCCGGAGAGCCCGAGAGCCGGAGAGCCGGAGAGCTGGAGAGCCGGACGGCGAGGCCGTGCGTACGGTGGAAGGGTTCCGGTACGCGGCGATGGGTGACAGTCGTGTCGACCTCAAGTCATATGGTGTTGGGTGCTCCATGCTGGGTCAGCCTCATGGCCCGTGATCTGCGTGCCGCGGAGGACTTCTACGCGGCGGTGCTGGGCTGGGACTTCCGGCCCACGCGGCTCGGAAAGGAATTCTCGGTCGCGTTCTCCGACGGCGCTCCGGTTGCCGGGATCGGCGCGCTGGCCGGCAGCCTGTCCGTGCCGGTCGCGTGGACACCGTATTTCGCCGTGGAAGAGGCCGATCTGGCCTCGGCCCGCATCCGGGAGCGCAGTGCCACGATCGCGGTGGGTCCGCTGAGTTTCGGCACCGGCCGGGCGGCGCTCGCCGCGGACCGCGACGGCGCGGTCTTCGGTATCTGGGAAGGCGAGGTCATCCCGGACTGGACCGTGGGGCAGGGGAAGGCACCGGCCTGGCTGGAGTTGCGGACCCGGGACGCCTTCGACGCGGCGATCTTCTACGCCGAGGTCCTCGGCTGGGCCTGTGAACAGGCTCATTGCTGCCAGGTGACCTATGAGGACGACCGAGTGGTGCTGCGCCATCAGGGTGAGGCCGTCGCACGGATCACCGGCGGCGCCGTGGAGGCGGCCCCGGATCCTCAGATCCGTCCCCGCTGGCACGTGTACTTCTACGTCCCGGATGTCGACGTCGCCGTCCGGACCGCCACCGGACTCGGTGGCAGGGCCGTCGCTCCGGCCCAGGCGTCCGACACGGACACCTGGGTCGCACTGCGGGACCCGGACGGCGGGCTCTTCACCGTCACCGCCCCGCACGCGCCATGACCGGCAGGGGATGACGCACGGCGGGCCGCCGCACGTCATCCCTCGACGCCGGTCGCGGTGTGCGCGGCGCCGACCGGCTTGGACTCGGGTGAACCCCGCTGGCGGAGGTACACGGAGAGGATCACCATGGCGGCCACGGCCAGCAGCTCGGACTGCCAGTTCTGCAGGGACCGGTCCCAGAAGTCCGGCGAGACCAGGTACGCCCCCCAGCTGACGGGCTCCTCCAGCTGACGCAGCCGCTGACCGTTGTAGGCCGCCGCCCCCGTGATCGACTGGGCCAGCCAGGACAGCACGAACAACCCGCCCATGACGATGCCCAGCGAGCGGGAGTACATCGTCTGCCGCCAGTCCTTTGTGCCGGCCCAGCGGGGTGAGTCCGGCCGCGCGTGGTCGCCCATGCGCTGGTCGTGATCGCTCTCGGGGCCCGCCTTGTGGAGCTCCTTGGACTCCGGGGAGCCGCGTTGCAGCAGCCAGACGGTACCGAAGATGTAGAGGAAGAACTGCAGGAACTCGGACTGCCAGTTCTCGGTGATGTCGACCGCGAAGTCCGAGGACATCAGATAGTCGCCGAGACCGATCCGCTGGAGTCCCTCGACGGTGAGCTGCTCGTTGAACTCGGCCAGGCCGGCGAACGCCTGACCGGCCAGTACCAGCAGGAAACCGCCTCCGAAGGCCAGGGTGAGACTGTTGTCCCGCCAGAAACCGCCCGGTCGGCCGCCCTCGCCCCGCACGCTCACCGGTGCATCAACCCGATCGCGATGAAGTAGCCCAGACCGCCGACGACGACCGCGAGGACGGTGACGAACAGAGCCCGCACGTCAGGCCCCCTTAAGGAGGCACTTGTACGGTTCATCCGGCTGCGGGGTGCAGCCCGCAGCCACGACCTTCCAGCCGCTGTCGAACTGCGACAGGAACAGGGTGTCGCTCCGCACCTGCACCAGGGCCTCCCGTCCGTGCACCTCGGCCGCCAGCACGGCACCTCCCGACGGCAGGACCTGCCCGGCCAGCGCCGACGCGCATCCCATCCTCTCGTCTTCCTCCAGCTGCTCCCGGCTGTGCGGGGCGAGGAAGGCGCATGCCCGTGAGTAGTCACCGGCCGCCAGGGCCTGCTCGAAGGACCGCGCAGCGGTGGTGGCGCCCTCCTGCCGTGCGGAGGAGGCGCCGCAACCCGGCATGGTGAGGATCACGGCAAGCGAACTGGACGCCCAGAGGGCGCGCCGGGCACGGAACGCGCCCGAGCGGAACGGTCCGCTTGTCACCGCGTGGCCGCGCCGACGACGGCGAGTGGGTCCTCGCGGAGCAACACGATCCCGTCCATTGCATCTCCTGATCCCGGTCGGCCGCGGCAGTTCTGTGCCCGTGAGGGCACTTCCAGATATGCCATGACCGTGTGACGGGACGACGCCGGTTCCACCCGGGCGATCCCGATACCGCTCGCCTGGCCCAGCGTGGGGCGTGCCGCCGTCGTCGGCCCGGTTTTCCCGGCCGCGGGGCGGGAAGCCGCACAGCAGGCGCCTCCGCAGGAGCCGCCCCGGCAGTGCCTACGCACCAGGACGACTGTGCACTGCCGACAGCGAAGAGAGGTGCGTGTGCCATGGCGACACCCAATGCCGGCGACCGACACGGTCCCCGCAGCGACACCACCCGCCGGGCGCCGCCCATCGAGACGCCTCCGGCGGAAGGCAGTACTACGGAAGGCATCTCACAGCCGGAGAGGCCCGAGTTGCGCAAGGCGTGGGGACCCGCGCCCCTGGTGTTGATCCTCTGCGTGGTCGCGCTGTTCGTCATCGGACTGATCGCGATGATCGTGGTGTTGGTCGCTTAGAGAGGTCCGACGGCGCCGCCGCCCGGAAGGGCCCTGCCCCAACCGGCCGCCCGGACACCGTCCGTGTCAGGAGGATGTCGTAGCCCACTGGGATTGAGGCACCGTCCGGCGGTTACGCCGTTCGGGTGCCGGGTGCCGGGTGCCGGGTGCCGGGTGCCGGGTGCCGGGTGCCGGGTGCCGGGTGCGGGGCGGGCCGGCCGCTGTTCCGGCACGTCCGGCCCCGCGGTGCGAGGAATCGGACGTGCCGCCGGTCGCCCCGGGGACCGCATGCGGCGCCGCGGTCCTGGGGACGGACGTGTGATCGGCAGCCCTGGGAGACGTACCTGTGGCTGGTGGTCCGGGGCGGACGTGACACCGCGTGTCGGGTCAGTTGACCGGTCAGGGACCGGTCAGCCGACCACCGCGGACCGTGCGGCCCGGCCCGTCGCGCCCGCCGGGGCTTCGGCTTCGATCTCGGCGAAGGCCACGTCGGTGGACGCGTGCACGGGCGGCTTGGGGCGCGACACGGCGAGCGCAGGGGTGTGGAGGGCGAACCACACGGTCTTGCCGTCGTCGTGCGGCCTGATGCCCCAGCTCTCGCTGATCCCGGCGATGAGTGCGAGTCCCCGTCCGGATGTGGACAGGGGATCTCCGTCGGCGTCCGGTGGGGCCGGCAGCCGTGGGTCGTGGTCCTGCACCGACACCGTGAGCCGGTCCAGGAGCAGTTCGAGCTCCACCGTGCACACCTTGTCGGGCTGGGCGTGTTGATGGACGTTGCTGAGCAACTCCGTCACGCCCAGTGTGGCCTGGTCGATCAGAGGATCGAGGTGCCAGTAGCGCAACTGCGCCGACACGATTCTGCGGACTTGGCCGATCCGCGACGGCAGGGCCTGGAGCTCCACCGTGCAGTGCCCGCTTGGCTGGCTGATCACGATGCGACTCCCCGAAGTAGGTCCGGAAGAAGACGAAGGATCGGATCCAGCAGTGGCTCTCTGCTGTTTGGGGGCGGCGACCGGATCTCAGCGTCACCGCCGGTGAACCCTCAGTGATGTGAGAACAGCGTGGCCCAGGGGATACGGGTCCGCAACTCGCGCCCGCCGCGTCACGATCCGTTCGATCGCCGCGCCTTGCGCACCGTGTCGAGGAACCGGCTGGCCGTCTCCGCGCCGCGCGAGGTGCGGTCGCGGCCCATGGTGAGCCGGTACCGCGTGCCGTTGACGTTCGCCACGGTGCTGTCGTCCTTCGCGTACCACCGCTTGCCGGCACTGACCGAGTCGACGGGCGCGCTGTCGATCTCCTTCCCGCCGCTGGTGAGCAGGGCCAGTCTGCCGTCCTTGATGCGGACCTGGCCGGCTTTGGTGAGCGAGCGGGTCCAACGGTCGATGCGTACGCCCTTCGCGCTGAATTCCTGTTCCGCCATGGCGATTTCGGCCCCTTCTCTCCGGTGCTTGGTGGGCAGTCTGCACAAGCATCGCCGTCGGCACCAGTGCGCGCGAAGGACCGGTCCGATACGGTCCGCTCACGGTCGCCACACCTGTCCCACAAGGCTCTGCTATGGAATCCCCAAGCGAACATTTGTGCAGGTGAGGGGCTTATGGTGGAGGTGAGGAACCAGTCGTCGGCACTTCGGTCTGCAGCACGGGCCGACCGACGGCGGAGGGTGACAGAAGGAGTGGCGCGGATGAGTACGAGCGAGCAGACCCGGCCGATGACGACCGCTGACGTCGACCGCAGCGACCCCGAGTACCGCGCCTGGCTCAAGGAAGCCGTGCGCAAGGTCCAGGCCGACGCCAACCGGTCCGCCGACACCCATCTGCTGCGCTTCCCGCTGCCCGAGGAATGGGGCATCGACCTCTACCTCAAGGACGAGTCCACCCACCCCACCGGCAGCCTCAAGCACCGGCTGGCCCGTTCGCTCTTCCTCTACGGACTCTGCAACGGCTGGATCCGGCCCGGGAAACCCGTCATCGAGGCGTCCAGCGGTTCGACCGCGGTGTCCGAGGCGTACTTCGCGAAGCTCATCGGTGTGCCGTTCATCGCCGTGATGCCCCGTACCACCAGCCCCGAGAAGTGCCGGCTCATCGAATTCCACGGTGGCCGATGTCACTTCGTCGACGACTCGCGGCTGATGTACGAGGAGTCCGCGGCCCTCGCCGTGCAGACGGGCGGCCACTACATGGACCAGTTCACCTATGCCGAGCGGGCGACCGACTGGCGCGGCAACAACAACATCGCCGAGTCGATCTACCAGCAACTGCGGCTGGAGCGCTACCCCGAGCCCGCCTGGATCGTCGCCACCGCCGGCACCGGCGGCACGTCGGCGACCATCGCGCGCTACGTCCATTACATGCAGTACGACACCCGGATCTGTGTGCCCGACCCCGAGAACTCCTGTTTCTTCGACGGCTGGACCAACAACGATCCCGATGCGAGCAGCGACTGCGGCTCCCGTATCGAGGGCATCGGGCGGCCCCGGATGGAACCGAGTTTCGTGCCCGGTGCCATAGACCGCATGATGAAGGTACCCGACGCGGCCAGCGTCGCCGCCGTCCGCGCCCTCGAGGAGGCCATCGGCCGCAAGGCGGGCGGCTCCACCGGCACCGGCCTGTGGAGCGCGCTGAAGATCGTCGCCGAAATGGTCGCGCAGGGACGCAAGGGCAGCGTCGTCACCCTGATCTGCGACCCCGGGGACCGGTACCTCGACAAGTACTACTCCGACGACTGGCTCGCGGAGCAGGGCCTCGACATCGCCCCTTACGCCGACGCGATCGAACAGTTCCTCGCGACAGGTGTCTGGCCGGGCTGACCGCGCCGCGCGACGCCGCGCCGCTCGTCGCAGGCCCTGCTCGCCGCTGCCCGTAGTCGGCCCCGCTCGCCACTGATGTCCGCCCGCGCATACGCCACGCCTTCCGCGTCGGATCTGCCGCAGGGCGCCGGCGTCGACGCTCCACTCGGCTCCGGTGACCTGCCCCGCGAGCGGGGGAGGAGGTGGGCGACGACCCCGTGCCACGTCTTCGGGGTGCGATACGGCCGCTGGGCAGTCGCCTCACCTCACGGATGAAGTGCTGCACGGCCTCTTCGGCGGGCAGCCCGAAGCGTTCGCCGAGTTGTTCGGCGAAGCCGCCCGGCGCGTCGAACAGCTCGGTACGCGTCGGCTCCGGGGAGACCACGTTGGAGCGGACACCGCGCGGGCCGAACTAGGCGCGGGCCTCAGCCGTGCCTCCCGTTCCGCTCGTCACCCGCGCCGGACGGGTGCGCGTGCCCCGTGAGCCGCCGGTCCAGCCTCCGCAGCGCGTCACGGAAGGCGAGCCCCATGCTCGGGCGGCCGAGCCGCATCGCGAACTCGAACGGGGCGGCACCGGACGCGGCGAACGTCCAGCGGACGTGCGTACCGGAGCCGGACGGTGTGAGCCGCCACTCCTCCAGCAGTGCGTGCGCACCGGGCACGTTCGTCTCGTCGGCGCGGTAGGCGTACCGCTCCGACGGCTCCCTCGCCATGATCGTCTCGAGGAAGCGCACACCGCCCCTGAGGCGTACCTCGCGGCCCGTGCCGTCGTCGTACGGGCGAGCCAGCGCCACCGCGGTGAACCACCGGGGCCACGAAGGGACTTCGTCGGCAAGCGCCCGGTATACCACGTCCGGCGCGGCGGACACCTCGCCCTCGAACACCAGGCGCAGGGGAGCGGACCGGACGAAGTCGAGACCGACAGGGCGGAGTCGGCGGGCCATGGGGACACACCTCCGGTGACGGGCGCAACGGCCGCGGCGGACAGGGCCCGCACACCATAACCGCAGGGATACGGGATGTCTGCGGGACGGAGGCGCGAGCCTGCCGGACGCCAAGCACCGCCCTGCGCCCCCGAGATGCCCCGATTCGCCACACAGCGGGGCGTGTCGTGTCGATTGGCGCCTCCTCGGACCGGGGAGATTCCAGGTGAACACCGCGATCGCCCCCATTCCACCGGCAGAGAGCGAGCGCACACGTGTCCGCTGCCGCATCGGCCGCAGCCCCGGACGACGGGCGGGCGGCACTCGAACTCCTCGTCCACGGTGTCGGCGGAGCAAGCCCGCAGGGCATGCTCGGCGACCCGCGCACCTTACGGGTCAGCGGCGACGACACCGCTGCCCTGTACCGTCGCACCGACGACGTCGACGCCGAGCACCGGCCCGAACGCCTCGCCCGGGGGCCGGTCCAGGAGGCGTACTGCTGGTCCAACCTCACCTCCGGCAACGGCGCCCGCGCACTGTGGCTGCTGCTCCTGCCCTTCATGGTCGTCAACCTCGCCCACTGGATGCGCCCGCCCGCGACCGGCGCCCGCCGTGCGGTCCGCCTCTACGGCGTGCTGGTCCGGCTAGTCGCGCTCAGCCTCACCGTGCTGCTCACCGCGGCCGCCTGCGAGGTCGCCCTGGACCTGGCCGCCTGGCAGTGCGCGGGCTCGCCCGAATGCACCCGGCATACGTCCTGGCTCTCCTTCATGTCCCCGGGCGGCCACGGCTGGTGGAGCAGCCCCGGACGGCGCCTGGCCCTCGCCGCCGTGGTCCCCGCCACCCTCACCGCCCTTCTCTGGTACCTGTCGAACCGCACCTGGAGCGCCTACGAGTCCCAGGAGCCGCCGACGGCCCGTCATATCGCGAACGCCGCGGAGACCGACGAGCGGCCCGCACTGGGCCGGCCGGGGTTCTGGTACGGGCGGCGACTCGTGGCCCGGCTGCGTGCCGCGCACACCGCCGCTTCCCTGCTGACCGTCGCCGCGGCCCTCGCCGGAGCCGCCGCGCGCCACGACCGGCATGCCGGCAACCTCCCGCTGGACCTGTCCGGTCGTCTCCTGGAAGGCGCGATCACGGCGCTGGCCCTCGTCGTCGTGTTCGTCGTCTGCCGCAGGGGGCGCAGCGAGTCACGGCTCGACGTGCGGCTCGACGGCGCGGTCGCCTCAGTGCTGCCCGGCTCGGCGCTCGCCCTGCTTCTGGTCGCCGCCGTCTACGCCTCCTGGGAACGGCCGGGCTGGACCTCGTCCGGCACCCTGCCGGGCGACCGGACGTTCGGGATCATCACCCTGGGCCAGGGCCTCCTCGTCGTCGGCCTCGCCGCCGTCGCGCTGGCCCTGCAACGGCGCGCACCGGCCGGCCGGACCGCGCTGTGCGGACTCGGCGGGCCCGCCGTCGCCATGCTCGCCTGCGCGCTGGGCGGGGTGATGACCGGCGGACTCGCGCAGCGCGTCGCCGACTGGCTCGACGGTCCCGCCACACCGGGCATGGGCGGACCCATCCCCGGACCTCCCGTCCTGCTCAGCTGGCAGGCCTCCGTGATCCCCGCGATGCTGGTGGTGCTGCTGCCGGTCGTCGCCCACCTCGTGCTGAGCACCTGGCGAACCGCCCGGACGCTGGCCTCCGGCGTCCTCGCCGACTACCCGGGCGAGCAGCCCGACAGCGCCCGGACCCGCCGTATCGCCGTCACCCGGGCCCTCGCCGCGCTCACCGACCGCGCCCCCTTCGTGCTGGGCGTCGTCTCCGGCACTACCCTGCTGTTCGGCGCGGCAGCGCTCGCAGGTGCCTGGGCCACGGGCGAGGTGCCGGGACGGGCGACGGAACACGCACCGGCATTCGTGGCCTTCGCCGCCGATGTGGTGCAGGCCCTCGGGTCCTGGTTCACCGGCCTCGGCTTCGTCCTCTTCGTGACCTGGGGGCGCCGGGCATACCACGACGCCTCGGCGCGCCGCACCATCGGCATCCTGTGGGACGTCGGCACGTTCTGGCCGCGTGCCGCCCACCCGTTCGCCCCGCCCTGCTACGCCGAGCGCGCCGTGCCCGACCTCACATGGCGGATGCACACCTGGACCGACCGGACCGGCGGACGGCTCGTCATCTCGGGACATTCCCAGGGCAGTGTGCTGGCCGCCGCGTCCGTCTGGCAGCTCCCCCCGGACACCCGCGGCAGGATCGCGCTCCTGACGTACGGTTCACCACTGGAACGCCTCTACGGGCGCTGGTTCCCCGCCTTCTTCGGACCGGTGCCGCTCGCTGCGCTGCACCGCCAGATGGACTGCTGGCGCAATCTGTGGCGGTCCACCGACCCCATCGGCGGACCCGTACGGGTCGGTGACTGCGGGACGGGGCCTGCGGTGGACCGCGGCCCGCTCAAGGATCCGCTGGCCTACGGCCGTACGGAGGACCATCCGCTGCCCGCGGCGCTTCTCGGGCACTCCGACTACCAGGCCGACCCCGTCTTCGAGGAGGAGCGGGCGGCGCTCCTCGACCGGCTGGCTCCGACGCTCCCGGGACAGCGGGAAGGCACGACGTCGCGGTACGCCGCAGGCCCGGTAGCCGACCGGGACGGCGCGGGCCCGGGCGTCGACGGGCAGGACGCGGCTCAGGGCATCGCGGGTACCGGCGACTCCGGCAGCTCGGGCAGGTCCTCCGGGTAGAGCAGCGTCAGATCGTCCGTGCTGACCTCGTCGAGCTGGGCCACCCGTCCGGCGTGCCGCTCCACCATCGACTCGAAGGTCTGCCGGGCCGTCCGGCCGTTGCCGAACGCCGGCCCCTTCGGCAGCTCGGTGAAGTATTTGAGCAGCGCCTCCGCGGTTCCGTCGGCCAGCCGGTACTCGTGCTCGTCCGCCTGCTGACCGACGATCCGCAGCAGTTCGACCGGACTGTAGTCACCGAAGGTGATGGTGCGTGAGAAGCGCGAGGCCACACCGGGGTTGACGGTGAGGAAGCGCTCCATCTCCGCGGTGTACCCGGCGACGATCACCACCACGGCCTCCCGGTGGTCCTCCATCAGCTTCACCAGGGTGTCGATCGCCTCCCGGCCGAAGTCCCGGCCGGAGTCCTCGGGTGACAGGGCGTACGCCTCGTCGATGAACAGCACCCCGCCGCGCGCCCGGTCGAAGGCCTCCTGCGTACGGATCGCCGTGGAGCCGATGTGCTCCCCGACCAGGTCCACCCGGGACACCTCCACGAGGTGACCGCGCTCCAGCACCCCGAGCGAGGCGAGGATCTCCCCGTAGAGGCGGGCCACGGTCGTCTTGCCCGTGCCGGGCGATCCGGTGAAGACCAGGTGCCGGCGTACCGAGGCCGCCTTCAGCCCGGCCTCCTGGCGGCGCCGGCCCACCTCGATCATGTCGGTGAGCGCCCGCACCTCCCGCTTGACGCTGTCCAGGCCCACGAGCGCGTCGAGTTCGCCCAGAACGGCCTTCGACGTCCGCACGGCCGGGCCGGGCGTGGACGCTGCGGGCGTGGACGGTCCGGGCTGTGCCGGGACGGCGGTCCGGGGGACCGGCGACTGCGTTGCGGTCACTACCGCCGTCGGCACCGGCTCCCGCACGGTGCCGGCACGCGTCCCGGACTCGTCGCTGGTGCAGTCCTCGACGACCGGGCCCGACCCGCTGCCCTCGCCGAGTCCGGAGGCGCCGCCGTCGGCGAACTCGTAGCCGCCGCGCGCGCAACGCTCCGTCCGGCAGCGGGTGAGCGTGGTCCGGCAGCCGTCGATGACGTGGAAGCCGTAGCCGTCGCTGCCGCTGACCCGGCAGTCGTGGAAGGTGCCCCGCCCGCCGGCCGACACGTAGAACCCGGCCTCGCCCGGCCCGGTCACGGTGCACCGCTCCACCCGCGGATCGGCGCCCTTGGTCACGATGACGCCCGTCTGGACCGCGTCCACGGTGCACCCGGCGAGGACGCCGCCGCTGCCGTGGTCACGGAACCAGGCGCCCGTCGAGGCCTCCCGGATGCGGCAGTCGTCGAGCTGTGCCGTCGCACCGTCGCTGACCGACACCGCGGTGTTCCGCACCTGCGTCAGATCGCTGTCGACGACATCGGCACGGGAACCGCGGTCCAGTACGAACAGCGCGTCCGGTACGTCGTGCACCCGGCAGGCGTCCAGCACCGCCGCGGCCCCGTCACTGACCCACACCGCCGGATAGTCGCCCGTACTGTCGTGGATCTCGCACTGGTTGGCGTCGACCCTTGTGCCGGGGTCCCACACGGACAGTCCGTTGCGGCCGAAGCGGCGCACCGTGGAGCGCGTGAGGGTGAGCACCGCACGCGAACGGAGGTCGATCGCGTTCTCGGGGACGTCGTGGATGTCGCAGTCGGCGAGGGTGAGCACCGCGTCCGTGTCGAGGGTGACGCCGTCCGAGGTCGTGCGGTGCACCGCGCAGTCCGTGAGGTGCGCGGCGGCCCGCGAGGCGATCTGCACGCCGGTGCCCTTCACCTCGTACACCTCGCAGCCGAAGGCCTCCAGGCCGCTGCCCTCGCCGGTGACGGTCAGTCCGGCCCCGGAGGCGTGGTGGACCTTCGACCGTTCCAGCCGCGGACGGGCTCCGCCGCGCACCGAGATGCCCGACTGTCCGGCGGAGATCACCTCGCACTCCTCGAAGACCCCGCCGCCGCCGTCGAGCACGGCGATGCCGATGCCCGCGGGATTGTCGACCGTGCAACGGCGCACGGTGGGCCGGGCCTTCCCGCGCACCTCGATGCCGACGGCGGAGCGGGTGACCACCCGCAGGTCCGTCAGTTCGGCGGTGCCGTCCTCGACCAGCAGTGCCGGTGCCGTCGTGTCCTGACCCTCCACGTGCAGGTCCTGCACCACGGCCGCCGCGCACACGGTGAGCGGCACCCCGTCGGCGGGCGCGATGCGCACCGCTCCCGACCCGGTGTCCGAGCCGCGCAGCGTCACGGCGTGCCGCAGCACCACGTTCTCCCGGTACGTGCCGGGTGCCACGGTGAGGACGTCGCCGTCCCCCGCGACCGCCAGAGCAGCGGTGAGCGAGCCGTACTCACCCGTGCGGCGCCGCCACCTCGAAGTTCCGGTGTACGTCACCTGGACCGTGCCCTGAGCCATGACGCTGATCTGCCCCCCACCTGTGCCGCTGCTGTGCGTCACGGCTCCGTCCACCGTCCGGGCGGGAGTCCTGCCGGTGCTCCGCGCCGGCCTGACCTCCGTCCGAACCGCTCTCCGGGCCCGGTTCGCACGCTCCGGCAGGACCGCATGCAGGACCGGGCGGACCCGGCGGTCGCGGCGAGGCGGATCCGGTGCCGTGTGCGCCCCACCGTAGCGCGCGCGAGGCATCCGGGTTGACCGGTCGGCCACCGGCACCCGCGGTGACCGGCCGGAGCCGGTGCATGACCACGCCCGGTCCAGCGGGACGTACCGCCCCTGCACCAGCCGCCGTACGACCGGCCGTCCCGTACGCCTGGTGGGAAAGGGGCGGTTGACGAGCGGATCAGGACAGCACGCGCACGGGATCCCCGACCCGTACGACACCGGTCGTCTCGGGCACCAGGAGCACGCCGAAGGCCAACACGTCGCCGAACCGGCGGTGCCGGGCGAGGGCGCGCAGCGGTTCCCTGCCGCGCTCGGCGGTGTGCTGGTCGGTGGTGGTGATGACGCATCGGCCGCACTTCTTGGCGACCCTGAAGCCGACCTCGCCGATGGCGACACGGCTCCACCCGTCCTCCGCCCAGGGCGTGGTCCCGTCCAGGACGACGTTCGGCCGGAAACGGTTCATCGGGAGCGGGCCCTCGTGCGGATGGTCGCCCTGCGCGATGAGGGAGTTGAGGGCGTCGAGCGAGGCGAGGGAGGTCATGAGCAGCGGATAGCCGTCGGCGAGGCTGACGGTTTCCCCGGGCTCGGCGTACGCGGGGTCCACGGGGCGGCGCACGGCCGGTTCGTCGAGGTGGACGAGTCTCACGTCAGCGCCGAGGTATGCGCTCAGCCACGCATGAGCCTCCGGGCCGGCGGGCACCACGTCCACCTTGTCGCGGAAGATCTCCACCCCAATGGTGCCCACCGGTTCGGGAACGGTGACGGTCAGCGGCTCCCGTCCGGGCGCGGACAGCAGGACGCCGCCGCCGGGCAGGGGAAGTGCCGACACCAACGCCAGTCGTGCGTGGCCGCGTTGGGTGACGGCCTTGTCCTGCTCGTCGACGAGCATCCAGCGACGGTCCCCGGCGAGCCCCCAGGGCTCGACGACCGCCTCGTCGGGAGCAGTTCCCGCCATCGACTTGACCGGATGGACGTGCAGGGCGTGGACGATCGCATCAGCTGGATTCGGCATGTGCCCATCCTGCCGGACGCCCGAAGCGTCCTCGCCCGCACTCCGCCCTCCGGGGCAGCCCTTTGCCACCGGGTCGTGCCCGTGCTCCGGCCGGTGTCCCGTCGTCCGGGTCAGTACCCCGTGCCCTGGTAGGGCCGGTTGTACGGATCGTTGTACATGGCCTGCGCCGGCACGGGGCGCGGGGCCGCGGGGCGCATGGCCTCGTACCCGGTGGCGGCCATCGGACGCTGCTGCGGGTACGCACCCGGGTAGCCGCGCGGGCCGGGGGGCTGCTGCGGTATGTACGGCGCGGGAGCCTGCTGCAGCGGAACGGGCTGCGGCATGGGCATCGGCTGGGGATAGCCGTACGCCGGGGCGGGGGAGGGAGCGGAGGGGAGGGCGGGCAGCGCGGCCGGCAGGGCGGGCAGGTGGCTGCTGGGGGTCTCGTAGACCGACGGCACTCGGATCGGGGCGATCTGAGGCGTGCCCCGCTCTGCGACGAGGGAGTCGTAGATAGGGGTGTCCGGGAAGGACGGCGCGGAGTAGTAACCGCCGCCGTAGGTGGAGCGGGGGGAGGTCATGGCACATAAGTTAAGCCCACGATGTGCTGGTTGGGGAGACCGATAAGAGGGTTGTTTCGCGTGCTGTGAGTGACCGTGGTTCCCCAATGCGAGCGAACGTGGGAAAAACGGTCGCCCGGGCGCGTGTGAATCGTGTAAAGGCCGAGCGTGCGGGGGGTTACCGGCCGGTGCCCCCGGCCCGAACAATGGCATCGGTCCAGGGAAAAGACCGGTGGTCGAGTGCGATGGGGGCGAGCATGTCCATGTCTAAAGGAGCCAATGTTCCGGTACCGGCGGAAGCCGTACGCGTCGAAATGGGATGGAGCTCCGGTCCGGGAGTTCCCGACGTCGACGCGTCCGCACTCCTCCTGGCGTCGGGAAAGGTCCGTTCCGACGCCGACTTCGTCTTCTACAACCAGCCGGTGCACGCCTCCGGCGCGGTGCGCCACGAGGGGAAACGGGTCGTCGCGGGGGTCACGACGGACAGCCTGTCCGTCGACCTCGCGCGCGTGGAGCCGGGCATCGAGCGGCTGGTGCTGGCCGCGTCCGCGGACGGCGGCAACTTCGGCCGGGTGCCGGGCTTGTACGTACGTGTGACGAATGCCATGAACAGTGCAGAAATCGCCCGTTTCGACAGTAGCGACGCGACAGTCGAGACCGCATTCATCCTCGGCGAGCTCTACCGCCGTCAGGGTGCGTGGAAGTTCCGGGCGGTCGGTCAGGGCTACAGCAGCGGACTCGAAGGGCTCGCAACGGACTTCGGTATCACCGTGGACGAACCGCAGCGGACGGCGCCCGCTCCGGTCGCTCCCGTCACGCCTCCGGCGGCTCCACCCGTGCTCCCGGCTCCGGCCCGGCCCGCCCGGACGCCCTCGGCACCCGCCCCGGCCGCCACCCCCGCCGCCGCCCCCGTACGGCTCAGCAAGGTCACGCTCACCAAGGAGGCCCCCCGCGTCTCCCTCGCCAAGCAGGGCGGCACCTCCGGTGTCATGCGCGTCAACCTGAACTGGCAGGTCCGCAAGCAGTTCACCGGGTGGGGCAGCAAACGGGGCCGCGCCGTCGCCGAACACGCCGACCTCGACCTCGACCTGTGCGCCCTCTACGAACTGACCGACGGCAGCAAGGGAGTCGTACAGGCGCTCGGCAACGCCTTCGGGGCGCTGCACCATCCCCCCTACATCCACCTCGACGGGGACGACCGTACCGGCGCCGTCGCCACCGGCGAGAACCTCACCATCAACCTCGACCACAAGGGCGCCTTCCGCCGCGTCCTCGTCTTTGTCACCATCTACGAGGGCGCGCGGAGCTTCGCCGACCTCCACGCCACCGTCACCCTCACCCCGCAGTACGGCGCCCCCGTCGAGTTCTTCCTCGACGAATGCACCGTCCCCTCCACGGTGTGCGCACTCGCCCTCATCACCCGGCAGGACGGCGACCTCGTCGTCCAGCGCGAGGCGCAGTACCTCGTACCCGACCGCGGGGTCAGCCCTCAGCGCACCGTCGACCGCGCCTACGGATGGGGGATGAACTGGACGCCCGGCCGTAAGTGATCACCGGTCGGCGGGCTCACCCACCGGACCGGACGCCGACCGCCGCTGGCCTCGTCCTTCGCGAGCCGCGCCCGGGCTCACCGCTCGGGCGCGGCTCCCGGCGCCGTGTACGTCCGCCCCTTCCACGCCGCTCCCCGGCCCCGGTAGTGCTGTACCGCGGAGTCGACCGTCATCAGCAGATAGAGCAGCGCCGTGAACGGCAGCGCCACCGCCGGCCACGGCGGCTGCCGGTAGTAGCGGAGCATCGGGAGGAACGTCCCGGCCATCACCAGCCAGGCCCCCGCCCCCAGCCACCCCGCCACCGGATCGTCCCCCAGCAGGCCCACCACCGCGGCAACCGGCGGCGCCAGATACACCAGCGCGAGCCCCGTGACCGTGGCCGTCAGCAGCAGCGGACTGTGCCGCAACTGCGCGTACGCGGATCGCGACACCATGCGCCACAGATCCCCGAGCCGCGGATACGGCCGGACGCTGTCCACCCGCTCGGCCAGCCCCAGCCACAGCCGGCCGCCGGCCTCGCGCACCGCCCGCGCCATCGACACGTCGTCGATCACCGCCCCCCGGACCGAGTCCGGCACCCCCGCCCGCACCGCCGTCTCGGTACGCAGCAGTACGCAGCCGCCCGCCGCGGCGGCCGTGCGCGCCCCGGCCCGGTTCACCCGGCGGAACGGGTACAGCTGCGCGAAGAAATACACGAACGCGGGCACCACCAGCCGCTCCCACACCGTCACCACCCGCAGGCGCGCCATCTGCGAGACCAGGTCCAGACCGTTGGAACGGGCGGCCGCCACCAGCTCCCGGAGGCTGTCCGGCTCGTGCGCGATGTCGGCGTCCGTCAGCAGCAGGTACTCCGGTTCCGGGTCACGCTCCCGCGCCAGGGTGATCCCGCGGCGCAGCGCCCACAGCTTCCCCGTCCACCCCGGCGGCGGATCACCGGGCGCCGTCACCGTCAGCGGCAGCCCCGGCCACTCCGCGGCGAGCGCCCTGGCCAGCCGGTCCGTGCCGTCCCGGCTCCCGTCGTCCACCAGAATGATCTCCGCCGGGCCCGGATAGTCCTGGGCCAGCAGCGACGACAGCCCGACGGGCAGTACGTCCGCCTCGTCCCGCGCCGGAACGATCACCGCGACGGACGGCCAGTCCTCCGGGCACTTCGGCTCGGTACGCGGAGGAAGCCGCTGGTCCGTGCGCCAGAAGAACCCCTGCCCCAGCAGCAACCACAGCCACACTGCCGCCGATCCCGTCGCGATCCACGCAATGGCGCTCATTCGCCGCAGTGTGCCCCATGACGGGCGGAGCGCAAGGGCGGTGACACCGTCGGCTAGGGTGACCGGGTGAAGATCGCGCTCATGGACTCGGGAATCGGACTGCTGGCGGCGGCCGCCGCGGTACGCCGGCTGCGGCCCGACGCGGATCTCGTCCTCTCGTCCGACCCGGACGGCATGCCCTGGGGCCCCCACACTCCCGAGGGCATCACCGCGAAGGCCCTGGCCGTGGCACGGGCCGCTGCCGCCCATCGGCCGGACGCCGTCATCGTGGCCTGCAACACCGCGTCCGTGCACGCGCTCCCCGCCCTGCGCGCGGAACTGGAACCCGGCATACCCGTGATCGGCACCGTCCCGGCCATCAAACCGGCCGCCGCGGGCGGCGGACCGGTCGCCATCTGGGCCACCCCCGCCACCACCGGCAGCCCGTACCAGCGCGGACTCATCCGCGACTTCGCCGACGGAGTCACCGTCACCGAGGTGCCCTGCCCGGGCCTCGCCGACGCCGTTCAGAACGCCGACGAGGACGCCATCGAGCGGACCGTCGCCGCCGCGGCCGCACTCACCCCACCCGACGTCGCCTCCGTCGTCCTCGGCTGCACCCATTACGAACTCGTCGCCGAACGGATCCGCGCCGCCGTCCAGCAGCCCGGCCGCCCGCGGCTGGTCCTGCACGGCTCCGCCGACGCCGTCGCCGCCCAGGCCCTCCGCCGCATCGGCGCCGTACCCGCCCCCGACGCCACGCCTGCCGACCGGCTCACCGTGCTGCTCAGCGGGCGCACGTCCACTCTTCCGGCCGCAGCCCTCCGCTACGCGGAAGGACGCCTCCTTCCCGTTGCCAGCCCTGCGCGGTGAGGCCCCGCATCTGCTGAAAGCGCAGTCCCGGGCCACGGCTGACCTCGCGGGACGCGGGTAACCTGCACGGCATGAGGGACCACACCGAGGACCCGAATCGCCCGGCGGACCACATTCCGGAGGTCTGGACGGGTCGTGCCACGAACCGTGCCCAGTGGCTGCTCGCCGCCATCGGCGTCGCGTGCCTGGCGCTCGGTGTCGTGCTGGCGGTGGACTCGTCCTGGACGTCCGGCATCGTTCCGCTCCTCATGGCCGTGATCGGCTGCATGGCCGCGGGACTCCTGGTGCTCTTCGGCACGCTCGCCTTCGTCCACGTCGCCGTGCGGGTCGACGGCGACGCCGTGGAAGTGCGCTGCGGCCACATCGGCCTGCCGCGCCGGCGCATCCCGCTCTCCCACGTGGTCGGCGCCGAATTCGCACCCAAGGTCACCCCGCGCCAGTGGGGCGGCTGGGGCTACCGCTGGCGCCCGGAGAAGGGCACGGCCGTGGTCGTCCGTCGCGGCGAGGGCATGGTGCTCAGACTCGGTGACGGCCGGGTCTTCACGGTCACGGTGGACGACGCGGAATCGGCGGTCCGCATCGTCCGCGATCGCATCCGAGGGCTGACGCCGGGGAACGACGCCGCGAAGGTCTGACCCGGTGGCCGTCGGGGGACGGGCCCGGGTGCGCGAGCGGCTGGCCCACGATGGACGAAGCACTCGTCCCACGGCGGACGGGGAACTCGCCCCCGGGCAGATGGAGTGCCCGCGCGACGGCGGACGGAGAACTCGCTTTCGGGCAGATGGAGTGCCCGCGCGACGGCGGGCAGGGCGCTTGTTCCGTCACGGACGGAGTGCCCGCGCGACGAGGGGCGGAGCGCTTGTTCCGCCACGGGCGGTGTGCCTGCGCGACGGCGGGCAGAGCGCTTGTTCCGCCATGGATGGTCTGCCCGCCCGACGACGGACGGAGTGCCCGCCCCACAGCGTGTCGCCGTAGACTCCGCACGTGAGCGCCACCACGCAGACCGATCGGGCGAGCCGAGTCGCCGCGCCGACCACGACCCCACTCTCCCCGCGGGGCCGGCTGCCGCAGCGGCTCGTGCGGCCCGCCGCGGCGGTTCTGTCGGGCGTTCTCCTGTACCTCAGCTTCCCGCCGCGCCCCCTGTGGTGGCTGGCGCTGCTCGGTTTCGCACTGCTCGGCTGGACGCTCCACGAGCGCCGGCTCCGTGCCGGCTTCGGACTCGGTTTCCTGGCCGGACTCGGCTTCCTGCTCCCGCTGCTCGTGTGGACCGGCGAGGAGGTCGGTCCGGTTCCATGGCTGGCGCTCGCCGGGATCGAGGCGCTGTTCGTCGCGGGCGCGGGCCTCGGCATCGCCGCGGTGTCCCGGCTGCCCGCCTGGCCCGTATGGGGCGCGGCCACATGGATCGTGGCCGAAGGTGTGCGCGCCCGGATGCCCTTCGGTGGCTTCCCCTGGGGCAAGATCGCGTTCGGGCAGGCGGACGGTGCGTTCCTGCCGCTCACGGCCGTCGGCGGCACACCCGTCCTGGGCTTCGCCGTGGTCCTGTGCGGCTTCGGCCTCTTCGAAGCCGTGCGTCAGGTGCGTGCCCGCCGGCGCACCCAGGCCTGGGCGCGCGGCGCGGCCGCCGCGGCCGTGCTGACCGTCCTGGTCCCCGTCGGCGCTGCCGTGGCGGCCCGGCCGCTCGTCTCCGCCGCGGCCGAGGACGGCACCGCCACCGCCGCCGTGATCCAGGGGAACGTGCCGCGGGCCGGTTTCGACTTCAACGCCCAGCGGCGCGCGGTCCTCGACAACCACGCGCGGCGCACCACTCAACTCGCGGACGACGTCAAAGCAGGCAAGGCACCCCGGCCTGACTTCGTCGTGTGGCCGGAGAACTCCTCCGACCTCGACCCCTTCCGCAACGACGACGCCCGCCAGGTGATCGACCGGGCTGTCTCGGCGATCGGGGCGCCCACCGTGGTCGGCTCCGTCCTGGAGCCGGAGACGGGGCCCCTGCGCAACACCCTCATAGAGTGGCTCCCCGAGAGCGGCCCCTCCGAGACGTACGACAAGCGGCGCGTCCAGCCGTTCGGCGAGTACATCCCGATGCGGTCCGTCGCCCGGATCTTCAGCTCCGACGTCGACCGCGTGCGCCGCGATTTCGGACCCGGTACGAAGGTCGGCGTCTTCGACCTCGCCGGTACCAAGGTCGGCCTCGTCACCTGCTACGAGGCGGCCTTCGACCCCGCGGTCCGGGACACCGTGACGGCAGGCGGCCAGGTCATCGCCGTGCCGAGCAACAACGCCACGTTCGGCCGCACCGAGATGACCTACCAGCAGCTGGCCATGTCCCGGGTACGCGCCGTCGAGCACAGCCGTGCCGTCCTGGTGCCCGTCACCAGCGGTGTCAGCGCCGTCATCCGGCCGGACGGCACGGTGACCCGGCAGACGAAGATGTTCACGCCCGACGCCCTGGTTGCCGAGGTGCCGCTGCGGTCTTCGCTGACCCCGGCGACCCGCCTCGGCACCCTGCCCGAGGCGTTGCTTGCCGTCGTGGCGATGGCCGGACTCGGCTGGGCATCGGCCCGCGCGGTCCGTTCCCGGCGGAGCGGTCCCTCCGGAGCCTAGGGTCGGCACATGGCCATTCCCGACTTCATCCGTGATCTCCGGTCGACCGCCGGACGGCAACTGCTCTGGCTGCCCGGGGTCACGGCCATCGTCTTCGACGACGACGGCCGGGTCCTGCTCGGCCGTCGCGCGGACAACGGCAGATGGTCGGCGATCGGCGGCATCCCGGAACCTGGCGAGCAGCCCGCGGAGGCCGCCGTCCGCGAGGTGTACGAGGAGACCGCCGTACTGTGCGTCGCCGAGCGCGTCGTCCTCGTCCAGGCGATGGACCCGGTCGCCTATCCCAACGGGGACCTCTGCCAGTACATGGACATCACACTGCGCTGCCGTGCCGTCGGCGGCGAGGCACGGGTCAACGACGACGAGTCGCTCGACGTCGACTGGTTCCCCGTGGACGCCCTTCCGCGGCTGCACGAGTTCTCCGCCTTCCGTATCAAGCAGGCGCTCCTCGACGAACCCACATGGTTCGCATCTGTGCCCCAGCGATGAACTATGGGTCCTGAGCACATCGGTTGATCAAAGGGCCCCGCCAAGGGGCCGAGCATGGCCGTCCCCGTCACATCTGGTCCCGCACTCCTCCCAGCCGCGCGCCCCTCCACGGAGGGCGGGTCCGGAGGGCCGCACCGCCCCGGTCACCGGAGCGGCAGGCACCTCGCTCACGATGGACGGCGGCTGGACGGCCCACTGAAGTACAGCCCCGTCCTCAGCCTCGACCCGGCATCCGGGTCCCCTGTGGACAACCGACGCCGGGCTCGCCGCGAACCCGGTCACGGGTTGTCCACAGGCCTGGCGCGGCCACCCGGGCGGCAGGTATCCCTGTGACCATGTACAACCAGCACGAGCGGTCAGGCGCCGCTAGCACGGGCACGGCCGGCCACGACCATCCGGAGGCTCCCTACCTGCCACGAGGTGTCACGCGATGCGCGCGTCACCCGCCCGGGACGGCGCCGCCGTCGCAGCCGATCCCGTGTCCGAAGCGCACACGTCCGCCGGATCCCCGCTCCGGGTCTCCCGTGCGCAGGCGACCGCCACCACTGTCAGCAGCGCCGCGGCGATCACGTAGAGCGCGATCGGCGTCGACGTGCCATGGTCCGCGAGCAGCGCCGTCGCGATCAGCGGTGCCGGAGCCCCCGCCGCCGGGAACGCGATCCGTCACTCACGCTGTGAGGGCCGGTGTCCTCCCGGACACCGGCCCTCGTTGTGTTCCAGTGCGCCACCGCGTCAGTGTGCGGTCAGCCGGTTGACGATCGCTCCGAAGCCGTCATATGCGGCACTCGTGAGCTCTTTGGCGATGTGGGGGACGCCCGGGGCCTTGGCGATCAAACTCGCCTTCCCGAAGGTGATGATGCTGAGCGCCGCGACCCCGGCGGAACTCCTGAACTCCTTGCTCGTCCATCCGTAGCCCATCCCGTTGCAGAACGCGCTCACGATGTCGAGGGCGACGGTGGCGCCGCTCAGGAAGAGCGCCACTCCCGCAAGTTCCAGGGCGAGGGGGATACCGGCGACGGTGAGGCCCGCGGCCACACCGGCGACACCGGCCGCGACGCTGCCCACGCCGGTGTAGAAGGCCAGTTCATGCGTGTCGTGGGCCCACTGCCGCCAGTCCGACATGGGTACACCCCACTTGACGGAGTCGTGCTCGGGGGCCTCGGCCGGGTTCGTCTTGGCCGCCTCGGCCGCCGCCATCTGCTCTGCGGCCAGCCTGGCCGCCTCCCTGTGCTCCCACTCCCTCTTCTGCGCCGCCTCCAGGCGAGCCGCGCCGGCCGCGCCGGCCGCATCCGCCGCGCTCCTGCCCGCCTGGATCGCGGAGGCGCGGGCGGCGACCGCCGACTCCTTCGCGCGGCCGGCGGAGGCGACCGCACTGCGGGCGGACTTCACCGCCTGGTTGGCGGAGTAGTTGGCCGAGCGCGCGGCGAGGCGTGCGGTGGCCGCCGCCTGCTTGGCCCTGGCGGCCGAGGCCTGGGCGTTGCGGGCGGACTCTTCGGCCTGGTCCGCGTAGGTGTCCGCCTGCTTGGCAGAGGCGGCGGCGCGAGAGGCCGCCTGCTGCGCCTTCCCTGCCCACTCCACCGCTTCCGCGGCGGCGTTGCGGGCCTTGGCCGCGGCCTCCTGGGCGCGGGCGGCATCCTCCTGCGCCTTGTCGGCGATCTTCGCGGCTGCGGCGATGGCACCCTGCATGGCCGCGATGTGGCTGGCGGCGTCGTGATCGAGCTGCGCGGTCTCGTACTGGGCGGAGGCGATGAACTTCCGGCGCACCCATGACGGGCCCTCGAGCGCCGCCTGGGCATGGGCCTTGGTGTAGGGACCCGCGGTCTGGAGGAGAGCCGCGGTGGCCACCGCGTCGTCCTCCCGCTGCGCCTTCTCGAACGTGACGAAGAGGAACTCGTGCAGCGCCTCCGCCGTTCCGGCGTCCAGCGCCGCATTGGCTGCCTTGGCCACCGCGCGGCCGGGCTTCTCGGCCAGCAGGCGGGCGACCACGACGCGGTTGTCCATGGCCGCCGCCTTGATGGCACCGGTGCGCAGGAACGTTGCAGCAGCGTCGGGATCGGCACTCTCCAGCGCCGTGGCTGCGGCGAAGGCGATCTTCGATGGGGAGATCCTGGCGAGATGGACGGTGCTCTCCCGGTCGTCCTGGCGGAGTGCGATCTGCCGGTCGCTGTCCACCCAGGCGTGGACGTCGGCGTCGGCACCGGCCAGGGCGAACTGAGCCGCCTCGCGGGACCAGATGCCGTGGGAGTCCATGACGGCGAGGGCCGCCTTGCGGCCCGCGTCGGCGGCCTCTCCCAAGTTCCCGGCCCGCAGGGCCGATTCGGCCTTCGCGATGAGGTCCTTCGTCGCCTGGGAGGTCTGCTCCGCCTGGGTGCGCTTCGCCTCGGTCTCGGCCCTCTCACGGGCTTCGGCCTGGGAGAACAGTCGCATTTCCGCGACCGCCCGCTGCGTTTCGTAGTCCAGCCGCTGCTGCTCGGCCTCGCGCGCGCTCTTCTCCACCGCGATCGCCTGGACGACCGCTTCCGTGGCCTTGTCGGCGGCCTTGGTGGCCTCGTTGGCGAACTCGGTGGACTTGTTCGCGTGGTCCACGGCCTGACCGGCGTACGTGACGGCCCATTCCGCGGCCTCCGCGGCCTTCTCCGCGTGGGCGGCCGCACTGTAGGCGGCGTTCCGGGCGGTACGCGCCGCGGTCGCGGCCGCACTGGCGAGAGCCTGCGCCGTGCCGGCGGCGTTGGTGGCGATCCGGGCGTTCGCGGTGGCGATCTGAGCCTCGCGCTTGGCCTTTGCGGCCTCTGCCCCAGCCCGGCCGGCTGCCGCATCCGCGGTCCTCCAGGCCGCTTCCGCCGTGGCGGCGGACTCCCGCGCCGATGCGGCGGCACGGAAACCTGAGGCGGCGGCCTGTTCCGCAGCGTTGGCGGCGCGCTCGGCCTGGTCCGCCGTGGCCCGCGCCATGGCGGCGGCGTTCCGGGCTTCAACGGCAGCCGTCTTGGCCTCGCCGGCGGAGGCGGAGTCCTTGGAGGCCTGGATGGCCGCATTGAACGCCCTGGTGGCGGCGGTGCCTGCACACGCTGCCGCCTGGCTCGCGGCCATGGCGGCGTTCGCGGCGCGACGGGAAGCCTGAATGGCGGCATTCGCTGCGTTGGTGGCCATCCGTGACGCGTCGGACGCGCCCTTCGCGGCCTCGGCTGCCTTGCGGGCCGCCTGGCCGGCCTTCACGACGTCGTTCTCCGCCTTGCGGGCCTCGGCCTCCGCGACTTCCGCGGCCTGCTTGGCCCTGGCCGCTGCTTCCACGGCCCGGGCGGAGGCCTCTTCGGCCTCTTTCGTCTTCGCTGCGGCCGTCTTGCCCTCGCGGTTGGCGACGGAGACGAGTTCCTCGATCCTGGCCCGCTCCTGATCGCGGGCCCGGGCGATGTGCTGGCCGGTCTCGAGGAACCACTCGACCTCGGCTTCCCCGCCTGACAGGGCCCTGTTGGCGTACTTCTGCACCTCCGGGCCCGCCAGCATCAGCAGCTTGGACGCCTCGACGCGCATGTCCTCCAGCCGGGCCGTGAACTGGACCATGGTGAGGAACTTCTCCAGCGCGGCCTGGGAGCCGTCGTTGAGGGCGGCGTTGCCCGCCTTGTTCACGGCCTTGCCACTGGTGGCCATCACCGTGGAGGTGGCCACCCGCAGGTCCTCCACAAGGGCGGTCCTGAAGCCGCCCGCGAGGAACGCGGAGATGGCCGAGTCGCCGCCGCTGAGCGCGGCGGCGGCCTCGCGGCGGGTCCCCTTGCCGGCCGTCGCGAGGCTGGTCATGAGGGCGTCACGGTTGTCCACCGCGGTTTCCGACGCGAGTTTGACGGCCAGGAAGTTCTGCACGTCGGCGTCGGAACCGGTCAGCGCGGCAGCGGCGGCGGCACGAACGGCCTTCCCGCCCAGCACCCATGCCTTGACGACCTTGGCACGGTCGGTGTCCGGCAGTCGGAGCGGGTCGGCGTCCGGAGGCGATGCCTCGGCCCAGGCCGCCGTGGGGTTGAGAACGAGGCTGGAAGTGGTGACGACGGCGGTGGTGGCCGCTATGGCGCCGAGTACGCGCCGCCTACTCCAGTAAATGGTGTCCAAAACGGTCCTTCGCTATCGGCGCATGGCACGCCGCAAAAAGAGTGTGGCGGGCCCAGGGCAGCAAGGTGTGAGTCGCGTTCATTTCGTCGGACCATGGCAGAGCCGGCGGGGTCCGAGAGGCGCGCAGCATGACCTTATGCGACCCACGCGACCTTGACCAGACGCTAGTTGATTGTCGATCAATTCCCGTTGATTCCAAGAGGCGGGAACAGGTCATCCGTTGGCTCAAACGCGCAGCATGGAGCGGATGTATCTGAGCAAATCGCCTCATTTGATCGCCTTGTATCTCTGAGTCCATGTGGGGCACGTCACCATCCGCGGGTGGATGCCGACACCTCCACGAACGCCGAGACAGCCCGAGAGGCACCTGGGGAGCGCATGGCCCTTGAGCTTCCTTCGGTGGAGGAAAATGAACTGATGAGCCGTCATGTTCATTTCTCTGGACTTGATTTCCGCGCCGGTTGTTCGGCTAGGATCCCGAAAGGAGTTGGGGGCTTCCACCAAGAGCGGTCCGTCTTTGACGCATCTCTTGTCGACTGGACATCAGCCTTCGCATCCGTACGCGACACCTCTTCCGGGCTGTGACCGGAACCGACGACTGGGACAGAGATGAAGGCACTCAAGAGGCTCGTCCGCGCGGTGGCCACGGCCACGGCAGCGGGCGCCATGGCGTGGCTGGCGATCGCCGGCACCGCGGGACCGACCGCTACGGACACCGTCGCGATGAAGGCCGTCGCCGAGGAGGGCCCGGGCTTCGCCGTCGAGGACTTCGGCTATCCCGACGCCGAGAAGATCCTCGCCGCGCAGAACATCGTCCTCAAGCGCGGCGACGGCCACATCGTCCTCGCCGATTGCGCCGGCGCCACCGACCTGCTCGAGGTCTGGTCGCGCGAGAAGGAGAAGATCTGCTTCAAGGTCACCGGAACCCGGGGCTACCTGGCTCTGGAGATCCCGAGCGTCTTCGTCGTCAAGGGCAACAACTACTCGGCCCAGGTCGACATGACCGTCGGCACCGAGGAGAAGTCGTTCGACATCAACAAGAACACGTGGACCCCGGTCGGCGAGAGCGCCGACGAGCAGGGTCGTGACTACATGCTCATGGAGATCCGCACCACCAAGTAGGCGCGGACGCCCATCAGCCGGCCCCAACCGCAGCCCGCCGACCGGCCACACACCGGTCAGGGCGTCCGCCGCCGAGCCGGCCGTGCCCGCGGGCGCCCCTCCCGGCGTCCCCCCGCCCGCCTCGAACACCACCACGCAGGCCAGCCTCCGTGTCCCCCACGTCAAGAGACGCTCTTGCGGCCGGGAACGGCCGCGCCGACCGCAGCACACGACCGCTGCGTCGGCAAGGACACCGAGCAGTGCCGTTCAGCCCAAGCCCTGCTTCCAGGAAGTGAAATGAAGCGTTTGCACTTCGCACAGTCACCCGTGCGGGCCGCCCTCGGTGCGGCTCTCCTCTCAGCCCCCCTCGCCCTCGCGGGACTCAACGGCACCGCCCAGGCCGCCGTCGGCACTCCCGTCGCGGCCGACAAGCTCACGCACACCGTTCAGCTGTCGATAGGCGAGTGGCCCGAAAACCGGGCCTGCACCGCGACGCTCGTGGACGAATTCTGGCTGGCCACCGCCGCCAGCTGTTTCGCCGAGCGGCCCGGTGAAGCGGTGGCCGCGGGCAAGCCCGCGCGCAAGACCACCGCCACCCTGACCGGCGGCACGGTCCGCAACATCGTCGAGCTGGCGCCGCGCACGGACCGGGACCTGGTCCTTGCCCGCCTGAACCTCCCGGCGAAGGACATCGCGCCGGTGAAGCTCGCCACGACGGCCCCCGCCGCCGGCAACCGTGTGTCGGCCGCCGGCTTCGGCCGCACCAAGACCGTGTGGGTCCCGGACAAGCTCCACAGCGCCGCCTTCACCGTCAAGAGCGCCTCCGGCGGCGACCTGGCCCTCGACTCCGCCAACGGTACCGACGTCCTGTGCAAGGGCGACACCGGCGGCCCGGTGCTCGACGAAGCCGGCAAGCTGGTCGGTGTCAACAGCCGTTCCTGGCAGGGTGGTTGCCTCGGCACTCCGACCACCGAGACCCGTACCGGTGCCATCGCCGCGCGCACCGACGACCTCGCCTCGTGGGTCGATTCCGTCAAGGAGCGCCCGGTCGTCCTCAAGGCCGGGGACACGCTGCGGTCCGGTGAGACGATCTCGTCGGCGAACGTGAAGCTGATCATGCAGTCGAACGGTGACCTGGTCATGTACCACCGCACCGGCGCCGAGAACCAGGGCGGCGCTCTGTGGGTCTCCGGCACCGGCGGCAATCCCGGGGCGTTCGCCGTCATGCAGAAGGACGGCAACTTCGTCGTCTACAAGAAGGGCGGCGGGGAGTCCGACCCGTCCAGCGCGCTGTGGGCGTCCAAGACGTTCGGCAACCCCGGTGCCCACCTTGCGCTGAAGAACGACGGCAACCTGGTCGTGGCCTCCTCCGTCTCGAACGGCAGCCACGGGACGTTCAGGAGCCTGTGGGAGAGCGACACCGCCTCCCGCGAGGACAAGCTCGCCTCCGGAGCCAAGCTCATGCCCGGTCAGTGGCTCACCAACGGCCAGACCGTGCTGATGATGGACATCCAGGGCAACGTCCTGGTCCGCGAGGCCGCCTCCGGCCGTGAGCTGTGGGGCAAGTACACCTGGAACTGGCGGTCGTACCTGCACATGCAGGACGACGGCAACCTCGTCCTCTACTCCAAGGACGGAGGCCAGGGCAAGGGCGGAAACCTCTGGGCGACCACGAGCTGGAACGGCGCGGGCGCATACGCCGTTCTCAACGGCAAGGCCCTCGTCGTCCACGCGAGCGACGGCGGCATCCGCTGGGCCAGCTCCACCTTCCAGGGCGAGCAGTCCAAGCGCTGCCTGGACTGGAACGGCGACACGACCGCGATGATCTGGGACTGCTGGGGCGGCCCCAACCAGCAGTGGGAGGCCACCGCGGCCAAGGAGCTGCGCGTGGGCGGCGACAAGTGCCTGACAGCCGCCAAGGGTGCGAACCAGGGTGCGGCCGTGTCGGTCCAGCCGTGTGACGGCAGTGCCGAGCAGAAGTGGAACGTCAACGACGACGCCACCATCACCGCCGCGCTCAATCCCGGCCAGTGCATGAACGTGTGGGGCCAGGCCACGGCCAACGGTTCCACGCTGGGCCTGTGGGGATGCAACGGCGGTGCCAACACCAAGTGGGCCCGCCCCTGACCTCACGATGAGGGGGCGGCCTGACCGACAGGCCGCCCCCTCACTCCTTGGCCGAAGGCGACAGGACGGCGACCGGGCCAAGGGCCCGGGAGATGCCGACGAGCAGGTCCCGGTACTGGTCCGCCTCGGCCGCTCGCAGCGCCCGAATCGCCACCATTCCTTGCTCGTTGTCCGTCGGCATGCCGTCGGCGCGGGCGTCCGCCGCGGCCGTGAACATGGCGGCCAGCCCGATGGCGACGCTCTCGGCCTCCGTCCTGCCGCCCCGGCGGGCCTCGGCGTAGGCCTGTGCGCGCACTTCGTCCGAACAGTACGCCCCGAGTTCCAGCATCCGGTCATGGATGTCGATCATCCGGTCCATGACGCGCCTGCCGGGACCGGCGTTCCAGGGAGTGGGGAGCCGTATCGGGTCACGGCGAGGACCGCCGGCGCGACACAGGGTCCGCTGCAGGGGGCCCAGGGCACGCAGAGTCCGCAGGGGCCCGAAGACCTGTGCGGCGAGCCAGGAGCCGACGACGGGGATGAGGAAGCCGGCGGCGACGAGGAGGGTGCCGAGGCAGGCGAAGGTCGTGGCCATCCGGTGGAGCCAACCCCAGTCCCGGCCGGTCCAGACGGCCACGACCGCGGCAAGCTTGGCCGTACCGTAGGTGACGTTGATCAGGAAGCCGAAGGCCAGAACGGTGAGCCCGGTGCGCAGCAGACCTCCGGCCGGTGTCCTCCGCTCGGGGCACTCCCTGCGGATGTCGCACGCCCATCTCCAGCAAGCGGCGGCCGCCGCGGCGGAGGCGGCGGTGACGGCGGACAGGCAGAGCAGCACCATCTCGCGTATGAAAGGGGTGTTGGCGTAGTAGGTCTCGAAGTCCCGCTGCCGCTCGACCGGCGCCTCACCCCATAGGAAACAGCCGATGAGCAGGATGGTCACGACAGCGTGGCCCCGGATCCAACGCCGGACCCGGCGGCGGGTGTGGGAGCGGACCTCCACGTCCTCACGCCAGTTCTCCAGGAGGACCCGGCAGGCACACGCGTAGACGGAGAGGATGCAGTAGACCAGCACCATCGAGAAGTTGGTGACGCCGGTCATCTCGTTGACGACCGTGATCGTGGGAGGCGCCGAGAAGAAGAACGCCGCGGCCTGCAGGAAGATCACAGCGTTGACGCTGCGGACCACCGGACTGCGCCAGCGCCTCATGAACGAGGGAAACTTGACGACCAGCACGAGGCCGAGCGCGGCGGCAGGGATGTAAAGGTTCACCTCTGTCATCCTCTGAGCGACGCCCAGATGCGGCCGGCCACTCCGACGAAAGGTGTCGTGCTACGCCTGTGGTCCATGCAGGGCCGGACGCGATCGGCGAGCATCCGGCCGAACCTCTCCGCACGCCGCTCCTCTTCGAGGTCCGGCTCCGTACGGGCGGCGACGTAGGCGACCGCGTCGCCAGGTCTCCATCGGTCTCCCGGCATGCGGGCCGCGGCCATCGCACCGGCCGCGCCGCCATGACCGCAATGGCCTTCCCTGAGGTGCCACAGCTCATGCCCGAGGATCACGACCTGGTGCAGCGGAGAGGTGTTCGCCTCGAGGACGATCAGGTCGTAGTCGCCCATGTCCAGCCACAGGCCCGTCACCGAGCCCGGCGGGAACTCCTCCAGCATCAAGCGCACTTCACGACCGTTGCTCCGGGCCGCACACGCGCAGATCGCCTTCAACAGTTCCACAGCCTGCTCGGGAACCGGCTGCTGCAGCCCCATGAACAACTCGTCGCGATACCGCTTCATCTCGCGCACGACCCCCACCCCGTGCCACCCGTCCCTCGTGCCGGATGCACAGCCCCCCATGCATCAGTTCCTTGCGCGTTACCGCTGGTGAGCCGTGGTCTCCGGGCCACCAGGATCAATCGAGGTCATTGTGCACCACCGCTCCCTCGAGAGCGGCCCGGGCCTCTCGGGCCCGCTCCTCACGGGAACGCCGCGCGACGGACTCGATAAGGGCGATCAGCGGCTTGGCGGTGTCGTCCGGTACGTCGGCCAGGGCCCGGGCGGCGTACGCGACGACGCCGAGTGAGGGGTCCACCTCGCTCACCGGACCTGCGCTCCGCAGGCGCCGCAGGTCCTGGTCCTGGCGCTCCACGGTCCGCTCCAGCAGGTCCTTGTGGATCTGCTGGAGGACGTGGTCCAGTGCCTCTGCCGGTTCGGCGACCAGGAACTCGATCTTCTCCCCGAAGAATGCCGCGATCCCGGCGGCGTGGTCGAGGTTCGGAGCGCGACCGGTCTTGATCATCTTGTCGAGCCACTGCGCGCTCGTTCCCGCACCGGCCGCGATCTCCGCCAGGGAGTAGGGCCGCCTGCTGCCGTCCGCGGCCGCGCGCAGCCTCGTCGCGCGCAGGAACAGGATCCGCTCGACCACGCGCCGGTGGCGAGCCTCGATCACGTCCCCCTCCCGCCCGGGTTCGGCGGACCGCTCACCGCGCAGGAATTCCCGCACCTCTTCCACGGGCACCCCGGAGGCGTACGAGAGCCCGCCTTCCCCCTCCACCCGCAGCACGTCGTCGCGGTTCAATCCCATGCGGTCCAACAGCGAGTCGATCCGACGCACCGTGCCCATCAGATCCTGAGCAGGCCCATCACTCACAAGAACTCCCGCGGTCTTCGGACGAGGCCTTGCAAGGCTAGCAACCACCGTTGATGCGTCATCACCGATCCCCCGATCGCGGCGGGCTCCGGGCTTGGGGCCGCCGGTCGTCACGCCGGCCGAGGCCACGAAGCCGATGCGGTCAGGGGACTTCGCGCGTGGGTGCGGGGCCCTGGTGATGGTGTCAGGTCACGGTGAGGGTGCCTTTCATGTTCGGGTGGATGGTGCACAGGTAGGAGTAACTGCCGGGTGTGGACGGCGCGGTGAAGGTGGCCGTCGCGTCGGCCCCGATGGTGCCGGTGTCGAACGCCTTGTCCCCGGTGGCGGTCACGGTGTGCGGGGCCGAGTCCCGGTTGACGACGGTGACCTTCGCCCCGGGGCGCACCTCGAGATCGGCCGGGCTGAAGGTGAAGTTCTCGATCACGATGCGCGCCGCACCGGCTACGGCACTGGCCGCGGTGGGCGCTGCGCTGGTGGTGGCGGGCGCTGTGCCGTAGGCGTTTCCGTCGCCGCCGTTCGAACAGCTGGTCAGGGCGAGCAGCCAGCAGGCTGCGCCCACCAGGGCGGTCAGCCCCCGCCGCGGAGATGTGAAGGACATGTGGGGCGGCCTTTCGACTGGACTGCTTGCCGGGCGCGGCTGGTGACCGGCCGCGCACTCAGGGTTGCCGACCAGGGTGGCGCCCGCCACGGCAGTACCGCCATCCGCCGTATCGGCTCCGGGCCGGCGGTGCGGCGGAACATCACTCGACCCCGAGGCCCGGCACGTCGCTCGTGCCGTCCGGCCCCCGTTGCCCGCACGACCCGCCCACGGACACCAGTAAGGAAGGACGGGACCACACAGGTGCTAGCAGCGGGGCAGGGTGCCGCTCTCCTTGGTGAGTTTGGTGCCGGAGGCCCAGCCTTCGGTTTTCGTCCCCTCGATACGGGCGTAGATCCACTTGTTGCCGTAGGCGTTGGTGATGTAGCAGTGGTAGTAGAGCTTCACACCCGTCTTGACCACGGTCACGTACTGGCATTCCGCGTACGGCCCGGTGTAGAGGTGGGAGTTCGCAGCCAGGTAGCCGTAGCCGTCGCTGCGGTTCTCGTGGGCCCAACCGGTGCAGGCCGTCGACACCGGGGTGGGCTCCTTCACCGTCGGGCTGGACTTGGTCTCCGCAGAGGCCGACGGGCTCTCGGCCGGCTTGTCGCCTTCGACGACGGGCTTCTTCGTGGGGCCCGGCTCCTCGTCCTCGCGACCGTCCGGCTCCTCCGAGGCCGACGGCTTCGACGACGCACCGGGAGAACCGGTGGACGTCGGGGTCCCGGCCCCGGTCGGCGGCCCGCTGTCCACCGAGGAGCTGACGCCGGGCGGTGTCGCCAGCGCGCCGTCCGTGGTCGTGCCGCGCTGCTGGGAGGTCAGGGCGTAGGTGATGCCTCCGCCTACGGCGATGAGTGCGACAGCGGCCGCCGCAGCGATGGCGGTGCGGTTGCTGCTTCCCCGTGCGCGACGGGCTGTCGTGGGGCTCGTCTCGGCGGCGGGGACTCCGGCGGGGAATCCGGAGTGGCCCGCGACCGGCGCGCCGGGCTGCGGGTGGTCGGCGTGCGGAGGCTGAGGCTGCGGGGCGGCCTGGGGGAACAGCGCGGGGCCGAATCCGGGGGCCGGTCCGGCTGCGGCCGCGGCCCCCGGAACCACCGTGGGATTGGGGATGGGAGCAGGAGCGGGCGTCGCAGCGGGCGCCGGGACGGCGGACGCGAGGCGCACCGTCCCGCCCGAGGCGACGCGCTCCAGCATGCCGCGCGCCTCGTCTGCGGTGGGCCGGTTCTCCGGTTCCTTCGCCATCAGTGCCTGGAGCACCGGTGCGAGTGGTCCGGCCCGGCGGGGCTCCGGCAGGGGTTCGGTGACGATGGCCGACAACGTGGACCATGCGGAATTGCGGCGGAACGGCGAGGTGCCCTCCACGGCTGCGTACAGCGTCATGCCCAGCGACCAGATGTCCGACGCGGGACCGGGCTCCCTGCCCTGCGCGCGCTCCGGTGGCAGGTAGTCGACGGAGCCGATGATGTCACCGGAGCGGGTCAGCTTGGCCATGGCGTCGTCGCCGGAGGCTTCCATGGTGGCGATGCCGAAATCGGTCAGAACGACCCTGCCGCTGTGCTCCATCAGCACGTTCGCGGGCTTGACGTCCCGATGCAGTACGCCGGCCCGGTGCGCGGCGTCGAGCGCGTCCATCAGCTTGGCGCCGATCGCCGCGGCCTCGTGCGGCTCCAGAGTGCCGCGCTCCATCAGCACGTCGTCGAGCGAGGGCCCGTCGACGAGTTCCATGACGATGACCGGCAGACCCTGTTCCTCGGTCACGTCGTGGATGGTGACCACGCCGCCGTGCCGGATACGGGCGGCGGCCTGCGCCTCCCGCTGCATCCGGGTCCGCAGATCGGCCAGTTCGGCTGCGGAGGCGTCGGAGAAGGCCCGCAGGACCTTGACGGCGACCTCTCGGTTCAGCAGTTCGTCCACGGCCCGGGCGACCACTCCCATGCCGCCGCGCCCGATGACGGAGGTCACCCGGTAGCGTCCCCCGAGCACCTTGCCTGCCAGCTCTCCGCCATTCGCTGCCCCCGCCGTCACCGCACGCTCCGTTCCACCGCTGTTCGTGATCCATCAACCGCCGGCCTCAAGGGTAGAGGCAGGCGCGCAGGGTGAGTGCGGCGGCCCAACCCGGCGGCACCGGATGCCGAGCCCGTCGGTTGCCGTCGGCCGATGCGGGGATTCGGACTTCAGAGCCCGGCGACCTTGGCGCTCGCCGACAGCTCGTAGACCAGGGTGACCGTGCGGCGGCCGCCCGGTGGGAGGGTGACGTTCCAGCAGGCGATGCCTTCCGCATCGACCACGTCGGGAGCCGGGGAACAGGCGTCCTGGTGCACGCGTACCGCCACGGCCGAGACCTCGGAGACCGGGATCCGCTCCCGGAGGACGACCACCCGTTCGTCGTGTTCCCCGGGAGCGGAGAACCGGGACAGGTGCAGCCGGACCGTGCGGGTGACCACGGTCCGGTGGGTGATACCGGTGGAGTCACGGGACTCCTCGGCCTGCCGCACCACCCGGTAGTCGTCGCAGCTGCCGAACGCCAGCTCAGCGGGGGCGCCGGGGGCGGTGAAGTCCAGGGTGCCGCGGCCGCTGAACCCGCTGCCGCGGACCAGGTCCACGGGACCGGCGAGCAGTGCGTGGCCGGACAGGTTGTCGAACCGCACCACCTGGGTGACCAGCGGGGACAGCTCGGGGGAGCAGGCGTACTCGCTCCTCACGGCCGTGGTGAAGGCGGAGAGCGGCACCCGGTGGGCGCGGCCGTCTCCGGGCACGGACACCGGCGCGGGGGAGTGGAGCACCCGTGCCTCGCCGCCGTCGTCCACCCCCGGCAGGCCGAGCACCGGAGCAGGCCCGAGGGTCCCGATCTCCTCCTCGCGCAGCTCGACGTCGACCGTGCGACGCTCCGCGGCGGACCGGTCCTTGAGCGTCAGCCGGTCCTCGCTCAGCCGCGGGGGTTCGCCGGCCAGCGTCGAGCGCGCCGTCGACAGTGTCAGCCTGACGTCCGACCAGTCCTCGCCGGTGCGCTGCCAGACCATCGCGTCGGTCTCCAGCGTCACCGAGTCCCCCTCGAGCACGGCCCGGTAGGCGGGCCGCCACAGCGCACACGGGGTGAGGTGGGTCAGGCGCAGCCCGACCGGCCCGGCGGCCGCGGTCTCCAAGGTCAGCTCGATGTGGCCGACCAGCTCGGCCGGTTCCGCCTCGGCGAGGTCCATGGCCCGCTGGGCCTCCCCGAGTTCGACGGCGAGGGAGGCCAGCCGGGCCTCCACGGTGCGGAGCTGTTCGCCGTACGCGTCGCGCTCCTCGTCCACCCGGTCCAGTTCGCGGGCCCAGCGGGGACCGTCCGTCTCCCCGGAGCCGGCCCCCTCACCGATCTCCCGCAGCAGATCGGCGGCGAGGCGGCCGACCAGGTCGAGGCGGACACGCAGCCGATCGCGTCGCTGCCTCAGGGCGAACTGCTCCTCCTCGAGGGCGTGTACGCGAAGGCGCAGGGCGGAGTCGTCGTCGGCGGACGGCAGTGGCCCGCGAGGCGTCCACCTGCGGACGATCCTCAGGTCGAGCACGGACGCCGGGTGATCGGCGGTCAGTTCGGCGTGGAGGGTGCGGTCCACGGCCAGCGCGCTGACCGGACCGAGGCGCAGCCGCTGGACCCCGGCCTCCAGGTCGAGCACGGCGGTGCGCTCGACGTGGGCGCGATCCTCCAGGCAGGTGACGGCGGTGACGGGGAGGGCGATCGGCTTCGGATCCGTGGTCATGGTCTGTGTCAGCTCCTGCGGTTGCCGCCGACCAGAGCCTTGCCGGCCGGGATACGGATCTCGTAGCCGCCGTCCAGGGCGGCGGTGCCCCCGGCGGGCAGGTCCACCCGCCAGACACGGGTGCCCGGGGCATGGTGCTCCGGCCCCGCGCCCTCCTCGGGTGCCGTCCAGTCGGCCCGTTCCCCGATCCGGACGTCCGGTTCGGAGGTGACCGGCACCCGCTCGCGGACCTCGACGGTCACCGGCCTCGCGAGGAGGTTGGCCAGCTCCACGTGGACACGGTGGTCGAGCACGGTGATGTTGTTGCGCAGGCCCGAGGTCGACTCCTGCAGGTTCGTACGGCGGGTGACCCGGATGCCCTCGGCCGGCCCGAGCCCCACCCGGCGGACCCCGCCCGGGGCCAGCGTGGGCAGCGCGGCGGTCAGCAGGAAGTCGTCGTCCACGGTGACCTCGACCGGCCCGGCCAGCAGAGCCTGGTCGTTGGCGTTGGAGAGCACCAAGGTGGTGTACACGGTCTGCTCCACGGACGGTACGCAGAGGTACTCGGTGCGCAGACCGACCGGGATCTCGGCGACGGTGACGGTGTGCCAGGTGCCGTCCGACGGAATGTCGGCGCGGGCGGCGGCATCGAAGCGGTGGTCGAAGGAACCCGCCGACTCGCGGGGCCGAACGGCGTGTCCGGGCAGCGGCAGCGCGGCCACCGCTTCGGCGCGGCGACGGCACTTGGCCGCCACCTGGTCGCCGGGGGCGTCGGGGAACAGCCGGCCCCTGCGATCGCCCTTCCCGTCGGCTCCGCACAGGACGAGCGCGGCGTAGTCGAGCTCTGCGCCGCTGGGCTGCGGCGGCCCGGCCACCGGTGCCGGAGGCGGCGTGGCCCCACCGGGAGCCGCCGGTGCCATGGGAGCCGGGGCCCCGGAGGCCCGGCCGACGGCAGCGGGCCTGCCGGCCGGTCGGGAGCGCGCCCTCGGCGCGCGGTCGGGTGCCCCTCTCTCCAAGGCCTCCGCGGAGGCGCCTTCTGCGACGCCGCCGGGCGTCGGGAGCGCTGCGGGCGGGCCCCCAAAGCCCTGCGGTGCCGGCGGCGGAGGGGGAACGGGGCGGGGTGCGGAGAAGGCCGCGGCCACGACGGGAGCGGCGGGGGTCCCGGCAACCGGGGGGACGGAGCCGGCCGCGACAGCCACCGGTGCGGCCGCCGTTGCAGGTCGGGGGCCTGCCGCGTCGTATCTGGCGAACAGATCGGAGAGCCCCGCCGGGGGCTCACGCCAGCCGGAAGGCGCGGGGGCGGGCTGACGGCGTCCGATCCGGATGGAGCGGAGCTTCGGGAGGTCGGTGCGGCGCCGCAGGTCGGCGGTGGCCAGGGCGATGCGCACGCCGGTCCAGTCCTCGCCGGTGCGCTGGGCGACCGAGGCACGCAGCACCAGACGGCCGTCGCCGTCGCCCTGACGGTAGGTGAGACGGTAGGCCGGCACCCAGACGGCGCCCGGCACCCCGTACTCGAGCTCCAGTTCCACGTCCGCGTCACCGGCGCCGTCGAGGGTCAGGACCGCGGAGACCGTGGTCTCCACATGTGCTGACGGCGCGTCGGTGGAGGCGCGGGCGAGCCGGTCCGTCGCGACGGTGAGCTCGTGCTCGACGCGGAGCAGCGCCTCCTCCAGCTCCACGAGGCGGGCGTGCAGTCTCGTCAGCCGCTCCTCGACGAAGTCGGCGAGCTCCAGCCACGCGTCGACCGGCGTACGGCGGTGCGGGTCGTCGCGCCTGCGGGGCGGCGGGACCGGGTGCAGCGCCCTGACCTCCTCGATCAGGCCCAGCTGCCGGTCCCGGCGTCCCTGTGCCGCGGCGTGCTCGTCGCGCAGGCGCTCGACCTCGCGCTGCAACGCGTCGGGGATGCCGGAGCCGAGCGGCTCGGCCTCGACCTCCACCCGCGCCTCGGTGACGCGCACCCCGGGGGCGCCCAGGACACGGGCCCGCAGCGAGCCCGGGTTCAGGGAGCGGGGCAGCCCCGTCACCCGCACCCGGCCGTCCGGCGGCACGCTGCCCCGGGCCAGGCGGCGGCAGACCGCGCCCTGCGCGTACACCACGACCGAATCCAGGGCCGAGTCCCACCTGTGTACCGTGTCAGCCCTCATGTGCTCCGCCCCCCGCCGTGTCCATGCTGAGCGAAGCCTACGCCCGAGTGGTCCGCGCGTCCGCGTCGAGTGAGGAGTCCCGCTGACGGGGCCGTCGTGGGGCCGGGTGACCGCGACGAGGCGCCGGCGACCGGCCGTTGCCGGACGGCGGAGTGCGTCGACCCCGTGTCTGCCGAGCCCCGGGACACCGGTCGCCCGGGGCCGGACGGTGGTTTCCGCTTCGTCGGCAAGCAGTCGGACCATGCCCACGCCGCTCGTGGCGGAGCTCGCCACCGCCGACGTCGGTCAGCCTCATGACGACCACTCTCCCCCCTCACCTGGCCCGTCGATCCGTGCGCAATCGGACGACGAGTCACCATGCGTCGGCAGGACGCGGACGGCAGGAGGACCGGATGGCGGGCAGCAGGGTGCGGCCGAAGACCGTCGGCCGGAATACGTCTGGACAGCGGCCGAGGGGCCACCGGAGCATGCGCCTAGGCGGGAGGGGCGGGAGGCCGGTGAGCATGACCGACGAGGGCGATCGACACGGGCAGCGCGCCCGGGCTGCCGGCAACCCGAGGGTGGCCGGCCCGGACGGCCGGTCCGGGTGGGGTGGGCACGGCAGCGGGCCGATTCGACCTGGATCGGGGATGCCCCAGCCGGTCAGGAGCCTCCGCGTGCTGATGACGCCCCTGGCCACCGTGCAAGCCGTCCTGGGGATCGCCCTGCTGACCAACAGCGTCGCCGTCGCCACGGCAGTGTGGGGTGATGCCGAGGCCGGGGACCAGTGCTGCACCACGCCGGGTGAGGCGCACTCGGGGATCGTGGTCTTCGCGGGAGTGCTCGTCCTGGCGGTCGCCGCCTGGGGCATTGCCACGGTCCTCAAGTTCCCCACGCGTCAGGCCGCCGTGCGTGTCTCGGCCCACGCCTACGGCTGGACGGCACTGCCCTTCGCCCTGCTTCTCTTCGCGTTCGTGCCCGTGCTCGGCGTGATCTGGCTCGTGCCCGCGACGCTGGCCGTCGTCCGGTCGAACCAGCCGGAATCCCGGTACTGGTTCAGCGAGCGGCACACCTGAGCGGAGCGGGTCGTTCCGCAGGCCGCGGAGCGCGGCCCGTAGCCGGCGGCAGCGACGGTGATCCGGTCCGGTCCGGCGGGTGCGAACCAGGGTGTCCGCACCCGTCCGCAGCAGAGCAACTCCCGGATCGAACCCCTGCTACAATGACCGCGTTGCCTTCGGCGCCACCAGCGTGTGCGTTCGGAGGCTTTTTCATGCCTTCTGACGCACCTTCACCCGCCACGCCCGCCACATCCACCACATCCACAACACCGTCGAACACCGGTTACGGCTACCTCGCCCTGCTCCGCAACCGTGAGTTCGTCGGCCTGTACGCAGGCTTCACCCTCACGGTGGCGGCCAGTACCTTGTCCGGTTTCGCGCTCGGCACCCTGGTCGACCAGGAGACTGGATCGCCGTTCCTGACGGCCGTGAGCATGTACGGCGCCACGTTCGCGACGGTGCTCGGCGCGTTGACGCTGATGTCGGTCGCGGACGGCAAGCGCCCTCGCAGGACCCTCGTCGTGCTCCAGTGCATGGCGCTGACGGGGGTCGCGGCACAGGCGGTCCCGGGGCTGCCGCTCCCCGTCCGGTTCGGTCTCCTGCTGGTGCTGGGGTTCTTCCAGTCCCTGGGGACCGGCACGCGGATGGGACTGCTCGCCGAAGTCGTACCGGACTCCGCGTACGTCCAGGCACGGTCGCTGATGAACATCACCTCGGGTGGCACGGCCGTCCTCGGCTACGCCGCCGGCGCTGCACTGCTCCGGTACCTGAGCCCTCAAGGGGTCTTCATCGTCGCGACGGCCCTGACCGGACTCGGACTGGCCGTGGTCGCGACGACCGTCCGGGAACGCTCGATCCGTCCGACCCGCCGCCCCGGACTGCGTCGGACCTGGGCGGCGAACGCCGCGCTGTTCTCCCACCCCGGCCGGCGGGCGCTGCTGCTGAACCTGTGGGTCCCCAACGGCCTGGTCGTCGGCTGCGAGGCCCTGTTCATCCCGTACGCACCGAACCACGCGGGCGCCCTCCTGGCCGCCGGATCCGCGGGCATGCTCCTCGGGGACCTGACGGTCGGGCGCCTGCTCACCGCCGACCGGCGTCGCCGCTGTGCGTTCGCCCTGCGACTGCTGCTGGCGGTGCCCTATCTGCTGTTCGCCGTCCACCCGCCCATGCCGGTGGTGCTGGTCTCGGTGTTCGTCGCCGGTGCCGGGTTCGCCGCGTCCCTGCCGCTTCAGGAACAGCTGCTCGAGCTGACGCCAGATGCGGTCCGCGGGCAGGTCCAGGGCGTCGAGTCCGCCGGCCGGATGACCTGGCAGGGCATCGGCGCCGCGATCGCCGGCGGCGTCGCCCAGCACTTCACACCTGGCATCACGGTGACTGCGCTGGCCGCGGTATCAGTGGTCGTCACCGTCGCCTCCCGGCCGTTCGTGCTCCGGGCCGGCACCGTGCAGGCCGGCAAGGCCAGGGCATGAGCGACACCGAAGGGCGCACCGAACGGCGTTGCGCAGCGCGGAACCTCGGAAGGCCACGGTGAGCGGACCGCGGCCCGGCAGGCAGGGGCGCGGTGCACGATCCATCGGGAGGCCGCCAGGAGGGGCACGAGCCTAGGATGCGGTGGCGTGACCATGAGGAGATCCACGGCGTTCGTCGCCGGCCTTGCCGCGCTGCTGCTCGCGGGGTGCGCCGACGGCGGCGACACCAAGCCCTTGAGCGTTGACGGTCTCACCCGGATGGCGGCGGAGACCGGACCGGCGGCCGACCGATGCCCCATCCCGTACGACATCGTGGTCGCCGCTCGCGAGGCGGGGATGACCGGCCGGGCGGGCACGTTCGTGGACACCCCCGTCGCACGTGCCGAGCCGCACGCCGCGGGGCCCGTCCTCGACTGCGCCTACCGCATCAACGCCGTCCGGATCCATGTGCGCACCACTGCCGCATCGCACGGTTCCGCCCTCTTCCTCGTCCCCGGTATCCCGGCTCCGACGAAGCGCGGCGAGCCCCGCCTCAGCCCCGATGGTGCGACGGCCGTCGTCCGCCTCCCGGTGGACGGCGCGGGCGATGTGGGCCTGACCGTCACGCACTCCACATCCGCGCATCTCACGCGCGATCAGCTCACCGTGACAGCTAGCGTACTGGCGGCCCAGGCCCGTTCCTGAGGCCGCACGGTCCGTCGGACGCCCTTGCGGCCCCACCCGATCGGACCAACAGCGTCCGATCGAGTGGGGCCGCGCGGAGGGGTGCCACCGGACACCCGGGCGACGTGATGCTCAGATGAAGCCGACGACCTTGCGCGGCGCGATGCGCACCACCACACGAGGGGCGTCGTCCGCCGCCGCCGGGTTGAACTCGGCGTACTGCTTGCCGGTGTACTTCAGCGACAACTCGTCGATCAGCTCCTGGCCGCCTTCCGTGGTGAGGGTGGCCGTGCCCCGGATCTCCGCGTAGACGTAGGGCTGGTCGGAGGGCTGGACGACCACCGTGGTCCGGGGGTCGCGCCTGAGGTTCTGCTCCTTGCGGCGTCCGACGGTCGTGGAGATGAGCACCTCGTCCCCGTCACGCTTCGCCCAGACCGGTGAGGCCTGAGGGCTGCCGTCGGGCTGGATGGTCGCCAGGATCACGAAGGTGGGGGAGTCGAGGAGTTCCTTGAGCCGGTCGGGCAGGTGGACGGACACGTTTCTTCCCTTCTCTGTGCGTCAGCTCGAATCCAGAGGCACCCGGTCCCGCCCCGGCCGAGTGCCCACCGCCCGGGCGTACGGGCCGGCCTGCTGTCCCGGACCGCAGGGGCTCAGTACACGCTGACCCGGTAGGCGTTGAGCGCCTCCACGACGGGTTGGTGGAACGTCGTGCCGCCGGTGGTGCAGTTGCCGCTGCCGCCGGACAGGAGGCCGAGGGCGGTGGTGCCCGAGTAGAGGGGACCGCCGGAGTCGCCGGGCTCGCCGCAGATGTTCGTACGGATCATGCCAAAGACTACGTTGCCCCCGCCGTAGTTCACCGTGACGTTGAGGCCGGTGACGGTGCCGCAATGGACGCCCGTGGTGGAGCCGCGGCGGCAGGCGGACTGGCCCAGGGTCGGGTTCGCGGCGGTGGTGATGTCCTGGCTGCCCGCGGTTCCCGGCTTGGGGATCAGCGGGTTGGTGTACCGGACGATCCCGTAGTCGTTGTTCGGGAAGCTGGATCCGGCCGTCGGGCCGAGGACGATGGACCGCGACGGGTCGGCGTACCAGGTGCCGGCGCCGTTGGTGCAGTGTCCGGCGGTCAGGAAGAAGAAGGCCGTTCCGTAGCGCACGTTGAAGCCGAGCGAACAGCGCCAGCTGTTGGTGTAGATGGCGTCGCCGCCGGAGATGAGCTCCCGGATCCTGCCGGGGGTGCGCTCGATCTTCAGCGCGCCCGCGTCGGGTCCGGCGGCCAGCACGATCCGGACGAGCTTCGCGGCCGGGACGGTGCTGTCCGCGACGAGAACGAGACGCTTGGTCTTCTGGTCGACGTGCCAGGCCGTTCCGGCCACGTCGGCGGCCAGGACGGCACGGTCCAGGCGGGTGAGCACGGAGGCGTCGTTCGGGGTGGGGGAGGGCTGGGCGTTCGCCTGGGGGGCGAGTCCGACGGCGGCCAGAAGCCCGGCGGCCGCGGCGAGGAGCCAGGCACCGGTCGTGCGCTTGATCCTCACTTGTGCTCCTTCCGAGAGACTCGAGGGCCCCTCGTGACGTGGGGGAGGGAGACCCGGCGGGGCGCGGGCGAGCAGTGGATCCGTCGATGCGGTCACCTGCCGCGGGCCGGCCGCCGGGGCGAGCGGAGACGGGCACACACTAGCCGTCGAGACGGCCGACACCCCGTCATGACCCGCGAGGGAACACCACGTCCGGACGCCGCCGGGACGCCTCTGCCGGTGGCCGAGTGCGGCCCGTGGCCCGAACCGGCACCGCTCGGCCGCGTACTACGTAAGCCTCCCGTGCGTGTGGCTCGCGCGCCCCAGGTGTCCCCGGGGCGCCTGCGGGAACCCGCCCCCGTCATCCCGCATCATCCAGAAGCCGGAGCCGTCGCTGGGCTCGCGCAGGAGGCCCTGGCCGCACTGATGGGGTCGGGCAGCGGTGCGGCGGTCCAGCGCACGATCATGGAACGCACCGGGAACCTGCGGGACGTGGTCGCCGTATGCGTGCGCCGGACCTGCGCATAAGCCCCCGTGGTGCCTCCGCCACCGGCTGTTCGCAGGCCGTGGCTCACGTCACCGCCTCCACGGGGGGCCTGCGCGCGGCGAACGCTCCCGCGCCCGCCGCCACCAGCATCACGCAGCCCGTGAAGATCAGTCCGGCCGGGCGCAGCCCCAGCCAGACGGCCAGGGCGCCGACACCGACCACCGGCAGCGAGATCCCGGCGTAGGCCACGACGAAGAACGCTGAAATGGTGCCGCCCCGGTGCTGCGGCGGAGCCGCCCCGCTGACCAGGGTGAGTGCCCCGCGGAAGGCGAGCCCCTGGCCGGCGCCGCCGCACAGAGCGCCGACGACGAGCAGCGGCGGGGATTCCGCGATCAGTGACGACGCCACCAGCAGCAGACCCACGACGCAGGGTGGTGCCGGCCATGCCGATGGCGAACACCAGCGCCGCGGCCGCATAGCCCGGCCGCCGGACGCGGTGCGTGCTCACCGCGCCCTCGGCCTTCCCGGGGTGCCGGCGGAGCACGGATCCTGCCGTTCGGCGCGTCGGGCGACGGGGGACGTGGTGTCAGTCCCAGAGTTCGTAGGTCACTTCACGCGGCAGATGCGCCGGTCGGTCGTTCGGATAGACGAGATGCATACGGGTGTACCGCTGGAGCTCGGGGTTCCTGTCCCAGGGCTCGGGGCGGTCGAGCTTCACCATGACCGGGTACGAGCGGAACGTGCCCGCGGCGCAGTAGGGCTGACAGTCGTTCACCATGTCGACGCCCCTGCCCTCGGCGGACGCGGCCGCCCACGACGACCAGGTGAGTGTGGTGAGGCGGTTGTTGCCGTCGCCGCACGCCAGGAGGAAGTCCCGGGGGCGGACCTGTGATTCCGAGAAGCAGTCGACGAGCACCACGTGTGCGTCGGGGGGCGGCGCTGCGGAAACGGTCGCCGGTGCTCCTGCTGCCGCCAGTGCCGTGGCGGCACACAGCATGACAGCCGTCCTCACCGTGTGTCTGTGCATATCGGCTCCCCAGCTGCCTCTCGGTGGGCCCGGGCTGCCACCCGTCCGCCCCGACCCGCCCGCGCGTCGCGGTGCGTACGTCGGGGACAGCCGCATCGGTGGTGGTGGCACCCTTCGTTCAGCGCTTGTCCCTGAATCGACGCTACGACCGTGCCCCGGGAAGCACCACCCGTACGGGTGGTGACCGCCGGAGCCGGGCCGGATCCGCCCGGATGGACCACGCAGACGGATCCGGGACGAGTCCCTCGGACAAATGGCCCGGGCAAACGGTCCGGATGAGCGGCCTCGTGCCCGCCCGCCGGCTGCCGCCGCAGGAATTGCGTCCCCTCCCGTTCGGCGGGACGCTGGACGGGTCAGCCCCGGGACGTCCGCTCCCGGCCGGATCGCGGGTGGTGCAGGCGGTCGCGCCTGCTCCCCTCCGACGCGGATCTCTGTGCGGTCGGCGCGCACCACGACGCCGGCCCCGGACGTCCGTACACCGCCCGGACGTCGTGCGGACACGGCCCGGACCCTCGCGTGGTGACCGCGCGGCTGCCGCGGACGCCGGGACCTTCCGGGGCTTCGAGTCGACTGGTGAAGACCCGGCGGAGGGCTCCCAGCCGGTCATCGGGGCTGTCCAGGGAGAGGGCCGAGGGCCGGCGAGGACCAAGGGCCCCTCGCCTGCCTCGGAGGAGACCGCCATGGACGGTGCGACGCTGGAAGCGATGCGGACCGCGCTGCGAGGGCCCGTCATCGGCCCTCAGGACGCCGAGTACGACCAGGCCCGACAGGTCTACAACGCGATGATCGACAAGCGGCCCGCCGCCCTCGTGCGCTGCGCGGACGCCGGCGACGTCATGGCCGCGCTCGCCTTCGTCCGCGACAACGGACTGGAGCTCGCCGTCCGGGGCGGCGGACACAGCGGCCCCGGGCTCTGCCTCGTGGACGACGGTGTCACGATCGACCTGTCGCCGATGCGCTGGGTGCGGGTGGATCCCGCCGCGCGGACGGCACAGGTCGGAGGCGGCAGCCAGATCGGCGACCTCGACCACGCGGCCCACGCCTTCGGGCTCGCCACACCCGCCGGCATCATCTCCATGACCGGTGTCGGCGGCCTGACCCTCGGCGGCGGACACGGCTACCTCACCCGCAAGTACGGGCTCACCATGGACAATCTGCTCGCTGCCGACGTCGTGCTGGCAGACGGCGGATTCGTCACCGCGAGCGAGACCGAGCATCCCGACCTCTTCTGGGCGCTGCGCGGCGGCGGCGGCAACTTCGGCATCGTCACCTCCTTCACGTACCGGCTCCACCCCGTGGACACCGTCGGAGTGGCGATCACCGTGTGGCCGGTCGAACACACCCGTGAGGTGCTGGCCTGGTACCGCGAGTTCCTCCCGAGGGCGCCCGAGGACTTCTACGCCTTCTTCACGCTCTTCGTCATCCCGCCCGCCCCGCCGTTCCCCGAAGAACTCCACGGGCGGAAGATGTGCGGTCTCGTGGGGTGCCACACCGGCGACCCCGGCCGTTTCGAAGAGGTCTTCGCGGCGGTACGGGAACCGGGGCCGCCGGCCTTCCACTTCACGGCGCCGATGCCGTACCCCGTGTTGCAGGGCTCGTTCGACGAGCTGATCCCGCCCGGGTACCAGTGGTACTGGCGCGGGGCCTTCTTCGACCGGATCCCGGACGCCGCCCTGGACGTGCACCTCAAGTACGGCGAGAGCCTCCCCACCCAACTGTCGCTGATGCACCTGTACCCGGTCGACTGCGCCGCCCACAGGGTGGGCCCGGACGACACGGCGTGGAGCTACCGGGACGCCGTCTGGTCCGGTGTCTTCGCGGGCGTCGACCCCGACCCGGCCAACGCCGAGACCATCAGGCGCTGGTGCGTGGACTACTGGGAGGAGATGCTCCCGCACTCCATGGGCGGCTCGTACGTGAACTTCATGGGTACGGGCGAGGGCCAGGACCGGGTCCGGGCGACGTACCGCGACCACTACGACCGGCTGGCCGGCATCAAGCGGACGTACGACCCGCACAATCTCTTCCACGCCAACCAGAACATCGCGCCGGCGCCGCAGTGACCCGCGGCGGCGAGGCGATCCGGCCGGCCACCGGTGTGCGGGCCCGGCGGAACCCCCACCGCTGCGCAGCAGATCCCTGTGATCACTCCACGTACCGATGGCACCGCTTTCCGTCGGATGTCACACCCGCATTGAACGCGACGCGCTCCCGTGCGTATGGATAGGTGGAACCGGAACGCACCTCGCTCTCCGGGGCCCTGGCATCCTGCTCATCGTTTGTCCTGGGGGTTCACTCATGGGTCTCGCCGTCACCGTTCGCCTCGCCGACCCTCGCATCCCGTTCCCTCACGCGGAGAACCCGCCCGCGTGCAGCACCGACCCGGAGCGGTTCGTCCACGGCCACGGCGAGAACGGCCCGAAGGTGCAGGAGCAGTTGGAGGCTGCCCGTGCGCTGTGCTCGACCTGCCCGGTCGTGCAGGACTGCCTGCGCTGGGCGCTGGCCAATCCCGCGCTCACGCCGAACGGCATCTGGGCCGCCACGACCGCCCGTCAGCGCAACGCGCTGCGCGCGAGGCTCAGCGGCCGGCTGGGCGCGGACTGGGTCGACACGCTCGCCGAGGGGGTCCGCCGGGAGCGCGGGCCGGCGGAACGCCGTCTCCGTCCCGTGGCGCAGCGGAGGGACGCGGTCGCCGCGTGAGCGCTTGGCGGCGGCCCGCCCGGGCCGCCGCCCCCGCCGTCGGCGGTGTGAAGCAGCCCGCCTACGCTGGGCGTTGTGAAGCAGAAGACCTGGATCCTCCTCACCGTGGCGCTCGTGGTGCTGGTCGTGGCCGCGGGGGCGGCGGCGGTTCTGGCGCGGGTGCCGGAATACCTCGTCTCCGGTCATCGGTGCAGTGATGCCGAGGCCCGGCTCTCCCGGTCGCTGGCCGACGACCCCGTACTGACCCGGCCGCCGCCGGGCACCGCACCGATCGACCAGCCGACGCAGGTCTTCCAGCCCTGCGAGGGCAACGACGACAACAGGTACTACGGCGGCGCGCTCCGCGGGTTCGACCTGCCCCCCGCCGGGACGCCGCTGAAGGGGATCGAGGACCACTACCGGAAACTGGCGGCCGCGAACGGCTGGCAGGTGACCAAGCCCGCGGCCGGTGAGCTCGTGGGCCGGAAGACGATCGACGGTACCGCCGTGGTGTTCCATGTGAGCCAGCTGGAGCACGCGAAGTACAACACCGCCTACTGGGTCGAGATGCGGTACGCCGAGCGGGGGTCCTCCCGGTACCTGCTCACCATCGAGGACACCTTCGGCTGACGCGCCGACGAGCTCACGACGGTGCTCCCGCCCCCCGCAGCCGGTCCCGACGGCGGGGGACGGGAGCACCGTGTGGCCGCCAATCACGCCAGGGCGGCGGCGAGCTCCGGGAGATAGCCGGCCAGGAACCCGAGGTCCGTGGCGCGGGCGAAGTCCGGGTGGTCGCGGTACCCGGTCAGCCGGCCCAGTGCCGTACGGCCGAAGTAGCCACCCGTGCCCGCCTGTTCGACCGGCGGGACGCCATCGCCCGCCCAGTCGGGGTCGGCCGCCACGTGCGGCAGGCACCGCTCGAAGAGCCGGTGGCAGACCTGCAGTCCCCGGCGCATCACCATGTGGTACGGCTCGTCCGCGCCGATCGGATAGGGTTCGGCGGCCAGGGGCAGACCGGTGTCGATGCCCGCGTCGACGCGGTGGAGCGTCGCGGCGAACTCCCGTTCGCCCCGCAACATGGCGTACACCAGCGCCACCTCCGGCATCCCGCGATAGGCGGGGAGCGGACCGTGGTGGACGTTCAGGACGCGCAGCCCGGCGGACAGCACCGGAGCCCGGAAGATCATCCGGTTGTTGACCGACCAGACCAGCCCGTCCGTGCAGGCCGCCGTCAGCTCGGCCGCGACCGCGTTGACGTCCGTGGTGGCGAGGAAGCGGACCCCGGACGTCGCCGCCGGACCGGCACCCGTGGAGGCCGGGCCGCAGACGAGGTCCACCGGCAGTCCGCTGTCCAGAGTGTGCTGCACGGCGCGCCACAGCAGCGCGCCCTCACCGACGAAGATCATGACTCGCTCCGCACCGCGCTGACGGCCTCGACGACCCGGCCCAGGGTCAGCCCGCTGCTCAACGGGCCGAGATAGGCGAGCAGTTGCTGCTCGGCGGACCTGCCGAGCAGCTCGTCACCGAGGGCCGACAGCATCTCCAGAACCGCGAGCGAGTCCCCGCCGAGTGCATGGAAGTCGGACGAGGCGTCGAGGTCCGCGGTGTCGCAGCGCAGGACACGGGACCAGATCCCGGCGGTCACGGCCGCCACTGCGTCGTCGCCGCCCTCGTCGACCGGTGCGGCCACGCCGCCTTCGTCGTCCGGTGCCGCCCCTGCGGCCGCTGCGGGCGCCTCCGGCGGGTCCGCCGTGTCCGCCGGACCGTCCGCCCCCGTGACGGTGGCCCGGAAGGGATCGGGCAGGGCCTTCCGGTCGGTCTTCCCGCTGGACGTCTCCGGCAGGGCCGGCAGGGCACGGACCACCGAGGGCACCAGGTGCGGCGGGAGCGACCGGGCCGCATCGGCGCGCACGGCGGCCTCGTCGAAGGCGGTGACGCCCTGGGCGAGGACCACGAACGCGCACAGCGCCAGCACGTCGTCGCCCCTGCTGCGGGCGACCACGGCCGCCTGGGCGATGTCCGGCAGCTCGGTCAGTGCCGCCTCGACCTCGGCGGGCTCCACCCGGTGACCGCGGATCTTCACCTGGTCGTCGATGCGCCCCGCGTACTCCAGCTGTCCGTCGGGCAGCCGGAGCACCAGGTCTCCCGTGCGGTAGGCGCGGCGGCCGTCCGACAGGAAGACGAACCGCTCGGCGGTCAGGTCGGGGCGGCCCAGGTAACCGCGGGCCAACTGGACGCCGGTGACGTACAGTTCGCCGAGCCGGCCGTCCGGGACCTCGCGCCGCTGCTCGTCCAGCACGGCCACCGCGGTGCGGTGCACCGGCACGCCGATCGGCGCCGAGCCGCGCGTGATGCCGTTCTCGACGACGGCGGCCGTGCAGGCCAGCGTCGCCTCGGTGGGACCGTAGGCGTTGACGATCAGACAGTCCGGCCCGAAGGCCTCGCGTGCCCGGCGGGCCGTGGACGCCGTGAGGTTCTCACCGCCCAGTTGCAGTGCGCGGATGCCCGCCGGGCGGATCCCGAGCCGTGCCGCGAGGTCGAGATGGGTCGGGGTGAGCGACAGGGTGTTGGCGTGCCGGCCCGAGAACATGTCGCGGAGCTTGAGGTGGTCGAGCTCGCCGGGGACCGGCACGACCGATCCGCCGTGCAGCAGCGGCGGGAAGATCTGCATCAGCGACAGGTCGAAGCCCGGCGAGAAGGAGTACGCCACACGGCTCCCGGCGTCGCACCGCATGACCGGTGCCAGCCAGCCGACCGCGTTGACCAGGCTCCGGTGCTCCACCTGCACCCCCTTGGGCCGGCCGGTGGACCCCGAGGTGTAGATGACGTACGCCAGGTCGTCCGGACAGGGAGCCGCGGTGACGAGTGTTTCCCGCGCCGGTGCGTCGAGCGTGCCGTCGGCGGTGGCGACATCCTCCAGGAGGATCGTCGTGCAGTCGGAGTCCCGGACGAGACCGGCCCGGGCGGTCTCCGCCAGGCAGAACCGGGTCTGCGCGTCGCGCAGCAGCTCCACGACGCGCTGCGCGGGATTGCGGACGTCGACGGGGAGGAACGCCGCGCCCGCCTTGAGCACGCCCCAGACCGCGGCGACGCCGTACGCCGAACGGTCGGCGACCACCCCGACGATCTCGCCGCGCCGCACCCCCCGGGCGAGCAGCCCGGCGGCCACGGCGTCGGAACGCCGGTCCAGTTCGTCGTACGACCAGTGCGCGGCGTCGCCGGTCACGGCCGGAGCCTGCGGGGACCGGGCGGCCTGTGCCCGGAACAGCTGCACGACCGTGGTGTCCAGCGGGGGCAGCCCCTCGGGTCCCGGAGCGAGGAGTCGCTCGGCGGCGGCCGGCTCACGGGTCGGCTTCATCTCCGGTCGGCCGCCGTGCGGTTGTGCCGCCGTGAGCGCTCCGGCGAGCCGGTCGAGCAGTGCGTCGCAGCGCTCGCCCACGTCCGCGGACCCTTGGGCGGAGACCACCAGCTCGGTGTGCCCGGGCAGTTCGAGCATCACGACGCTGAAGGGGACCAAGGGGGCGTGGACGGGCAGGGCGTAGACCGTCGTCGCGGTGAATCCGGTCGTGCTGTACTCCGCGAGCTCGAGCCGGCCGGCGTGCGAGACGATCGCCGAGGCGAGGTGGCGGTGCCGTGCGAGCGTCGCGGCCCGCGAGGCGCGCAGGAGTGCAGCGGCCGCGGACAGCGGGAGCCTGGCCAGCGACGCCTCGGTGCCGGCGGCCAGTTCCCGCCGGTCCGCGAGGGCGTTCAGCAGCCGCCGGTGGACGGCGTCCGGATCCTGGCCGGATGGTACGTCGAGGAACACGGGCAGGGTGAGGTTCGCCGTGGCGGCCGCATCGCGGACATGCCGCCGGAGATCGACCGGCACCATGATCCGGGCCGGGGAACCGACGGCCCCGGCAACGGCGGCGGCGACCCTCGCGGTTGCCGCGGCGGGCCGGCCCGGCACGGTCCGCCGGCGCCACACGGCGGCCGTGCCCGCCCGGCCGCCCAGCGGGGAACGCTGGTCGAGCCCGAGGCGGGGCCGCTGCCCCGTTCTGCCGAGCGTGTCCAGGAGCCGGTAGTCCGTCAGCGCCTCCCCGGCGCCGGGCAGGTGCTCGCCCCGCAGGGCGCGGAACACCTCGGCGGCCCACGTCTGCAGGCCCTTGAGGTCCATGACGGCGTGCGCGGCGCGGAAGACGACGGTGCCCGGTTCACCGGTGAGCAGCAGCACCTCGCACCCCGGACGGTCCTCCGACTCCGCCAGGTGACCGGCGAGCTCCGGCAGTCCGGTGAGCGTGGTCCGGTCGAACGAGGCGGAGTCCGCCACCACGACCCTGGCGGGCATACCGCTGTCGAGCCACGTCCTGCCGCGGCGCACGAGCCGGGAGCCGGGGCAGGACCGCGAGGCCCGCGCCACGGCACGGCTCAGCGCACGGGCGTCGATCTCCCCGGAGCCCTCGACGACGAGCTGGATCACCATCAGGTCGCCGAGCCGGGCGGCGGCGAGGTAAGACCATTCGGTGGGGGAGACGGGCCGCCGGAACGCGGAGGCGCCGCCCGTGGAACCGGGGGCTGCGTACTGCACGGTCATGGCTTCACCTTCCGGATGAACTCGTCGACTCCGCCGATCTCCTCGATCCAGGCCGTCAGCCCGGCCATCCCGCTTTCGTGGTCCACCGCCGGCGCGATCAGGTCCCGTCGCGCCGCCGAGGTGTCGTACGTCGTGGAACGGGTCAGCAGCGCCAGCGAGTAGCGGGACAGGGGCGGGGACGCACGCCTGGCCAGCGGGGGGAACGTCCACACCATGTCCGCGACGAAGGCGGCGGCGCGCAGCGGACCGAGGCGGACCCGCCGGGTCGGGGGCGTTCCGCCGAACCGCTCGGCCAGGCCGGCCAGGGTGCTCCACACCTCCACCGGCTCCGGGTCCGCGATGAAGTACGCCCGGCCGCCCACGCCGTCGGCCCGGGAGGCCCGGACACTGGCTGCGGCGGCGTTCTCGCAATGGCACAGCGAGGCGTACACGGGCCTGCCTCCGGAGAGGTCCGGCAGGCTGCCGGTCATCATCTTCGCGAGCAGGCGCGGCATGAAACCGGAATGGTCGCGCGGACCCCACACGGCGCGCGGACGCAGCGCCACCGTGGTGAAGTCCGGCCGGTCCGCGGCCAGCACCAGGCGCTCCGCCGCGGCCTTGGTCTCCGAGTACAGATTGAGGAAGCGCCGCGGGTAGGGCTCGCTCTCGTCGATGCCGAGCCGGTCGCCGTCGCGGATGCCCATCAGCGCGCTGGGGCTGCTGATGAAGACGAACCGCCGGGCCCCGGCCTCCCTGGCCGCGGTCATCAGGCGGCGGGTGCCTTCGACGTTCTCCTCGCGGAACTGGTCCCGGGTGCCGAGGTCGGTCACCCGGGCGGCGCTGTGGTGCACGGCGTCGATCCCGTCCGCCGCCTTCCGCAGCGAGCCAGGGTCCCGAAGGTCGCCGTAGGCGAACTCGACGCCCGGCAGGGTGCGCAGACGGCTCAGGTCGCTGCCTTCGCGCACCAGCACCCGGACCTCGTCTCCCGAGCGGAGGCAGGCGTCGACGATATGGCTGCCCAGGAATCCGGACGCGCCCGTCACCAGTACCTTCATGTCGTAGCGGCCTTCCTCGCAGCGCTCCTCCCGCTGCGGGCCGTCCGCCACCACGTCGCCCCGAAGACCATTGTGAGAGCGGCGGTGGCCCAGGGCCTGCGGCCGGTGGCGAGTTCCTGCTCCGCGCGCAGCGCGGCGGGGATCTGCGCCGCGTGGACGACGACGCTCAGGAAGACGTCGAGCCCCCACAGGGCGGTGAGCGCCGGATGGTCCCAGGGGAGCAGCGGCCACGCCGCCACATAGGCCCAGCCGGCCAGCGGGACCGCGCGCAGCGCCAGCGCCGCCGCCGTGGGGCGGCGGCTCCCGGTGAGCCGGTCCTCGGCCCAGCCGGCCAGCAGCTCCCGGCGGATCTTGGCGTTGTGGCGGACGTCCACCGGGAACGCGGGGTGCGGCAGGAAGTCCACGATCGGCTTGGTCATGGGGTGGTCGGCGCCGAGGTCGCGCAACTCGCCCTCGATGCGCGGCCACTGACTGCGGTCGGTGCCCGGAGCCAGCTCCACGCACAGCACCGGCCGCTGCTCGCCGTACGGGCCGACCCCCACCAGGGCGGTGCGCCTCACCTGCGGATGGGCGTTGAAGACGCCTTCGCAGCGCACCGTGTGCAGATCGCCGTCGGCCGTGCGCACCCGGTGGCTCTTGCGTCCGCAGAACCAGATCCGGCCCGCCTCGTCGATCCATCCGACGTCACCGGTGCGGTGCCAGCGGGTGGCACCGTCCTGGATCTTGTGGTCGGCGTCGGCCTGCGGGGTCCGGAAGTAGCGGGGGCTGACCGCCCGGCCGCTCACCACGATCTCGCCCGGCTCACCGGGCGGCACCGCCAGCCCGGGCGTCCAGCGGGGCACCGGCCCGTCGCTGATCGCGACGGTGCGGACCGCCGTACCGGGCGCGGGGTGCCCCAGACAGACACCGAGTCCGGCGGCGGGCCCGTCGGCGAGCCCGGTCAGTGCCTCACGGCTCTCCAGCAACGCCATCGGCAGGGCCTCGGTCGCCCCGTAGGTGCTGTACACCCGTGCCTCGTCGGGCAGTACGGCCCGCAGCTCGCCCATCAGCCCGGGGCTCACCGGGGCGCCGCCGGAGATGAGCAGGCGCAGCGAGGGCAACGGGGTGCCGGTCCCGGCCAGATGGGCCGCGAGCGGGGCCAGCAGCGCCGGGGACGCGAACATCGCGTTCACCCGGAAGCGCAGGATGGCGTCGGTCAGCGCTGCCGGGTCGGCGGCGCCGACCCGGGCCATGTCCATCTTCGGCACGACCACGGTGCGGCCGGCCGCCAGGTCGAACACGCCCATGAGGGGCATGGTGACCAGGGTGGTCTCCAGGTCGTCCGTGAAGTGGCCCTCCTCCGCCCCGTCCGCCATGCCGCGGAGCATGCCGACGGTGACCTCCACCGGTTTCGCCGGTCCGGTGCTCCCGGTGGTGTAGCCGATCAGTGCGAGGCTGTCAGGGCCGGTCCGCGCCGGAGGCGACGGCGGCCGGCCCTCGCCGACGGCGATCAGCTCCCGCAGCGCGGTGCCGTCCTCACTGCCCACCGTGACCGAGCTGCGAACCCCGGCGAAGGCACGCGGGCGGAGCCGGCGCAGCACATGGGCCTTCGGGACGCCGATGAACGCCTCCACGCGCACCCGCCGGAAGCAGTCGAGCATGCGGCTCAGGCCCATGCCGGGATCCACCACGACCGGCACGGCCCCGACGTGCATCATGGCGAAGACCAGCGTCAGCAGGTCGCCGCCGGGCGGCACCAGGACGGCGGTGCGGGTGCCGGTGCGGATGCCCTGCGCCTCCAGGCCGGCGGCGCAGGCCGCGACCCTGGAGGCGAGTTCGGCGTAGCCGACCGAGGTGTAGGCCGCCTGGCCCCCCGGTTCGGTGCGCCGCCCGTCGGGATGGACGACGGCCGTCTTGCCGGGGGTGCGTGCGGCGTGACCGGCGAGCAGCTCCGCCAGGGAGGCGTGCCGGTCTCGGGTCGGGAGCGACGGGGCGGACATCAGCGACCGGTCCCGTCGCCGGTGCCGGTCAGCCGGTAGAGCGTGGACGCCGACGTCAGTCCGGCGCCCACCGCGACGAAGAGCACCTGGTCGTGTCCGGCGATCCGGTCCGTGTCCAGTGCCTGCCGGTATCCATGGACCAGCGCCGAGGTGTGCGGGTCGCCGTGGACGCCTTCGACGGTGACGGCGGCGTCGGACGCCAGGTCCAGGCGCTTGGCGAGGCGCGCGGCGAACACGGGGGAGGGCTGCGAGGTGATCAGCAGGGTGCGGTCGAGGGCGACGGGGCCTCCGTCCGCGCCCGTGGCGTCCTCTGCCGTCAGAGCGGCGCGGACGGATTCGGCGGCGAGGTCGAGCATCCGGTCCAGGACGTCGTCGTCACGGTCCACGACGATGCTCATCCGTCCGTCGGAGCCGACGTCGTGCAGCGGCAGGTAGCCGTTGACACCGTGTCCGCCAGGCAGGGAACGGTGGTGCACCCGGCCGAAGCCGCCGGTACCGCCGGTGTGTTCCAGCAGCAGGGCAGCTCCGGTGCTCGCGTAGGGGAACGCGTCCGTGCCGGCACGGGACGGGTCCATCGACGGATGGGTGTCGGCGGAGACGACCATCACCCGGCGGGCACTGCCGGTCGACAGCAGCGCGTCGGCGGCCTGCACGGCGTTGAGCACCCCGCAGGCCCCGTTCATCAGGTCGAGGGAGAAGGCGGCCCGCCGGTCGGGCGAGTGGAGGTAGTCGAGATTGATGCCGATGCGCTTCTGGATCAGCGCCGCGACGGACGGCTCGACGATGTTGGAATCGCGGTAGACCCCGACGTTGACGAGGACGTCGACGTCCCCGGCGGTGAGCCCGGCCTGCTCCAGACAGGCGCGGCCGGCCGCCGCCGCGTGGCCGATGGAGCTGCCGGAACCGTCGGCGGGGCTCAGCGCGGCCGAAGTGATGACGGTGGCCATGGTCACACCTCCAGGGAGGAGACGGTCGCGGACAGGAAGCCGGTCACCACACCCGAGGCCGCCGGCACCATCAGCACCTTCGACCCCTCGGGTATCCGGCCTTCCGCGAGTGCCTGATGCAGCACCAGGTAGTGCGAGGTGGTAGCGGTGTTGGCGAGGCGGTCGACGACCGCGAGCGACTGCGGCATCGGGGTGCCGAAGCTGCTCTCGCCCACCGCGTTCATGTAGTCCACGAACCTGCTGCCCACCTGGTGGTGGATGATGAAGTCGTAGCCCTCGTCGGCGAACCGGCGGTCCTGCCCGGCCAGCCGGTCGCCGTGGAAGGCCGGCCACAGCGAGAGCCGGTCCTCGGCGTGCATCTCCTTGTTGTTGGTGTACATGGCCATGTCACCGGTGTCGTCACTGGGCATGCCGAGACAGAGGTGCGAGTACTCCGAGCAGGTCATCAGCTCGATGTCATGGATCATGTCCCGTTCGTCGGTGGCGCGGTCCACGACCACCGCGACGGCGGAGTCGCCCACGGACATCGACGCGAACTGGGGGTCGCGGCTGTCCTCCATCTCGCGTGCGGCGGTGAAGGCGATGGGGGTGATGTGCTCGCCGCTCAGCACCAGGCCGTTGCGCACCGTCCCGGCGCGGATCATCCGGTCCAGCAGGTGGACGCCGGTCATCATGCCCGCGCAGGCGTTGGACACGTCGAAGCGGATCGCGTGCCGCGCGCCGAGCTCCTCGGCGATGCGGTGCGCGAACGACGGCTCGAACTGCAGGCGTCGGCCGTCCGTGGTGCGACTGATGGAGCAGGAGATCACGACGTCGATCTCGTCCGGGGCGTAGCGGGAGCGGTGCAGGCAGTCGCGGGCCGCCGACACCGCCATCGTCAGGCTGTTCTCGGGGTGCTGCGCGGTGTCGTCGGCGACCCGCCGCTCGGTCATCCCGGTGATCTTCACGAGGTCGAACTCCGGGGCCTTCTCCAGGCGGTCGAGGAGTTCCCGGGTGCTCATCACCGTCGCGGGGAGATAGGCCCCGATGGCTTCTAACCGGGTTTTGTTCACAACACTCACTTCCGAAAGAACTTTTCGCGCGTGGGTCCGGCGAATCAAGGTTCTGTTAAATCGTTGCGAGGTGAATCGACGTCACCATTCCCGTGCATCAGACCGTGGGTGTGCCCATGGTTTCGTCGTCGACTTCTCCCTGGTCAGGGGAGTGCCGACTGACGCGAGCACGTCACGGAAAGAGACTATCGCATTACTCAAGCGGCCTCGTGCCATAGGGATGTGACGATCACCACCCCGTCATTCGAGCGGTATTCCGCAGTTCCGCGAGAGCCGGATGTCCCGAGTGCCCCGCGGTCGTATCCCGTATTCCGTCGCCGGACGCACGTCGCTGCACCGGACGGCCCCGGCCCGGCATCGGGCGGCCCCCGCGGACTCGGCCGAAGGCTTATGGGGTGCTCCACCGAAGGCTTTGTCCCGGCCGCGGGTCATGGGTTGTCGGCACCTGTCCGCGATTGGTCATATGGGTGCATCGGGCCCCTTCGTCGGCCGGCGCACAGGCGCCCCACAGGGGCCCGGGCCGGTCGCCGTATGCCGTGACCACCGCATGCCGTGACCCCCTGCTTCCCGCTGGTCGCGCACGAGGCGAGTCCCTGTGCCCACCCGGGTCGCACCCACCACCCGAAAGCGCACATCACCGTCCCGGACACCCCGGGGCGGCCGGATCCACGAGGAGAACCCGCTGTGAACGGCGCAGATACCGCGTTCGTACTGATCAGTGCCGCGCTCGTCATGCTGATGACGCCCGGCCTGGCCTTGTTCTACGGCGGCATGGTGCGGGCGAAGAGTGCCCTCAACATGCTCATGATGTCCTTCGTCTCACTCGGCATCGTCAGCGTGCTGTGGGTGCTCTACGGGTACTCGCTCGCCTTCGGCGACGACCTCGGTGGCGGACTGCTGGGCGATCTCGACCACATCGGCCTCCAGGGCATCACGGCCGACACGCTGACCGGCGGCAAGGAGGGCATCCCCGTCTTCGCCTTCGCCCTGTTCCAGCTGGCCTTCGCGATCATCACGCCGGCGCTGATGAGCGGCGCCCTCGCCGACCGCGTCAAGTTCAGCGCGTGGGCGCTGTTCATCGCCCTCTGGGTCTCGCTGGTCTACTTCCCCGTCGCCCACTGGGTGTGGCAGGCGGACGGCTGGCTGTTCAAGCTCCAGGTCATCGACTTCGCCGGCGGAACGGCGGTCCACATCAACGCCGGTGTGGGCGCCCTCGCCGCGGTACTGGTGGTCGGCAAGCGGATCGGCTTCCGCCAGGAGACCATGCGCCCCCACAGCCTGCCGCTGGTCATGCTGGGCGCCGGCTTGCTGTGGTTCGGCTGGTTCGGTTTCAACGCCGGCTCCGCGCTCGCGGCCAACGGCACGGCCGCCGGCATGGCGCTGAACACCCAGATCGCGACCGGCGCCGCGATGCTCGGCTGGCTGGCCTACGAGCGGATCCGGCGCGGCGCGTTCACCACGACGGGTGCCGCCTCGGGCGCGGTGGCGGGTCTGGTGGCCATCACCCCTTCCGGCGCGCACGTCAGCGTGTTCGGGGCGCTCCTCATCGGTGTCGTCGCCGGCGTGGTCTGCTCGTGGGCGGTCGGCCTGAAGTACAAGCTGGGTTACGACGACTCCCTGGACGTCGTCGGCGTCCACCTGGTCGGCGGTCTCGTCGGCACCCTGCTCGTGGGCGTGCTGGCCGTCAACGGCGTCGGCGGTCCGGGGCAGCTCGGCAAGCAGGCGATCGGAGCGTTCTCCGTGACCGCGTTCTCGTTCGTCGTGTCGTGGCTCCTGGCCAAGCTCGTCGACGTGACCATCGGGTTCCGGGCCGTCGAGCGCGACGAGACCTCCGGTGTCGACCAGGCCTTCCACGCCGAGACCGCCTACGACTTCACCGTGCTGGACGGTTCCGCGGCCGGCCTCGGCGCGGCCCTCGCCGCCGGGATGGACGGGAACGCCGCCGCCGAGCGCCACCGCAACCTGGTCGTCTGAGCCCGCTACGACGCCCCTGACGCCGCGCCCCTGCCGGCGGCAGCCCGGCCCGATGCCCGGTACGGATGTTCCGTACCGGGCCTCGGCGTTGTGCCGCCGGCAGCCCTTCGGGAGGCGGACGGCGGCGGGTGCGGTGTCGCCATGACGACATGGAGAGCCCGGCGGGATGACCGGACCGGACCGTTCCGACGCCGGCATAGGGGATTCGATCGATGAGCAGGTGCTGGGGCCGGCCCGGTCGGCCGATGAGGCCGACTGTCACGGTGCCGTCGTCTCACCGCCCGAAGTCGGGGCCGCGCGCGGCGTACCGGGCAACGGAGCGTGGTCGTCGCTCCGGGAATCACCCGGCCGGGCGCGCCCGCCCCGGGACACCGTGTGCCGCCCTCACGGCCGGCGCTCGCACATCGTCGTGGGCCGGACGGTCACGCGCGCGGCGGACTCCGCGCCGCCGCGTTCCCTCTCGTGCGAGGACCTGGCTCGTAGGGCCCCGGGCGCCCGGCTGCGGGAACGCGGAAGGCCGCCCCGGCAATCACTGCCGGGGCGGCCTTGCGAAGGGGGGATCAGATCAGGCCGGCCTTGTCCAGCACGGTGCAGCAGGTGTCGACGATCAGCCGGGTCACCACGTACGGGTCGACGTTCGCGTTCGGGCGGCGGTCCTCGATGTAGCCCTTGCCGTCCTTCTCGACCTGCCACGGGATGCGGACCGAGGCACCGCGGTCGGAGACGCCGTAGCTGTACTCGTCCCAGGGGGCGGTCTCGTGCAGACCGGTCAGGCGGTCGTCGATGCCGGCGCCGTAGTTCTTCACGTGGTCCAGCGGCTTGGAGCCCTCGCCGAGCGCCTCGCACGCGGTGATGATCGCGACATAGGTCTCGCGCATCGCCTTCGTGGAGAAGTTGGTGTGCGCTCCGGCGCCGTTCCAGTCGCCCTTCACCGGCTTGGGGTCGAGGGTGACGGAGACACCGAACTCCTCGGCGGTGCGGTAGAGCAGCCAGCGGGCCACCCACAGCTGGTCGGCCACGTCCAGCGGGGAGAGCGGACCGACCTGGAACTCCCACTGGCCGGGCATGACCTCGGCGTTGATGCCGGAGACGGCCAGACCCGCGGCCAGACAGCGGTCGAGGTGCATCTCGACTATCTCGCGGCCGAAGATCTCGTCGGCGCCCACACCGCAGTAGTAGCCGCCCTGAGGGGCGGGGAAGCCGCTCTCGGGGAAGCCCAGCGGGCGGGCGCCGTCGAAGAACGTGTACTCCTGCTCGATGCCGAAGAGGGGGGCGTGCTCCGCGAAGCGCTCGGCGACCGGGACCAGTTCGGCCCGGGTGTTCGACACGTGGGGCGTGCCGTCGGTGTTCAGCACCTCGCAGAGCACCAGCAGGTTGTCGCCACCGCGGATCGGGTCCGGGCAGGTGAACATCGGCTCGAGCACCCGGTCCGACGCGTGGCCCTCGGCCTGGTTGGTGCTGGAACCGTCGAAGCCCCAGGTGTTCGGCTCGGTGCCGTCGGCCAGGATCTTCGTCTTGGAGCGGAGCTTGGCGGTCGGGGAGGTGCCGTCGATCCAGATGTACTCGGCGCGGTAACTCATGGCATTTCCTTCTCTCGTGGCCGGAGCGGGGTGATCCCGTCCCGGTGTGGGGTGGTTGTCGGCCTGCCCGGGGCTGTCGGCACCCGTTCTCTTCGGTGCGGCGACTCCCCGGAGCGCGGCTGGTCGGTGGCGCGGGCCGGGTCGGTGACCCGGTGGGTGGCGGCGCCTATGGCGTGGTCGTAGGGCTGGTCGTGCGGCGGGCCCGCCCGGAGGTCAGGCGGTCCGCTTCGTGGTCCCCGGCGGCGTCGTGACGGAGGCGGCCGCCCGCTTCAACGCCTCGGTGACGGTGCTGTGGCCGCCGTGCTCCGCGTCGGAGAGTGGCGTTCCGCCCCAGCGGTCGACGGCCGCGACGTCGGCGCCCTGCTCCAGCAGATGGGAGACGACCGGGAGATGTCCCTCGGATGCGGCCAGATGGAGCGCGGTGCGCCCGTCGTAGTCGGCGGACGACGGGGCGACTCCGGACGCCAGACAGGTGCGTACTCCGTCGAGGTCGCCCTTGCTCGCCGACCACAGTAGACGGATCGTTCCTTCGATCGCCGTCTGGTTCTTCTTCAGCCTCGGGTCGCGCTTGCTCTCGCAGTCGCTTCCGACGAGGGAGTCGTACACATGGAAGTTGTACTTCTCGACCAGTTGCTTGCAGAACTCGATGCCGCGCACGGAGTTCCCCAGGGCGTCCAGGCGCGGTGACCAGATGGCGATCCCCATGACCTGCGGGACGACCAGCATCAGCCCTCCGGACACCCCGCTCTTGGCCGGCAGCCCGATGGAGAAGGCGAACTCTCCGGAATAGTCGTACATCCCGCAGGAGGACATGAGGGAGAGGCACTTCTGCACGGATCCGGTGGAGAAGACCCGGTCGCCCGTGAGCGGCACGACGCCGCCGTTGGCGAGTGTGGAGGCCACCGATGCGAGGGCGGCCGAATCGAGCTCGATCGAGCAGCACTGGAAGTAGAACTCCAGGGTCTCGATGAGATCGGTGCCGCCGGGGAAGGCACCGTGCTCGCGCATGTAGTAGCCGAGCGCGAAGTTGCGGTCGGCAGTCTGCCGCTCCGACAGGTACACGGCGTTGTTGAACCCGACGGGGCTGCCGCCGGAAAGCCGCCGCCACGTTTCCGCGACGTAGTCGAAGCGGTCGGCGATGTCCAGGGACGGCCGGATGAGCGAACAACTCATGATGGCACCCGAGTTGATCATCGGGTTGTGCGGAAGCCAGTTCGCGTTGACCGACAGTTCGTTGAACCCGAGTCCGCTCGGCTCCCGCCCCACGTGCCGATGGACGACGTCGGCGCCGTGCTCCTTCAGCGTGAGGCAGTAGTTGACGGGCTTGCAGACCGACTGCACGCAGAAGTCCACCCGGGCGTCACCGATCGAGAAGCGCTGGCCGTCCACCGTGCAGACGGAGATGGCGAACTGGTCCGGCGGTACCCGCTTCAGCTGCGGGATGTAGTCGGCGACGGCGCCGCCCTTCTCGGAGAGCAGCTTCCCGTAGATCTCGGTGATGTCGGCGACGAAGGAGGGGAAGTCCGGAATGACGAGATCCCCGGTGACCGCGCGGGCCAGCAGGCGCCCGTTCCGCTCGCACAACCTCGCGAACTGTGCGATGTCGAGTCGCCCGCCGTCGGCCGCGGAACACCCCATCGCGGCCCAGGCGTCGCGGACGCGCGGGTCGTCGGGAGTGATGCCGGCCTGCCGGAGCCGTGACACGATCTCCTCGACGGAAATGTGGCCTTCCGCGTCCTTCTTGAACGAGTCGAACAGGTCTCGGACCCCACCGAGGTCGTCGGCCGCATCCGTTCCGGTGCGCCCCACGATTCCGGCAGAGGGGCGGCCGGCCTTTCTCGCCGTGCCCCCGCTCCCCGTTTTCGTCATGAAGGTGCCTGCTTTCGTGTGCATTCGCTGGTTGATCCCCCTCGGGCGGTGGCCGCGGGCGGTCGGTCCCGGCGGCGGTGGGAGGACGGACACGGGTCGTTCCGTATTCCCCGGACGACCTTCCGGCCGTGGTTGTCCGGCCTGTCGAGGTCGCGGCAAGCGAGGGAAATCGCTGTCCTGGTTCCGACTTCATCAATTCCGGGAGGCCGGATGCAAGCCGTGAAACCCCGATCTCGGTAAATCCTTGGGTGTCCCGGTCGTCATCCCTCGGTTCGCGCTTCGGTGCTCCGGGGTGCCCCCTGCCTCGCCCTCGTGACGCCGGGTGCCTCGTCCTTGTGAGGAAGGGCGCGGCATGGACGGCCGGGCCCGCGGGCGTCGAGAACGGCTCGTTTCCGGGCCGCGTACTGCGCCGCGGTGCCAGGGCGGAGGAGGAAATCGGCGGTAGTGCTGTTCCGTTCGCCAGGCAGGTGCACTTCCAGGGGAACCCGGCGTCGGATGTCCGGTCCCGAAGAGTGATCGCGGCGACACAGCAGGTCGAATTCGCGGGGCGCGCCGACGGGATTCCAAAGGGACGTCACGGGGATTTCACGACGACTTCCCCAAGGTTCCGGTGGAATCCCGGGAGACCTGGCCTCGTCGTCCGCCGACCGGCGCAGGGGAGACGAACGGGAAGCGGTTCCCGACGGGGGCATTCACTCGCCTGCCGCGTTCGACGGCAAGCAGAACGGCCCGGACCGGCGCAAGGTGCAGCGCCGGTCCGGGCCGTCGCGGACCTTCACCGGAAGGTCCGGGGCCGAAGAGGTCAGTCCGTCCGCGCCAGCGCCTCCGCCAGGCCGGGACGGCCGTCGATGTCGAGCTTGCGGTACGCGTTGGTGAGGTGCACCTCCACCGTGCGCAGACCGACGAACAGATGGCGGGCGATGGCCCGGTTGGTCATGCCCTGCGCGGCCAGGTCCGCCACGCGCCGTTCGGTGGGCGTCAGGGAGTCCACGCCGTGGAAGGCACGGGTGCGCGGACGGTCGCCGAGCGCCCGGAGTTCGGACAGGGCCGCCTCCGCCACCACCGTCGCACCGATCTGGTGCGCGACACTGACGGCCTGCTGGAGGTGGATCCGTGCCTCCGTGAGGTCCCCCGCTCCGCGTGCCTGGGCACCGCAGTCGGCGGCTGCCTGCGCGTGGTAGTACTTCGCCGCAGTGCTCTCCAGGACCGTCACGGCCTCGCGCAGCATGGTGAACCCTTCGGCGCCGCCGGTCACCAGTCCCAGGGCCCGCAGGGCGAGCCCCTGGAAGTCCGGGACGCCCCACGCGCGGGCGCGCGCCAGCTCGTCCCGGGCGAGCGCCAGGGCGGCATCGCGCTCGCCCAGCGCTGCGTGTGCCAGGGCCGCCTCCGAGCGCCAGGGCAGCACACCCGCTCCGGGGAGTCTGCGGGCGCAGGTCCGGTGGCCGCTCAGCAGGAGGTCGGCCAGGGCTTCCCGTGTCCGGCCCTGGGCCATCCGGAGCCGTCCGCGTACCAGGAGGACGTAGTCGTTGACCCAGTGACCGTTCAAGTCGCCGGTGAGCCCGCCTTGTTCGAGCAGCGCGGCCGCCTCGTCGAGCTCACCTTGTTTCGTGAGCGCGTCCATGAGGGTGGCGAGGGCGGCGACGCTGTGCATGTTGCACTTGTCGACGCCGATCTCGCCCAGTGCGTCCAGTGCGGCCTGTGCGTCGGCCCGGCACTCCGTCACCTGGCCCAGCCTGCACCGCACACTGGCACGGGTGCCGACGGCGTACGCGTAGGCGAGCGCCGATTCCCGTGTGCGGGCCTCGTTCACGGCTTCGTCGACGTAGGCGAGGGCGAGCTCGGCCTGCCCGGCCGCCCCGAGGGCGAGGATGGCGCCGAGATACACCAGGGATTCGTCGTCGGCCGGGTTCAGGCCGTGGCTCAGCGCCTGCCGGGCCAGGGAGATCACCTCGTGGGGATCCTCGCCGGTCATCAGCGCGCGCAGGCTGAGCAGCGCGGCCAGCGGCCGTTCCGCGGGGCCTCCCCCGGCGTCGGAGAGCCGGAGTTCCTGGAGCCGGGGTATCGCGAGTGCGGCCGCGGCGGGCAGGTTCACACTGCCGTACAGGAAGTCGACTTCCAGGCGGAGGGCGTTCGCGGCGTCGACCGGCCGGAGGGCCGCGCTGGTGCTGCGGAGCACCGCCAGTCCCTCGGGGTACCGGTCGAGCGCGAACAGCGCCCGTGAGAGGGCGCGCGCCGCCGAGGTCCGCTCCGTTGTTTCGCGGGACAGCTCCAGTCCCCGCTGCAGATGGCGGACGGCGTCCGGGACACTGGTCGCGAGCTCCGCCCTGCCGAGGCCGATCAGGAGGGTCGCCCGGGACTCCTCGCTGAGGACTTCACGCAGGGCGCGCCGGATCAGCGCGATGGCGTCCGCGGGACGGCAGCGCCGCGTGGCCTGCGCCGCGGCCGCGTGCAGTACGTCGGCCGCACCGGGCACTCCCAGGGGGGCCTGCCGGAAGTGTGCCGCCACCTCCTCCAGCGGGGCGTCCTGCGCGAGCAGCAGGCGTGCCGCCCTGGCGTGCAGTTGGTGGCGCCGGCTCGGCACCACCTCCTCGGTGAAGGCGGCGGCGACGAGCGGGCAGGAGAAGGCGACCGTGTCGTCGGTGCTGGTCATCAGCCCGGCCCGGACGAGTCCGTGCACGGCGTCCCGGGTGGTCCCCTCGGCCAGCCCGGCCACACCGGCCAGGAGGACGATGTCGGCGGATCCGTCGAGCACCGCCAGGGCCTGGGCCGTGGCGAGCGCGTGGGGGCCGGAGTTCTTGATCAGGCCGTGCAGGGCCCGCCCGACTCCCGTGGGGGTGTAGCGGGTGAGTTCGCCCGCGGTGCGCGCGTCGGGAGCGGCTCCCGACGCGCGGAGCGTCCGCACCAGGGCGTGCAGCAGAAACAGATTGCCGCCTGTCGCCGTGCGGCAGGCGGTGGTGAAGGACGCCTCCACGGCCGTGCCCAGGGCGTCCTCGACGACGGCGGCGACGGCGTCGTCCTCGAGGGGCTGCAGGACGAGCTGATGGCGGAACAGCCGCAGGACGGCCCCCGTCGTCTCCGCACTCTCGGTGGCCGGCTCCGGCCCCAGCGACGCGAGGACGACCAGGGGCAGGTTGCCCGCGCGCCGCAGCAGGAAGTGCAGCCAGCGCAGCGAGTCCGCGTCGGCCCACTGCAGGTCGTCGATGACGACGAGCAGTCTGCCGTTCGTGGTGAGGTTCACCGCGAGCCAGTAGAGGCTGTTCAGGAGTTCCTCGGCCTCCCCGCGGGCCGCGACGCCACCGCCGCGCCGGGTCCCGGGCGGTTCCAGCAACAGCGACGCGGCACCGGCGGCGTGACCGGACAGCGGTGAGTCCGGTCCGTCGCCCGCGGCTCGGACGAGGTGTTCGAACATCTGGCGCACCACACCGAAGGCGAAGCCGCTCTCCATCACGTCCCCGGAGGCCGACACGACGATGTCGCCCTCCTCGCGGACCTCCTCTACGGCGGCCCGCAGCAGGGCGCTCTTGCCGCTGCCGGCCTCTCCCTGGACGAGGACCGCTGTGCTCAGCGAGGTGCGCGCGGAGAACAGCTCCCTGATGGCGCCGAGTTCGCGTTCCCGGCCGGTGAACAGGGGTATGGCAGGCTGGTGTTTTTGCTGGTCAGCATAGATAGTGTCCGCATTCCGAACGGCCCGGAGGGGGCGTGGGGGGCGTGCGGTAGCCTGCCCGGCATCGCGCCCGCCGGCGCGAAGACCGGGGTCGAATGGCGCCGGTACGACGGGGGAGACGGGTTTCGGGGCGATATGGGACAAGGTCACTCAACGGTGTGAGAGCGGTCGGTTGGCTCCGGTGCGCCGCCGCCTGCCGAACCGCCGCACTCGGATAGCGTCCGAACGGAGCGGTGTCATGAGCGGATCACAACCCGCCTCGGCGGTGGCACCACAGTCGTCGGGGTACCGGACGGTGCGTGCAGCGCCGGCTTCCGACGGACGTCGGACCGGCAGCCGCACTCACGTGGATCGAATTCTCCGAGTCGGATGTCAGTACCCCGTAACTTCCTGGTAAGTGACGATTTGTGCATGTTTCATCACGGCGTGACGCCAGGGGCCCGTAGCACCAGTGACAGGAGTAAGGGAACGTGGATGGTCTGAGGATCGCGGTGCTGGGTCCGCTGCGTGCATGGCGCGCCGATCGCGAGCTGGACACCGGACCGGCCCAGCAGCGAGCCGTGCTGGCGGCCCTGGCGCTGCGCGGGGGCCAGGTGGCCTCGGTGCAGGAACTCCTCGACGGCATCTGGGGCTGGGACCCGCCCGCCAGCGCCGCAGTGGCGCTGCGCAACCACGTCTCCCGGCTGCGCACCGTACTGGAGACCGATCCGCGTGCCCCGGAGGCCCTGGTGTCGACGGCCGGCGGCTATGCGCTGCGGCTGGCCGACGGAGCCCTGGACGCCACCCGCTGCGAGCAGCTGGCGTCCGACGCGGAGCATGCCGTGACGGCGGGCGACCCGGAGCGCGCCGTCCGGCTGCTCGGCGAGGCGCTCGCGCTGTGGGACGGCACACCGCTCACCGGCGTACCGGGGGAGTACGCCGAGCGGCAGCGCGACCGGCTCACCGAGACCAGGCTGGTCCTGCACGAGAGGCGGCTGGGCCTGGAGCTGGAACGGGGGCGGCACTCCGAGGCGGCTGCCGAACTGTCCGCCCTGGCCGACGAGCATCCGATGCGCGAGGGGCTGCGCGGACTGCAGATGCTCGCCCTGTACCGCTGCGGACGGCAGGCCGACGCGCTCGCCGGATACGGCAGGACACGCCACTACCTGTCCGAGGAACTCGGCATCGAGCCGGGCCCCGACCTGGCCCGTCTGCACCAGCGCATCCTGCAGTCCGATCCGGGCCTGGCGCTGCCCGGCGACTCCGCGCCGACGCCCGCCCAGGACCCGGCCCCCGGGCCGGACCGTGCTCCCGCACCGGTCTGGATACCCCCGGCCCAGCTCCCCCCGGACGTGCCGGACTTCACCGGCCGTCAGGAAACGGTCGCCCACCTGAGCGACACCCTCTCCGGGGCCGGGGGACAGCCCGCGACGGCCACGACCGTATGCGTCGTCCACGGCATGGGCGGCGTCGGCAAGACCACCGTGGCCGTCCACGCCGCCCACGCGGCACGCGAGCACTTCCCCGACGGCCAGCTGTACGTCGACCTCCGCGGCGCAAGCAGGGACCCCGCGGACCCGTACGCCGTCCAGCAGTCGTTCCTGCTGGCCCTCGGCGTCTCTGCGAGGAACATCCCGGCCGGCCACGTCGAACGCACGGCTCTCTACCGGTCCCGGCTGGCCGGCCGGCGTCTCCTGCTGCTCCTTGATAACGCCGTCAACAGCGAGCAGGTGCGGCCACTGCTGCCCGGGACGGCCGAGTGCGCCGCCCTGATCACCAGTCGCACCCCGCTCGCCTGCCTCCCCGTCACCAGTCGCACCGCACTCGAGCCCTTCAGCGAGCCGGAGGCACTCGCCCTGCTGGAGCGGATAGCGGGCGCCGAACGGCTCCCCACGGAACCCGAGGCGGCCCGCAGCCTCGTGCACGCCTGCGGCCTCCTCCCGCTCGCCGTGCGCATCGCCGCGTCGCGACTGGCCGCACGGCCCCGCTGGACGATCTCCTCGCTGACCACCCGGCTCACCGACCGCTCGCGCAGACTCACGGAACTCCAGGCGGGCGGCCTCGCGGTGGAAGCCGCCTTCGAACTCGGCTACACCTCCCTGAGCAGCACCGAGGCAAGGGCCTTCCGGCTGCTGGCCATCCCGGAGGCGGCGGAGGTCACGCCGCGAGCCGCGGCGGCCCTCCTGGGCACCACGGAGGACGCCGCGGAGGACGTCATGGAGTCGCTGGCCAACGCAGGCCTCCTGGAGTCCTTCGACCCGGGACGCTACCGCTACCACGACCTGCTGCGGCTGTACGCCCGCCACCGCACACTGAAGACCGACTCGTCGTCGGAACGCAAAGCCGCCCTCAGCCGGCTGGCCCTCTTCCACCTCGCCGGGATGAGCGCCGCGCTGGGCGCCGACCGGCCCTACAGCCGGCTGGCCAAGGCACTGGACCCGCGCCTCCCGGGCGGGCCGCGCTTCGCGGACCGCTCCGAGGCACAGCAGTGGGTGATCGCCGAACTCCCCGGCATCCTGGGCGTCGCCGCCCAGATCGTCCACCACCCGACGCGTCCGGTCTGCGCCGACGACGCACGCACCATCGGGCGCATCCTGGTGCTCCTCATGCCCTTCGCCGACCTCTGCGTGGCGTGGGCTTCCATGGTGTCGCTCGGACACGTGCTGCTCGACGAGGCGGAGGAGGACGACGACCGCCCCGCGATCGTCAACGCGTGCGCGGTGCTCGCCCTGGCCTACGCCGCGGCCGGACAGCAGGACCGGGCCCAGGAATTCGCCCGGCAGGGATTCCTGACGACCTCGCCCGGCGACCGGGTCTTCCGGCACCGCCTCGCCTACGTCCGGGGCACGGCGGCGGCCATGGACCGGGAATCCCTCGACGAAGCGGTCACCCACTTCACCGAGGCCGCCGCGATCGCCCGGGCAGCGGAGGAGGTCGGCTTCGAGGCACAGTGCATGCTGGGGCTGGCCATGACCCATCTCGCCCGCAAGGAGCCCGGCCGGGCCGTGCGGTACTGCCGCGAGTCCTTCACCCTCAGCCAGGCGGCCGAGTGCGCCCTCGGCAGCGTGCTCGCCCTGCGCAGCCTCGGCCAGGCCCTGCACGACCTCGGCCGGCACGCCGACGCGGTCGAGCACTACACCAGGGCCCTGGCGCTCTGCGCGGCCCATGACCTGCCCACCCAGCGGGCCCACACGCTGCTGGGACTCGCCCTCGCCCAGTCCGGGGACGGCCGCCCGGCCGAGGCCCGTGCCGCGGCCGTCGAAGCGCTCCCGACGCTCGCCCTGCTCGGCGACATCACGGGCCAGCGACTGGCCACGGATCTCCTCGACCGCATCGAGCAAGGCATCGGGCTCGTCACCGAGGACGGCACCGAGCACGTCTCCGAGGGCGGCACCGAGCACGTCTCCGAGGGCGGCACCGAGCACGTCTCCGAGGGCGGCATCGAGGACGGTGAGAGCCGGCCCTCCGGTACTAGGTGACGGTCTCACCTTCCTCGGCGAGGGAACCAAGGGTGACCGCGGAGCATCATATTGACGCGAACAGATATACGAAGAGTGAAGTGAACAGCACATCTGACCAAGCCGTAAGGCCGTGCAGTGTGCGGGGGACGACAGGGCGACAGCCGTGCTCTATGGACGACAACGAGAACTCGCGATACTGGGCGAGCTCAGCGAACACCGCGCACCCGGAACGGCAGTCCTCGTCCGGGGGGCCGGCGGTGCGGGCAAGAGCGCGCTCCTCCGGAGGGTGCTGCACCGGGCCGCGGCGGCCGGGCACCTCGTGCTCTGCGCCACCGCCGACCCCCTCGACCCACCTGCCGAACCCGGGGTCGTCCAGCAGCTGTTCGAGCACGCCGCCGACGGGACCGACGAGCCCGCGACCGCATGCCTCACCGGCTATGGCGTCCCGCACCACGCCATGGCGGCCCTCGCCGGCGACGACCGCCGGATCGTCGTGGGCGTCGACGACCTCCAATGGGCCGACCCGGCCTCCGTACGGTGGCTCGGCAGACTGCTGCGCCGACTGGACGGCCTCCGTATCACCGTGCTCGCCACCATGGGGCCCGGCCACCCGGACTGCGACGACCACGAGATCGGCGCACTGCTGCCGCTCTTCCGGCACCGCGTCTGGCTCTCGCCCCTCGGCGACGCCGAAGTCGGCGCACTGGCCGAAGCGGTACTCGGGAAGACCCCCGAGCCCGACTTCGTGACCGCGTGCCGCAACGTCACCGGGGGCAACCCCGCCCTGCTCCACGCCCTGCTCCGGTCCCTGCGCACCCATGGTGCGGCCCCGGACGCCGACACCGCCGCCGGTCTCGACCGGTACGCGCCCGCCGAACTGGGCCGCGCCCTCCACACCACGCTGCGCGCCGTCGGTCGGCCGGCGGCGGCCATCGCCGAGGCGGTCGCCGTACTGGCCGGCCCCGATACCCCGTCCCCCGACCTTCTGGCCCACGTCGCCGGAATGCCCGAGCCCGCCGTCGAGGACGCCCTGCACGCGCTCGCAGCCACCGGACTCATGACCCACGAGCAGCGCGGTCCCGGCTTCACCTCCCCGCTCCTCGGCACAGCCGTCGCCCACGACGTGCTGCCCAGCCGCCGCCAGGAACTCCACGCCCGCGCGGCGCGGTTCCTCATCGAACGCGCCGTCGACTGGGACACCGTCACCCCCCACCTGCTGAACGCACCGCTCGGCCAGGACTGGACGGTCGACGCCCTGCTCCGCGCCGCCGGCGACGCCGAAGACCGCGGTGACCGCGCCTCCGCCATCGCCTGCCTGCAGCGCGCACTGCGCGAACCCCTCCCCGAGCGGATCCGGGCCCAGACCCTGGCCGCCCTAGGCGAAGCCGAACTCACCCACAGCCTGCCCACCGCACTGCACAGCCTCCGACGGAGCCTGGACCTCGCCACCGCGCCCGGCGAACAGGCCGCCGCGGCACGCTCGCTGGCCGGGGCACTGTTCACCCTGGACCGCTACCCCGAGGGCATCGACGTGCTCCGGCACGTCGCCGAGCGGATCCGCCCGGCCGGCCCGCTGGACGCCCTGCGCCTGGAGATCGACCTGGTCTACGCCCAGTTCAGCCGCAACGGCACGGCGGCCGCGGCGATGCCCCGGCTGACAGCGATGGACCTGTCCGAGGCCGACGGCACGGCCGTCGGACGCCCCCTCGCCGCGCTGCTGTCGCTCCGTTCGCTCTTGGACGGGGGCGACGCCGCACAGGCCGCCGCGTACGCCGAGCAGGCGCTGACGGACGGCGTCTGCCCGGAGAACGACGAATCCTTCGTCTACACCGCCCCGGTCCTGGCGCTGGCCGCGGCGGGCCGCGCGGATCTCGCCCTCGCCCGTGTCGACGCCGATCTGGAGGTCGTCCGCGCGCGGGGATCCGCGTTCAGCCACGCATACGTCCGCACCCTCCGCGCCGGCGTCAACTACCGCCTGGGCAACGTCACCGGCTGCGAGGCGGACGCCCAAGCCGCGGTCGAGTTGCTGAGCGGTATCGGTGCCGGCCCGGCCACCAGCCACTGCGTGGCGCTGTGGACCGACGCACTGGTCAAGCAGGGCCGTACCGAGGAGGCCGAACAACTCCTCATCCGCTACGGGATGACAGGCCGGCTCGGACGGCACTGGGCCAACGACATCACCGCGCTCGTCAGGGGCCGGCTGCACACCGCCCAGGGCCGCCACCGAGAAGGTCTCGCGGACTTCCTCCAGTCCGGGGAGCGCGCCGCGTCCCGCCGGATGGCGGGGCCGGCCGTGCTGCCGTGGCGGTCCGAGGCCGCGCTGGCCCATGCCGCCCTCGGCGAGCAGGAACAGGCCAGGGCACTCGCCGAGGAGGAGGTCGCCCAGGCCCGGGCATGGGGTGTACCGGAGTTCACCGGGGTGGCGCTGCGCGCGCTCGGCGTGGTCACCGGCGGGCCGGCGGGGGTCTCCCATCTCCGTGAGGCCGTCCGGCTGCTGGAACCGTCGAACGCCAGGCTCTCCTGCGCGCAGGCGCTCGCCGACCTCGGTGCCCTGATCCGGCGCACCGGGCGGCCCTCGGCGGCGCAGGAACCTCTGCGGCAGGCCGTGGGCCTCGCAGAACAGTGCGGGGCGGCCGCAGTGGCCGAATACGCCAGGGAGGAGCTGCGGGCAGGCGGCTACCGGCCGGATGCGAAGGTCGCGCACGGAGTGGCGGCGCTGACCCCATCGGAGCGCCGGGTCGCCGACCTCGCCGCCGAGGGCCTCACCAACAAGGAGATCGCGGCACGGCTGTTCGTCGGGCTGCGGACCGTGGAGATCCACCTCAGCAAGGCGTACAACAAGCTCGGAATCAGCGGCCGCGCCGGCCTGGCCGAGGCGCTGGGCGCGTAGCGCGCCCGCGAGCGCCCGTACCGGCGAGGGCTGCCTCGACCGGCGGGCGCTCGACGACAGGTCCGGCGCAGGCCGCCACCGTTCACCGCCGTTGCGAGGTCCCGCGGACGACACCACGCACGACAGGTGCCTTCGGTACGTCAGGCGCCCTTCCGTGAACGCACAAAAGAGGATGCCGGGCAGTGGGGGGAGTCACTGCCCGGCATCCGGTTCTTGGTTGGGCCCGTTGTGTTCGGGCTGTGGGATGCCGGGCAGTGGGGGGAGTCACTGCCCGGCATCCGGCTCATGGTTCAGCCCGTTGCCTTCGGGCTGCCGCTGTGCGGATGTGCGTCCTGCGCGTCCGCTCAGTCCTCGTCCGTCGTCGTGGGGAGTTTGGTCTGGATGAGGTCCATGACGGTGGAGTCGGTGAGGGTGGTGGTGTCGCCGAGCTGGCGGTTCTCGGCGACGTCGCGCAGGAG